>JABHHN010000083.1 GCA_018671515.1 archaeon | reverse complement strand
GGAGATGGTGAAAAAGATAAAAAAGATGACGTAGAACCAGATCCAAGAATTGATGCATTTATTGTACAATTTGAAAATGCAATTAAAAGATTAAGTGTTGCTTCAAAACAACTGGGATCAAGTGGTGTAAAAATATTAAATGAAAGATATTTACATCATCATCCAGGGTTAACACCTAGAAGAGCTATTCCTGCAATGCCACCAACTATGCCAACTTATAGAAGAAATTTTCAAATGATATTTGGTGGTGGTCCTCCTCCACCAAGACCTGGAATCATACCTGAAATAAATAATATGTTAGCAAATTTCAATACAAATTTTGCAGATATACCTAGAAATAAAAAACAAAAAAATAAATTCCAAAGTGCTATGAAAAAATATAAAGGTGCATTAAATAGGGCAACTATTGTTCCTTTAAAAGTTGCACATCATTATGCAAGAGGATTAATTGCAGCAAGAGCTCAATTAACAATTTTCAGAGACAACTGGAGGAATCCTTAAAATGGCAGAGAATGATGGAACTGACATTATAAATGAAATGTTAGCTCGAATGGGTAAAGTTCTTAATGAAGTTTCAGCTGTCGCTTCAGGAGCTGGAGATGCAGGAACTGTTGTAGTAAAAGAAGCAGATTCTAAACTAAAAGAGCTTCAAGACCAAATTAAAATTCTTCAAGAAGGAGGACCACAAGGTGAAAAAACATTTGAACCTGGCCAGGCACCTGCTGATCCAAAATATACAGGAGACAGACATCCACTACAAATCCTAGGAATAAGATCTTTTCATTCAGACCAACCAGAAGCAGATCCTAGAAATCCTGAAAGAATTGCAAATGAATATAGAAATCTTGGAGGTCCAATTTCAGGTGGAAATTTAGTTTTAATAATGGGTTCAGGTTTTATTAGAGAACAAACTCAAATATTTTTTGGTAATGTACCAGTTGCACAACCAATTATCGATCCAGAAGGTAAGTCAATTAGATGTTTTGCTCCTGGTGCAGCAATTGAAGATGGCAATCCTGTAAGTCCAGTAAATATAATTATCAGATATATTGCAGCTGAAGGAAGACCTGCAAATCCACAAACATATCCAAAACCATATTATTATCATCCTGACGGTGGAGCAGATGAATTTGATAGAGCTCGTCCTGGACAAGACCCAAGATTTGCTATTGGAGAAGTTAAACCTATGGTTGGTGAGGAACTAAAAGGACCAATTGAAGGAGGAACAAGATTAAAAGTTACAGGGATAGGTCTTATTACAGGTAGAATAAATGTAATGATTGGGATTATACCTGTACCAAACATAGGTGAAATAATTGAAGAAGCAAATGGTCAAGCAAGTTTTGAATTCAATACACCTAGAATAGGTGAAGCTGGAAAATACACAATATATATCATTAGAGAACAAGGAAGTGATGCAAGTCAACCTAAACAAGTCTTAAATGGTGGAGATTTTGAATATACCGCAGAAGATGAAGTAGATGATGAAATAAAACCACCAATTAAAACATTATTAGATGAAGGAAAAGAAAAATTTACCAATATAAGAGAAGAAGAAAATATTCGACTAAAATTAGATCAAAGATCTAGATTAGTTACAGGAGCTAGAGAAAATTATCAAGAAGATACAGCAATTATAAAAACACACATTAATAATTTAAAACAACATGAAGAAAAATTTTCCAGAACATTTTTTCATGAAAAAGATGGATTTCTATTTCATCATAAAAGAGGACTAAATGTTAACGAAGCACATCAAAACACAGATACGAGTTATCTAAATGCAGCTTCTGATAAAATTGGTGAATTAATTGGAGAATATCAAAATATTAGAAAATTTGTATCTGCAGAAAAACAATATGACAATATAATTACTGAATATGATCAAGGTCTTGTTCAAATTGCACAACAAATTGAACCTATAATTCGTGAAATGATTAGTAAAATACATCGTTTTAAAACTAAAGTAACAAGAAATTCAAAACACATAGAAGTATTAAGTGCTGAATTTTTTGCCCTAATTAGTGAAGAATCTACAGAAACTGAAACCATATTAAAAAATATTAAAATAACTGAAAGAGAATTTATCATCGCAACTTATAGAAAAGTGTTTTCAAGACATAAAAAAGAATTAAATTCCATAAAAACTGAAACTGGTCTATTGACTGATTTTGGGCAAAAAATTACTGATCTTCATGCTGATATAGAGTCGTTTAATGAATCACCAAATGAAAGTCAGGTTGATAAAAAAAGAAGAACTGAAAAGTCAAGAAAGATAAAAATGGATTTAAATAGTATAAAAAACGATTTTGACTTACTTATAAAAGCAATAAAAAAAGTGCCAGCTTTATTTGATAAAATTATTGAAGCACTTGAAACTTTTGAAACTGGTGCAATTCCTGCACAAGTTGTATTATTTCAAGACTTAAAAGAAAAAGCAGAACATGCAATTACCGTAATAGAAGATGCATTAGAATCAATAGAATCTACTGATACTCCTCCTGCAACATAATAAATTTCTCACCCAAAAACTTTATATAACCCCATCCCTTAATTCTTATTAAAAAAGAGGTATGCATAAATGAAAATTATTCTTGATAAAGTTCCAAAAAAAGTAAAGATAATAGAAGGCTTTCCTGGTTTTGGATTAATAGGGACTATAGTGACTGAGTTTTTAATAGAACATCTAAAACCTGAGATGATTGGAACATTTGAATATGATGAAATGCCTGCAACTGTTGCAATACATGATGGTAAATTAATAAACCCAATGGGAGTATTCTATGATAAAAAAAATAATCTTATCATAATGCATACCATATTAAATAGTGTAGGACTAGAATGGGACATATCAAAATCTGTAAGAAGTATGGCACAAAATACTGAATGTAATGAAATAATATGTATTGAAGGTGTTGCTTCTCCTAACTCAACAGAAAACAAAAAAGTTTTCTATTTCGCAGATGAT
>JABHHN010000082.1 GCA_018671515.1 archaeon | reverse complement strand
TTTTTAGAATTTCTTTTTCAATAATTTTAAAATTATTTTTGTTCAGCATAGAGCACAAATCATTCATAGTTGCATAATATATATTTCCTTGATTCATTGCTGGACCTTCTGTGACATTTTTGACAGTATCTTTATCGATACAATTGTTTGGATCATATCCCCAAGAATCTTTTAATAAGTGCCATACAAAAAAATATCCATTTTTTTTGAGCAGTTGATTAGTTTTTTCAAATATAATATTGTTATTAGTATAACTTAAATATTGCATCGAAGCAACATCAATCACTACATCAAAATAATCTTTAGGAAAATCCATGTTTAAAATATTTATTGGTACAAATTTTTTAGTCATGTTTGGCGTATACATATTTTCTTTTTTAAGCCGATTTTTCATTTTTTCAATTGCTGAATTTGAAATATCAACTCCATAAACATCAAAACCTTCTCTAACAAGGAACCAAACATTAGCTCCTTGTCCAACGCCTAATTCTAATATTTTGATTTTATTCCTTTTTTCAAATTCTATTTTGAAAAAATATTTCCCAATAAATCTTATTAATTCTTCATTAGGATATTTCCCCCATTCTCTATCTGAGTGAATTTTTTCCCAATTATTAGAAATATTCATTTGTAATCACCATATTTTTTTTAATTGATTTTTTGATAGTTTTTCCATCAATGTAATCAAAATCTTTTGATTCTAATCCAATGTTTGATTTTTTAAAGTTTACACTAGAAAGATTGATTTTTTCACCAAGATTTATGTCTTTAGATGCTACTATTCTTCTCATTACAACATTTTTTGTATCAATTTCAGATGGCATAAGTTTTTTTATACCATTCCCTAATGCTTTTTCAATGTTTCTAATTTTTATAACCATTTTTTTAAATTCATTTGGTTCAAGTGATGCTTTATGGTCTGGACCTGGTAAATTTCTGTCTAGTGTAAAATGTCTTTCAATATATACGGCACCTAAGGCAACGGCAGCAATAGAACATTCATCACCAATACTATGATCTGAAAATCCAGAGGGAAGTTTGAAAGTATTTTTCAAAGTATTAATTGCTTTTAGATTTATATCTACAATAGGTGCAGGATATTGGCTAGTGCATTGACATATAATTATATCCTCATTTTTGTTTTTATAGATTACATCTAAAGCTTTTTCAATATCACATAGATTAGACATTCCTGTTGAGATTATCAAAGGTACTTTTTTTTTTGCAGTAAAAGATAATAAAGGGTAATTTGTTAGTTCACCTGATCCAACTTTAAGAATTTCAATTTTTACTTCTTTTATTAAAAAATCAATACTTTCTTCATCTTCGGCAGTAGAGAAAAAAATCATATTTAAGTTTTCAGCATATTCTTTTAGTTCTTTATGCCATGCATATGGAAGTTCAAGAGTTTTTAACATATCAAATTGGTTTACATTTATCCCTGTATTTTTTATTTGATATTCAGCCATAGGAGCATCTTTTAAACATATGTTTTCAGTTTTCCATGTTTGAAATTTGACAGCATCAGCACCTGATTCTTTTGCAGATTTAATTAATTTTTTAGCTAATTCTTTCTTTTGATTGTGATTCACGCCAATTTCTGCGACAATAAATACTGGGTGATTTTCACCAATGAATTTATTCTTTATCTTTATTTGATTATTCATTTTTTTCTTTTCTCCAAAATTAATTTTGCAATTTTAAGATCTATCTCATTATCTATGTCTATTGATCTTTCTCTAGGAAGTATGAAACCTGTATGTTTATTACTATAAAATGTTTTTTCATTTTTAATAAAGAGATATTTTAAGATGAAAATAGAACCATTTTCCACATAATATTGTGGGAGTTCTATTCTTGTTTTTTCTAAACCTTTTTTATCTAATGGGATCATATATTTAATTCCTTTTTTAAACATATAAGAAGGATGTTCTAAACATTCTGATAAACTTTCTAGAGTATCTGCATCTTTTTCCATAAAGGTTTCAATAGCTTTATCCACATCCTCAACTAATCTCAATGGTGAAGTAGGTTGCAGTAAAATTACAATACCTGGTGCATTGTTATTATTTTCCAAATATTCTAAAGCATGTTTCATAACATCTATACTTTTAGATTCATCTTGAGCTAATTTGATAGGTCTATCAATGATTTTTGCACCAAATTTTAATGATACTTCTTTGATTTCTGCATCTTCAGTAGAGACATAAGTTTCATCAATATATTTTGATTGTAGGCTCTGTTCAATAGAATATGCAATAAGAGGTTTTCCACAGAGGTCTATCACATTTTTTCTTGGTATTCTTTTTGAGCCTCCTCTAGCAGGTATTATTGAAATAATTTTTTTCCCTTTATACATCTTCATAACCTTCTAATTTTAATATATCATATTTTTCGAATTTGTATGCTGTTGTTGTTAAAGATTCTGACCACGACCCAATGATATCACCAAATTCTGTTCTGATTTTGTTTGTTATTTCTGCTTGATCTTTATAATCTTTGGCTATTAACACTAACGTGAAATTCCATTCACCTGATATTGAAAATAATTCTGCAATTCTTGGATTTTTGATGCAATAATCAATGAATTCTTTAATTCTTTTTTCTTCGTAATTTTGAATTTTTATTTTGACATCAATGATATTATGATATCCAAAACTACGAGGTCTAATTTGTATTTTAGGAAAAAATAAACCATTTTCTTGTAATTTGTCCATTCTTTTTTTAGTTGAATCTACAGACAAACCTATTTTTTTTGAAATTTTTGTCAGTGACATTCGACAATTTTCTTGAAGTAAATTGAGTATTTGACAATTAATCTTATCTATTTTCATATTTATGATAAAAGCAAAGTATTATTTATAAATATATCTAAAAAATTTAATTAAAATTGTCAAAATGACTTAATAAATAAGACAAACATCTTATTTTTTAAGAATTTTTAGTGTATTTCGTATAATTCTATCACTACTTTTCTTATCTAATTTATAAATAAGTTTAATAATATCTTTTAAGTTGTTTTTAGTTATTTGCTTAGATTTTTTTTCATCAATTAATAATTTAATTGATTCTTTAAAATCATCATGAACACTTATTTTTATTATATTTTTTATATGGTTTAATTCTGTTACATTATATTCTGGAAGAATCACTTGGAGGACAGGTTTTTCCAATATAATAGAATCTAAAATTGTGGTTGATCCAAATGATATTGTGAATATTGAATCATTTATTAATGTATAAAGCGCATTTTCATTTTTGTGAAAATTATCCTTTTTTACTATTTTTATGTTTTTATTATTTTTAGTTATATTGGTATATTCATCAAGATTTTTTTCAGCAGGATGTAATTTTATTACTATTGGAAGATTGAATTTGTTTAACTTTGATATAATTTTTTTAATATAACTAAAATATTTTTTTTTATCAAGAACATTACTTTCAATAAGATTTTGTGTTAATAACAATATATGTTTTTTATTTGGTTTATTTTTATTTTTAAAATCAATTGTTCGATCAAAAATGTTAGCACCTGTTATGAATACTCTTTTTTGGAATTTTTTTAAAATCATAGATTTGTATAATTTACCATATGAGAAGTAATATTGTGAATCTAATAAATCAATGAACTTTGCGTATTCATCTAAAAACCCATGTTGCAACATAATAGATGGTATCTTCATATTTTTTGCTGCTAAATGCATTGGCTCATCAAGTAATCCTACAGTTGTAAGAATTATTTTTGCATCATTTGTTTTAATTATCTTTTTATAAGTATAATAATACAGAAAAATTAGTTGGAGCCATTCTTTAGAAAATAAAAAATCGTATTCCAAATCAAAATATGGATAAAAAGAATCATTGTTTATGGAAAGACTACTTTTCAATTTTGATTTAGATATGTTTTTCCATATTTTATTGAGTCTGTTCGCCTCTTTTTTAGATTTTTTGATTATTTGTTTATCAAAATAATCTTCAATTCTAATCATCTCTTTTGTCTTTTTTATATTTTTTAAATATGTTAAAGGTTGAATTGAGGCTATGCAAATATCTTTTTTTATTTTTGGAATATCAAGAATTGAATCAAATCTGTAAACTTTTAGCTTTTTTTCTAAAATACTTATCTGGTCAGCATATGTGAGAATAATTATTTTTTTATTAATTATTTTTTTATTAATACTAGATTTTTTTGATGTTCTCATCAGAAGGACAGCTTTGATAAAATATTTTATAAATTTGAAATAGAAATATTTCTTTAATTTTTTTAAGTGTGGATATTTTTTTTTCTCCCAATCATCTAGACTTTTATTAATGTTCCAAAATTTAAATTTGAAACCAACAAAAAGTAATTTACCTTTTAGCATCCAATATAGATCATTTCCTTCAATGTTGAAGAGATTTTCAATCTTGGTTTCATTAATTTTGGTTTTTGACCAATTGGAAACCAATTCTCTAGCTTTTTCTTTTTTGTTTATCATTCTTTATCAATATTTAGTTGAGAATGTTTTTAACCAATGGTTAATTATTTATATTTTTTTACATTGTTCTACTAAGATGGGTAAGCATGCAAAGAAAATTATTAAAGAATCATTCATAATGTTTTTGATTTATTCCTTGACATATCCAATGGGATATCTTCTTAGACTTATCTTTGCTAAAAATTTATCAGTAGAAGATTTTGGTCTATTTTATTCAGTAATGGCATTTGTAAATTTTTTTATAATATTTAGAGATTTTGGCCTTAGTGAGTGTCTTATGACTTATTTACCTAAGTATAAGGTTGAAAATAGACCTGATAAAATAAAAGGAAGTATATTATTTGTTTTATCGTTTCAGTTTATTATAGCTGTAATTATTGCTTCTTTTTTGATATTTATGTCTGGATTTCTTTCGGTAAATTTTTTCAAAACAAAAAAAGCAACATTAGTATTGGTTGTTTTTGCAATAATGTTTATTATAAATGGCTTTGTTGAAGTTCTTAATCTTAGTTTGATTGGTCTTGGAAAACCAAGATTTAAAGCCATTTCTGATTTTTTTCATTCATTGATTATGCTAATCTCTTCTTTTTTTATATTTCTTTTTATGTCGGGTACGATAGCTCCAACTATATCTTATACAATTACTAGGGTATTTCTTGTTATAGTATTAGTATTTTTTTTCCTTAGTACATTTAGATTTTTCAAATATAGGGCGTATTTAGATAAAAAAATGATTAAAGAATTTATAACTTATTCTTTAAAATTACTAATTGGAACAGGAGCTAGTATAATTCTAACAAGCTTTATAGTAAATATGTTAACATTTTATGGTGGGGTTGAACAAGTAGGTATATACGGGGTAGCATTTCCTACAGCATCTCTTCTTGCTTTATTTTCAAAATCAGTTAGTCTCATAATGTCACCTTATTCTTCTGAACAATGGACGAAAGGTAGAAAAGATAAGATAAAAGAGATTATAGAAATTTCTTATTCATATCTTATAATTATTGTGATTCCATTTTTATTCATTTTATTTTCATATTCAGATCTAATAATTGGACTAATATTTGGAAAACAATTTCTTGTGATGACAACTCAGATATTTGGTTATACAATTACATTGGCAAGTATATCTTTGAAAATATTATTATTTGCAGTTTTATTTTCAATGTTCAATTCAATGAATATGTCTGTTATTGCTGCCATACGAAAACCATTTGAAGTCACTAAGACAGTATATGTTGGAGCAATTGTTAATTTTTTATTTTCTATTTTGCTAATACCTAAATTTGGAATTATTGGAGCATCTATTTCATATGTATTTAGTGTATTATCTTTAATTATAGTTAGTTTATATTATATTAAAAAATTCATAGGAGCAAGATTTCCTTATAAGAAATGGTTAAAAGGTTTTTTTGCAGGTATAATATTTCTTATTGCAATGTCACTTTCAAAAAATTACATAAATATCAATGTCTATTTAGAGGCTATACTTATAACTTCATTTAGTGGCCTTATTTATCTAGGAATGATTTTTATTTTAGGTCTTATTAAAATCAGTGAAGTAAAATATATCTTAAATGTAGGTATGAAAATGTTTAAGAACAAAAATTTCAAAATAGAAGATCTTGATTCTGAATAAAATATTTGTAATTTTATTTAGATATTTAAATATGTAGTAAATATTACTTAAGAATATGTTTAAATATTACTTCATTTTCTCTATCTAAAAATTTAAGGAGATGGTTTATATTGAAATACCAAGATAAATTAAAAAAATTATATTTATTGTCAACAATGTTTTTAGTGTTAATAACTTCTGTATCTGCTTTATTGACAGATGATTTAGTTTCATATTGGAGTTTAGATGTTGATACAAAAGATGATTATAGTAATCATGATGGTACAAATTATGGTGCAACAAATGTAGTCGAAGGAATAAATGGAGCATTTGAATTTGATGGTTTTGATGATTATATATTAGTTGATGACCATGATGATTTGGATGTTGGTATAGGTGATTTTTCTATAAGTGCATGGGTGAAATCTGAAACTGGATCAGGTGAGAAAATAATTGTTTCAAAATTTGGGAATGAATCAGGCCCATGGACTAGACAGATATTGGATGCTAGGCCAGGATACAGTTTGAAGTTTCAAGAGGGAAACCTTTGGTTTCAAATTAGAACTTGTTCTTTAACAGGATTTCCTTGTCCTGTATATGGCGTAAAAACAGTTAATATATATGATGATAATTTATGGCATCATGTTGTAACCATTGCGGATAGAGATACATATTCAAAAATATATGTAGATGGACAAGAAGTTGATACTATTTGTTTAGTGCCTGGATGTATATCTTCTTTTAACTTAGATAATACAAATTATTTTACTATAGGGGATGCTCATAGAATTTCTACAGATAAGAATTGGGGTATAGAATTTAATGGTAATTTGGATGAAATAGGCTTTTGGAAACGTGCATTATCACCTACAGAAGTATCAGAATTATATACTAAAGGAATAGATTTAGGTGGTAATAATGAAGTACCAGAATTTTCAAGTTTAGGTATAATTATGGCTTTAGGAGGAATTTTTGTATTAATTATTAAAAAGAAAAACTAATTTTTTTATTTTTTATTTTTATCATATTCATATAAAATAGTATTTTCTATCTTATGAACTTCTTTGAAGTTTTCAGGATGTTTATTGATTGTTGGTATAATATTTTTTTTAGTCCTATATTTCCAATTATGAACCCATTCCATGTTTTCTAATGAATCTACAATTATGTAATTAACATTATTATCATCTATATATTTGAATAATTCGCTACTATTTTCAATTGTTCTTATTGGTAATTCAATAAGGTTAGTAAAAAAAGCCAGACCTATTTTTCCATTTGTAAGAATTATAGAATTTGAATCAATATTTTCATTTGCCCATAATGCCATATCAAAAAAATCTTTCATATTTGGATCATATTCAGTATTAGTTTTATATTCATAAGTTATTTTGAAAACACTCAATATTGAAAATATTATTAGAAATATATAAAATATTGAAACTATTTTTTTGGAAATTATTTTATTTTTTATTAGTTTGTCCATACCTTTGATAAGATAATATATGATAAGTGGAATTAAAGCAACTAAAAATCTAGGTACACGATCAGAATATAACATAAGGATTGCGACATTAAAAAAAAGATATGTTTCAATTATAGTTATTTTCTTTTTTATTTGATTGAAGTAACCAAAAAATATTATTGATATTAATATAAATGATATAAAAAAATAAAATCCAAGGTATATTAAAAAATTTAAATCTTGATTTATGATAAAATTTAATTTATTATTTGATTCTAAGACTGTATGTGCAAAATTATTTAATTTTAATGATAAAATACCATTAAAAATTAAATTAGGAAGGAAATAAAGATATCCAACAATATTGATAATAATCTTTAAGATTATTGGGATTATGCTAATTTCATATGTTTTTTCAGTGTTCCAGTCAGGAGTAAATATCATCCATGGACTTAAATAATTTGATGCAATTCCACCAATACCTAATATCTTATTTCTTATACTCCAAATTATTAATATTATTGAGCTTATTATTCCATAGAAAACAGTATTTTTTAGATTTGATTTAATTATTTCAAAATCTAATTTTTTCTTTGTTTTATTAAGTATTAAATGTAATAATATTGCAATAAATAAAGACATACCTATGAATCTTGTAAGATACGTAAACACAGTAAAAATTCCAATAAAAAAAATAATTGATATTTTTTCTTTTTTTAAGTATAAATCAAATAAATATATGCAGATAAATGTAAAAAATATGTATGGAATTTCAGTTTCAACAAAACCAGAATATGTGAAATAATGAAAATTTAGTGCGGTAAGAGAAATCAATAGTAATCTCTTTTTTTTTGAAAGTCTCTTTTCAAAAATAAAATACATTAATATTAAACTTAAAATTGATAATATTGCAACAAATAATCTAGGGTAAAAAAAACTGTTTCCAAATAATTTTAGTACTCCTGAAATCATAAATGCAAAAAAGAATTTTGTAATACTTGATTCAGGAACAATACCATCTATTCCGATAGAAGAATATCCATTTCCATCTGACATTAATTTTGCTTTTTCTAGATGATATGCATGATTTGCAAAGTTTTTTGGATCATTATCTATAGAAAAAATAAGAAGGATTGAATAAAATATGATAAAATATACAAATGCTTTATTTTGTTTTATGAATTTCTTCATTTTTATTTTTGAATTTCAATTATCATATATGCATATGATTTTGCACCTCTAAGTGCAGGCATAAAGTTAATTATGTCAGAAATTAACTTTCCAAAATTTGTCTTAGTTAAAAAATTAAGACCATAATTATAATGAAATATTAATCTTTGTAGATTATGTTTTTCGACATGACTGATACTAAACTTTAATTTCATTTTTTTTAATAAATTTATCATGTATTTTTTTGAAATATTTTTTAATTCTGATTCTTTTTTTACCAATATACTAAACATATTATTTAGAATGTTCTGTCCATTAGATTCAATTAAAATTACTTTTCCATTCTTTTTGCAAACTCTTAGCATTTCTTTTATGAATTTTTGTCTATTTGTTGACATATGATGAATGACGTCTCTACAGAATACAATATCAAAGGTATTATCTTTATATTCGATTTTCCTTCCATCTTGAGTTGAAAAAATTGCATCATTAATTTTTGTTTTAGCAAATTCAATTCGGTTTTTTGCCATATCGATTCCATAGAATTTAGCTTTTTTATGTCTCTTTTTTAGATTGTAAATATTTTGTCCTTCTCCACATCCTACTTCAAGGATTTTGTGGCTTTCTTTTATTGGAAGTTTTGAGATAATTTTGATTTCCATTTCATTAATTATTTTGTCTTTTGTTAACCAATGGAATCTTTTTGCTTCTACATTATCTTCGTTCCATTCTTTTTGAAATTTGTCAAAATTAGCTTTTTTTGTCATTTTTTTCTATTTAGAACATAAAAGTTATATATTAATATTATTACTGGAATTATAATTGACGTAATTTGGGGAAAAAACTATGGATTTGAGTACAAAAAAGATAATTGTAACCGGGGGAGCAGGATTTCTAGGTAGAGTTGTTGTTGATAAATTTATAGAGGACGGAGTACCAAAAGAAAATATTTTTGTTCCAAGAAGTAAAGATTATGATCTTAGAAAATCAGAGAATATAAAGAAGATGTTTTCAGATTTTGATGCAGATATTGTTGTGCATTTAGCAGCTCATGTTGGTGGAATTGGTCTTAATAGAGAAAAACCAGGTGAATTGTTTTATAATAATATGATGATGGGTGCTGAAATAATGGAACAGGCACGTGTCCATGGTGTTGAAAAATTTGTAGCAATTGGAACAATCTGTGCATATCCAAAACATGCATCTGTACCATTTAAAGAAGAAGATTTATGGAAAGATTATCCAGAAGAGACAAATGCACCATATGGCCTTGCAAAAAAGATGCTTTTAGTGCAATCTCAAGCATATAGAGCTCAATACGGATTCAATTCAATATATCTTTTACCTGTAAATCTATATGGACCAGGAGATAATTTCAATCCAAAATCATCACATGTAATTCCTGCACTTATAAAAAAAGTGCACGAAGCAAAACAATCAGACAAAGATCACATTGTAGCATGGGGAGATGGAAGTCCTACAAGAGAATTTTTGTATGTTGACGATGCAGCAGAAGGAATAGTAAAAGCAACAAAATATTATAATAAAGATGGACCTGTAAATTTAGGATCAGGTTTTGAAATATCAATAAAAGATTTGATAGGGACAATTTCTGATGTTATGGATTATAAAGGAGAAATCAAATGGGATACAACAAAACCAAATGGACAGCCAAGAAGAAAGTTAGATGTCACAAAAGCAAAGGCAGAATTTGATTTTGAAGCAAAAATTGATTTTAGAGAAGGTCTTAAAAAAACAGTAGATTGGTATAGAAACCAATAGGATTTATTTTTAATTTTATCTTAGATTTTTTTATAATTGTTTTTTTCTACTTTTATTATTATAAATTTCCATAGTAAATCGCTTTGCGCTTTACATTTGCAAGCCATAGGCTTGCTAGGATACTAAAGTATTGATTCAAAATTTATAAAATTTTTTAAGATAAAATATAAGATTCAACACCTTCTAACAAATAGATATAAATAGAATTATTATTTTTATAAAGTTAGGGTTTAAATGAAGAAAACTAAAGAAAAATTATCTATTGTGATTCCTCTTGCAAATGAGTCAAAGACATTAAATAAGTTTTATGAAGAAATAGTTAAGGCAATAAAACCATATAATTCTAAATTAGATATTAAAATATTGTTTGTATTAGATAATGTTTCAAAAGATAATACTAAAGAGATAGTAGAAGGTTTTGAGAAAAAAGATAAAATGGTAAAACTTGTATGGGCACCACAAAATAGATGTGTAGTTGATGCATACGTAAATGGTTTTTTAGCTGCATTTGATTTGAAATCAGATTATATTTTAGAAATGGATGGTGGATTTTCTCATCAGCCAAAAGAGATACCTCAATTTATAGATAAATTACTTTTAGGGTATGATTGTGTCTTTGGAAGCAGATTCATTAAAGGAGGAGGGCTTAGATCAACTCCTAAAAGGAAGTTTTTTAGTAAGATAGGAACAATTATTGCAAATTTATTTTTAGGATTGAAATTAAAGGATGCAACATCTGGTTTTGAAGCTTTTAGAATGGATGTACTTAAAAAAATATTAAGAAAAAAACTAGTCTCAAGAGGACATTTTTTCCAGACAGAGATTAGATTCAGAGCAAGAACTTTTAAATGGATAGAAGTATCTATACATTATAAGAATCCATCAAATAGTTTATCAACGGATTCAATTAATAATTCATTTACAGCATTATTTTCATGTATGAGAGAAAGAATCAAGGGGATTAAATATGACTAAAGGAGCAGTAGTAATAACAACAATATTTGCACCTACAAAAACGGTGCATGAAATAAGTAGGCTTCTTGGTAAATCATACGATATAATTGTTGCAGGAGATAAAAAATCACCACCTGATTTTGATGTATCAAATGTTGAATTTTTAGACATTAAAAAACAGGAAGAGCTTGGTTTTTCT
This sequence comes from archaeon, assembly GCA_018671515.1. Taxonomy (GTDB): domain Archaea; phylum Nanobdellota; class Nanobdellia; order Woesearchaeales; family GW2011-AR15; genus JABHHN01. Next base: position 22,818 of record JABHHN010000082.1, on the reverse strand, counting down.
CTTTCTAAGGATTTACTTTATAATCATTATTGTAGAAAAAATATTGGATATTTACATGCAATAAAAAAAGGTGCAGATTATATATTAGAGACGGATGATGATAATATTCCATATGAAAATTTTGGTGTTGATGTAGATCCTGCTGTAACAGGAGAAATAATAGCAGACATTGAATGGTATAACGTATATAATGATTTTTCAGATGAGAAAATTTGGCCAAGAGGATTTCCATTAGAGAAAATAAATCAAAATGATTCTATTGTCAAAAAAAATGGAATAAAGAATTGTCTTGTGCAGCAATTTTTAGCAGATAAGAATCCAGATTTGGATGCAATATATAGACTTACTAATCCTTATAAGGATATAGATTTTGAAAAAAGAGAACCAGTTATTTTAGATAAAGGTGTAGTTTGTCCATATAATTCTCAAAATACAATTACTTTTAAGGAAGCATTTCCACTTTTATATCTTCCTTCATATGTTACATTTAGAATGACTGATATATGGAGAGGTTTGATTTCTCAGATTATTTTATGGTCAATTGATTCTAATTTGTCATTTCATTCATCAACGGTCTATCAAGATAGAAATGAGCATAATTTATTGAAGGATTTTGAACATGAAGTACCAGGGTATTTACTTAATCAGAAAATTATTGATGTTTTGAAGTCAATATCATACGAAGGAAGTGTCAGTGATAGATTATTACAGGCATATGTTGCTTTAGTTGATGCAGAAATTGTTCCAGAGAAGGAATTGGTTTTAGTTAAGGCTTGGATAGATGATTTGGAAAATATTTCTTAAGAATTATATATATAATTAATTAAAAATAAATATAAATCATTTATCATAAATTTATGAAAAAACAAAATATTAAATTTTTTGAAAATTTTATTGCTACTTTTGGTGGTAGTATTGGTTTTCTTATTGCTCTTCAAGCAAAGGGCTTAGATTATTTAAAAAATTATCAAGATTTTATAATGTGGATATTAATTCTTTTAATTTTTATTGCTTTTGCATTAATTCTAAAATTTTTAGAATTACAGAAAATGAGAGATTTTATGGATGGAGTATGGAGTAGTTTTGTTATATATACATGGACACAAATAATATTTTTACCATTTCAGACAAAACCTATTCAGGCATTATTATCTTCTTTTATTTATATAATTTTAGGAGTAATAATATATAGATTAGGAGAGAGTAAATTTTTAAGAATTAATAAATAATCATTATTTTCTTGGTTTATCTATTGGGCAAACTCCACCTGGGCAAGCAGGTATGATTTTTGGTGTTTTTATTATTCCTAATTTCATTAGTCCAAAATACATTTTACATCCAACACATATTCCAAATGATGTTTCAAGCCATAATAATGATAGACATACTGCACATACAGAGAAAGGAAGGGTACCTCTAATTTGGAATATTATTGAAATGAAAATCATTGAAACTGCCATCGCAAGACCTAGTGTCCATGCAAATCTTTTTTGAACTGCACCAGACCATTCAGGTCTTAGACCTTTGACAATTAAAGAACCTAAAAAGTAAAAAGGAGCTATGTGGGGGTCAATAATTCTAAATAAAAATTCTACAGTAAATGCGATTACTGTTGCGTATAAGAATGTTAAATTTTTCAAATATAATGCTTGTGTGAATGAAAATATTGCAATTATTAGCATGATTCCTGCACCAGCACGTGCATCTCTTTCATTAACTACACCGTAGTTTGCTTCTTTTCCATCAATTTTTAGATTTGGTATTAATTTTCCGTATGTCATTTGTCATTGGATTAGGTTTCTTTTTAAATGCGTTATGGAGTACTGTTATATACTGTTAGATTTTAACAGTAGTGACTTAGAAATTTACTTTCTCTTAAATATATAATAATAATTTTTGAAATTTAATTTGTATCTTAAATCATCAGTTTGATATGAAAAGTCATCTGTGAATGTTTTAAATAATTCATATCCAACATAATCTGGTGCTGAATTTTCTATTGTGTCCACAACATTTTTTTTAAGATGTAATACATAATTTGGGTTGTATTTTTTCATAAATTCTGGATAACTTAATTTTGTAGTTACATCTTTTTCTTGTTTATGAATAAGAAGATTATAATCCCAAATATACCTCTCTGAATAATATCCGACATAACCAATATCATGGAACATTATAGTATCAGTAGGTTCTGTGTTTTGATTGAACCAAAGTCCAATTTCTTTATATGATTCCCATTTAATATCTACTTTTTGTTTGTAATGCTTCATACCTAAAATTGATGTAGCAACAATACTTATCATAAAAATTATTAAAAATAAATTTGAATAAATCTTTTTTTGAGAGAATATTCTTTTTGTGACATAAGTGATTCCAATTGCAGCAAAAATTACAATTATTGGGATTAATGGAATATAATACCAGATATAACCATGTATTTGTATTGCTGTGTATGCAATTAGATATAATAATGAACCAAAATAAATTGGCCAAATCTCTTTTTTATTGAATATTTTAATAAGTCCAATTATGATAAATGGAATTAGTAAAAGAAATGTTTCATCATACAAAAATGCAAAAATCCTTATAAAAAATGTTGAATCACTTCCTGCCTGAAGCTGTTTTGCTTTAAGTGTATTAGGGATTGGACTTCCAAAATATGATGTTGCAAATATGATCCATGGCATAAATACTAAAATTGCAATAATTGCCATTTTCCATGGAATTTTTTTGTGATTGAAGATGTATAATAATCCTAATGCAATTGCAAGCATCGCACCATCAACACGTGTGAAGACTAACAGTCCTAAAAACAGTCCTGTTAGTGAATATTTTTTCTTTATGAAAAAGTAAATGGATGTCATCCATAGCATAGTATAAAATGAAGTCTCCATTCCATTCATAGTATAGATTACAAAGTCATTACTGATTGCTAAAATAAAAGCTGCAATTAAACCTGCATTTTCAAAATTGATTTCTTTTAGTATAAAATAGACTAAAATTATTGTAATTAATGCACTAATTAATGAAAGAGCATTTGTAGCAAAAATTACATCCATTCCTAAATATGTAAAAAATGAAATTATTATAATATGGAGTGGTGCTGATGTTGAAAGGACTTTCTCACCTGAATTATATTCAAAGCCTTTTCCAGATGCAATATTTTCAATGACTCTATATCCAATAGTTGCATCATCAATATCCATTGGGTTGAAATATAATCTAAAAAAAGTTGCAATTACAAGTATTAAAATTAGAAAAATTAAATTTTTGTTTTTATTGATTATCTTTTTCATTTAATTGTTATAATAATAAAAAACTATATAATGATTATTATTTTTTAAGGTTATAGGGGAAAATATTTGAAAAAAATTCTAATTACAGGTGGAGAAGGACTTATTGGAAGTTCATGCATAGAATTCTTTATTGATAAAGGATGGAGTGTTATTTCAGTCGATAATAATATGCGTGGAAAGATATTTGGGGAAGAAGGAAGTATAGAAAATAATGTTAAAATTTCAAAAAAAGAAAATCTTGAAATGGTTAGAGGAGATATAAGAAATAAAGAATTAATGGAAGAAGTTATAAAAAAAGTTGATGCAATAATTCATTGTGCAGCACAACCATCTCATCCTAGAAGCTTAGAAATACCATTAGAAGATTTTGATATAAATGCATATGGAACATTATTATTATTAGAGACTGTAAGGAAAAATAATCCTAAAATTCCTTTTGTTTTTTTATCAACAAATAAAGTATATGGTGATATGCCAAATAAATATGAATATAAAATAAATAAAAGAAGATATGATAATTCACAAGTAGATTCTTTTGATGAATCAATGTCTATAGATAAATGTGGGCATACACCTTTTGGTGTATCAAAAACTGCAGCAGATTTGTATTGTCAAGAGTATGCAAAGAATTTTGGCCTTACAACTTGCATATTTAGATGTGGATGTCTTACTGGAAAAAATTCAAAAGCAGTTGAAATGCATGGTTATCTTCCGTATATAATAAAATGTGCAATGACTGAAAAAAAATATACAATTTTTGGTGGTGGATATAGAGTACGTGACCAGCTTCATGGAAGTGATGTTGCAGGAGCTGCATTTGAATTCATAAAAAATCCAAAATCAGATGAAGAAGGAAATTTTGGTATCGTATATAATCTCGGTGGATCAATAAAAAATTCAATTTCAATATATGAGACAATTGATGCTATACAAGAAAAGACAGGTAAGATGCTTGATTTTATTGAAGGTAAAGAAAGAGAATCAGATCATATATGGTGGATAACAAACACTGATAAATTTAAGAAAGATTATCCAAATTGGGTTATAACAAAAGATCTTGATTATATTTTTGATGAAATAATTGAACATCATAATGATGAATTACAATTAAATATTGAAATTAAGAATAAAAAATATTTTAAACAATAAGACTTAAATTAAAAAGAATAATCTCGAGATAAAAATGAATAAAAAACTGATGAATTTTTTTAATAAAACAGCTAAAACTAGAAAATATTGGATTAAAAAAAATATATATTATAGTAAATCAATAAGAGATTATATTAAATTCTTAATTGAACCTAATTCTGATATATTAGAATTAGGGTGTGGAACTGGAGATCTTCTAAATTCATTAAAACCAAAAAAAGGTGTTGGAATAGATTTTAGTGAAGAGATGGTAAAAATTGCTTCAAAAAGATTCAAAAAACTTGAATTCATAAAAGCAGATGTTCATAATTTTAAGTCAAAGCAAAAATTTGATTATATTATAATTTCAGATTCTATTGGATATTTTGAAGATATTGAAAAAGTATTTGAGAATCTAAAAAAAAACTGTACACCAAGAACAAGAATAATAATAACATACTACAATTTTTTTTGGGAACCATTACTAAAATTATCAGAGTTTTTTAATCTGAAAATGAGTCAGCCATTTACAAGTTGGCTTTCAAAAGAAGATATAAAAAATCTTCTTTATGTTGAAGGATATGATACAATAAAAACAGGGGAATTTCTATTATTTCCAAAAAATATTCCATTTTTATCAACTTTTTTAAATAAATATGTTGCAAGATTACCTTTGATAAATAAATTAAATCTTGTCAATTTCATTGTAGCAAGACCAGTAGATATTGAGAGAAAAGAAGAATATTCTGTTTCAGTTGTTATTCCTGCAAGAAATGAAGAAGGAAATATTGAAAATGCACTAAAAAGAATGCCAAGACTTGGAAGTCATACAGAAATTGTATTTGTAGAAGGGAATTCATCAGATAATACATATGATGAAATAAAACGTGTTGCAAAAGAATATTCTAAAGACTGGGATATAAAATATTATCAACAAGAAGGAAAAGGAAAAGGAGATGCTGTAAGAAAAGGATTTTCAAAGTGTAATGGTGATATTTTGATGATACTTGATGCAGATCTAACTGTTCCTCCAAAAGATCTTAAAAAATTCTATAATGCAATTGCAAAAAATAAAGGGGAATTCATAAACGGGACGAGACTAGTATACCCAATGGAAAAAGAATCTATGAGAACTCTTAATTTATTTGGAAATAGAATGTTTAGTCTTGTATTCACGTGGTTATTAGATCAAAGATTTAAAGATACATTATGTGGAACAAAAGTATTGTTTAAAGATGATTATGAGAAGATTGTGAAAAACAGGAAATATTTTGGTGATTTTGATCCATTTGGTGATTTTGATCTTATATTTGGTGCATCAAAATTAAATCTTAAGATAGTAGAAATTCCAGTAAGATATAAAGAAAGGACATATGGATCTACAAATATAAGTAGATTTAAGCATGGATGGCTTCTAATTAAGATGTGTTTATTTGCATCAAAGAAAATTAAATTTGTGTAGAAATATTATTATTATAAATTAAACACTATTACCGTTTTTTTTGAACCAGGTAATAGTTCTTTTAAGACCTTCTTCAAGTTTTATTTCTGGTTCCCAACTCAAGAATTGTCTAGCTTTTGAAATATCGGGCTGTCTGATTGTTGGATCATCTTCAGGAAGAGGTAAGAATGTTAGTTCAGATTTTGATTTGGTTAGATTCTTGATTTTTTCAGCTACTTCTAAAATGGTTCTCTCATTAGGATTTCCAAGATTTTTAGGACCGATTTCTTTTGAATTCATCATTTTAATCAATCCTTCAACCATATCTCCAACGTAGCAAAATGATCTTGTCTGATTTCCATCACCATATACGGTAATTGGTTTATTTTCAATAGATTGTGATATGAAATTTGATATGACTCTACCATCATCTTTTCTCATTCTAGGACCATATGTATTGAATATTCTTACAATTTTGATATTTAAGTTATATTCTCTATAATATGCCATTAGAAGCGCTTCACCGAATCTTTTAGATTCATCATAACAACTTCTTATGCCTACAGGGTTTACATTTCCCCAATATGATTCTTTTTGAGGATGCTCTTTTGGTTCTCCATAGCTTTCAGATGTAGATGTGAAAAGAATTGTTGCATTTTTTTCATTTGCAAGTTTTGCCATTCTATCAGTTCCAACTGAATTTGCGAGTGCAGTTTCAACAGGGTATTCTTGATAATCTTTTGGACTTGCACGTGATGCAAGATGATAAATTTGGTCAATTTTTCCTTCAATTAGCTGTAAAGGTTCAATGACATTATGTTTTATGAATCTAAAATTTTTATGAGTAAGAAGATGTTTTACATTTTTTAATCTTCCAGAGCCAAGATTGTCTACACAGATGACATAATGACCTTCAGTAATCAATCTATCACATAGATGGCTTCCAATAAAGCCTGCTCCGCCTGTAATTAGTATTTTCATATAATTGGGGCAGAAAATCTATCTATATTTAATGTTAACCCTGTTTTATTTTTAATTATCGTCTAAGAAGATATTTAATAGAAAATTATAATGAATTAATGAAAGCTGTGTTATTTTTTCATTAATATTTAGCAAGTGCAATGCACTTGCTTTTGTAGAGATGAAATTGTAAAACAATTTCATCAAGTACTGATGTAAAATAACAATAAATTAAATATTATGCAAAATCAAATTTAAATTAAAAAATTATCCTCTAAAGCTCGTCTGTGCATAAATTATATATATTATCATCAAATATCCATATTATATGGGGGAAAAAGTCTATATTGTCATACCTGCTTATAATGAAGCAAAATCAATTGGAAAAGTACTTAGAAAGCTAAAAAGAAGTGGTTATCATAAAATCATTGTAGTAGATGACGGATCAAAAGATAGGACTTCTGCAATTTCAAATAAGCAAAGAGTAATAGTATTAAAACATATAATTAATAGAGGTCTTGGTGGAGCACTTGGAACAGGGATAAAGGCTGCTGTAGAGGAAAATGCAGATGTGATAGTAACATTTGATAGTGATGGACAACATTCAGTATCAGATATAAAAAAAGTTACAACACCAATATTAAATGGTGAGGCTGATGTAGTTATAGGATCAAGAATAATAAATAAAAAAGAACATATGCCATTTTATAAGAAAGTTGGGAATTTTGGACTTAATATGATAACATTTATTTTATATGGTGTCTATTGTTCAGATACTCAATCAGGTTTAAGGGCATTTTCAAAAGAAGCTGCACAAAAATTAGAAATCAAATCAAATGGATATGAAGTTTCATCAGAAATAATAAAAGAGGTAGGAAAAAATAAATTTAAATTAAAAGAGATACCAATAAAGACAATATATACAGATTATTCAATAAAAAGAGGAACAAATTTAATTTCAGGAATAAGGATTTTAATTAAACTTTCAATAGATAAATTTTTCAGGTGATACAAATGATGAGTGTTTTACAGATAGTGGCTTTGATATTTAGTCTTTTTGCATTAAGTAGAGTTATTCTAAGAACAAAAGATAGTAAACTTAGTCCCAAAGAATTTGTATTTTGGACTTCTATTTGGCTATCTTTATTAGGTGTTGTATTTTTTCCTGATTATTCAACAAAATTTGCAGAGATTATTGGTCTTAGACGTGGTGTAGATGTTGTAATCTATTCAAGTATTGGGATTTTGTTTTATATGTTATTTAGATTATACATAAAATTTGAAGAGAGAGAACAGGAAATTACAAAAGTAGTAAGAGAAATAGCACTACTTAAGAAAAAAAATAGAAAAAGATGATATGAACATGAAAATACTTCTCTTATCAGAATTTTTTCCGGACTCTAAGACTCTTGATATTACTGGAGGAGTTGAAGCAAGGGCATATTTTTTAGCAAAAGAACTCTCAATTAAAAATGAAGTATATGTTTTGACGTCAAGAAGGAAGAGTCAGAAAAAACTTGATAAGATTGAAAAAATAAATATTTTAAGAATAGGTCCAATATATTCTTATTCAAATTATGGAAATCTATTACAGAGAATATTTTTTTCATTATCATGTTTTTTTTCAATAAGAAGAATTGTAAAAAAATATTCTATTGATGTTATTGATACATTGACATATTTTACTTATCCAGTCATATTAAGGAATATTAAAGCAAAGAAATTTTTAACATATCATGAAGTATGGATTGGAGAATGGGTAAAAAATACAGGAACAAAATTAGGATTAGTTGGTGAAATAGCAGAAAGAGTTATTTTGTTTTTTGTAAAAATTACTAAAACAAAAATAATTTCTGTTTCAGAATTTACAAGAAAAAAATTAGTTGAGCAAGGAATTAAAAAAGTAAATGTTGTCAATAATGGTATTGATATGCAAAAATATGATTCAGTCAAAGTTTCTAAATTTGATTTTCCAACAATTGGTGTAATTGGAAGATTGATTAATCAAAAAAGAGTGGATGATGTATTATATGCACTTGCAATAGTAAAGAAAAAGATTCCTGATATTAAATTAAAAATAATTGGTAAAGGGGAAGAGATGAAGAGTCTCAAAAAATTAACAATAAAATTACATTTAGAAAAAAATGTTGAATTCTTAGGATATGTAAAAGAACATATGGATGTAATTAAGACATTAAAAAAATGTCATTTATTTGTACACGCATCAATTAGAGAAGGTTTTGGAATTGTTTTATTAGAATCAGCTGCTTGTGGTATACCATTTGTAGCAACAGACATTGAGCCATTTATTGAAGTCACAAAAAAAGGTAAAGGTGGAATGATTTTTAAGAAGAAAAATTATTATGATTTGGCAGATAAGATTTTGGAAATATTGAAGAATAAGAAGAAGTATGGTAAGAAAGTTGAAGAGTGCAGTGAATTGGCAATGGAGTATAATTGGGATGAGATTGCTGAGAAGTTGGTTAGAGTTTATAGGAAATGAGTTATTTTAAACAAAGTCCAAAAATAAATTTAATGAATTTAATGTTTATTATTCCAATATTTATATCACTTATTTTGACTTTTTATGAAATTTATATTTTTGATTACGTCTTAATCTTTTATTTTTTTTATTTTGATATACAAATTTTTAAACAATTAAGAAAACAATTTTATGTAAAGAGAGTAATTAATTCTAAAATTGAAATTTTTGTATTTTTACTATTATTAATTATTTTAGTTAGTTTACTTTTTTCTGCGTTATATTCAGGTAAATTACTTATTCCTGGAAGTATGGGTGTTATGGAATTAAATAAAAATGAAGATAGTATTTCATATTGGACATGGTTAATTGAAATTATATATTTTATTTTTTCAATTATTTTTCTTTATATTATTTATCGAAAAAAAATTCACAAAATTGTTTTTGGAAGATAGAGTATTTATAATTAATTTAATTTATATGCATCAATAATAGTTTTTATTATTTTATTATTATCAAATTTATCATTAAAAATCTTTTTAGATTCTTTTCCCATATTTTCTCTTAGTTTTTTATTTTCAATTAAAGTTTCAATTTTTTTAGAAATATTATTTTCATTAAAATCTACAAGATAACCATTCTTTCCATCAATTATACCTTCAGGGTTTCCTCCAACATTTGTTCCAATTAATGGTTTTGAAAAATATGTTGCTTCAAGCATTATTCTTGAGAATGGTTCAGGATATTTAGAGAAAATTGTGACTATATCACTAATTTTGTATATGTAAGGAATGAATTTGTAATCTAATTTTCCAGTGAAGTGGACTTTTTTTGAAATATTTAATTTTTCACATAATTTTTTTAGATAAGATTTAGTTGATCCATCACCAATTATTAGAATCATTGAATCTTTTTTATCTTTTATTTTAGAATATGAATTTAATAGTAAATCAACACCTTTTATTGTTTCAAGATTTCCAATACTTGAAATTATTGTTTTGTTTTTTATTAATTTTTCAATTTTTAAATATTTTATTATTTTATCATTTATTTCAAAAAGATTATATGTTTTAGTTGATTTTTTTACATATTTTTTTGTGAAGTTAGTTATGAAATCACTAATAGAAAATATATGGAATTTATTTAGTGCTTGTCTTTTTTTAAGATAATTGTCATATAAGTATGATAAGAATAATGGATTATATTTCATATATGATTTTATGATTTGTTTTCCAATGTATTTGCTTTTTGAAATACATTTAATATATTTATTAGGATTGCATCCACTACATACTTCTTTTTCCATGTAGAAAAGATTATTTTTAGGGCACAGTCCATGATAACCATTAATTGTTGCAAATAATTTCTTTTTTTTAGGGAATTTTATTTTTGAGATTCCAAGGATAGAAGTGGTGTTTAAAGCATGTATGACGTCAAAATTTTCTATTTTGTCAAGTCTTTTGACTTCTCTTTTTACAGAATCATTAAAAATTGTTGCTCTTTTGATATTTTCTTTTATATTATGAGGTCCTTTTCCAGTCTTTAATTTTCTATATATTTTAAAATTGTCTTTAACTTCATATCTTTCCATTTCATCAAAATGTGATGTTAGAACAGACACATCAATTCCTTTTTTTGTTAAAGTTTTTGCTAGAAGATAAGCACTAATTTCTCCTCCACCAAATATTTTTGGAGGGAAATATTCAGATACCAATAAAATTTTCATGATTTTTTTAATGAAAGTAAGTATTTATTATAAATTTTTATGTGAAATAAGTTAGTCTTAAATTTTCATTATTACTTTAATATTTCATAGCAAGCCTTTGGCTTGCAAACTTGCAAGTGTTAAAGTTAGTATAACTTTGATAATACGAATGTTAATGAGTAATACGCCAAAGGCGGGTTGCTGTGTTAAATTATGTTAATAAAAAAAGTAAAACTTTTATTATTATTATTATTATTATTATGAATAATAAAGAAAATAAGAGAATTAATTCTTAACACCTAAGCGGAAATAATATAAACAGCCAGTCCTTTTAAAATACAATTGGGTGCTTAGGGGATGGCTAAATCAAAAAATAAAAAAAATAAAGATACTATTGTAGAAGCTGAAGTCGTTGAAATAAAAGATGACGTAAAGAAACAAGTAAAGAGCAAAAAAGAAAATAATTTGGATATAAAATTTAATTTGAATAAAAATCATATAAATCTAATTATTCTTGGAGCAATATTATTTTTAGGATTCTATCTTAGGATGTATCATATGGATTATCCTGTTGTTGGATATCATAATTGGAAAGAAACTCATTATTTAACAGAAGCAAGAAATTTTGAAAGAGATGGGTTTTTTAAATATGGATTTTTTGTACCTGCATATGATCTTTTAGGAACAAATGATGATAAATCAGGAGTGCATCCAGATACTTTTCCAATAATTTCGATAATTTTAGCACTTTTCTTTAAAGCATTTGGAACGAGTTTGGTAGTAGCAAGATTTGTTGGAATACTTTTTAGTATGGGAACTGTTGCTTTTACATATCTTTTTGTAAAACGAATTTTTAAAAGAGAAGATATAGCATTGGTTGCAGCAGCAGTAGCTACAATGAATCCATTATTGATATTCTTTTCACATAATACACAACTTGTTAATCCTGGAATTTTTTTTATGATGGTTTCAGCATATTTCTTTGCAGGTTTTATTGAAAATTATAATTCAAAGGATTTGATTTTAACATCAATTTTTGCAACATTATCAGCATTAGCAAAATATCCATTTTTACTTATTGGAATACCTATGTTTTTTGTTTTTGGAATTAGAATAATAAAATCTCCAACTAAAATGTTTGCAAAGTTGAAAAATAAATGGGGAGTATTTTTGATTTCTGCAATGATACTCTCATCTGTATTTATATGGATTTCATATAGTGACACAGTCAGAGAAAAATATATTGGGAAGGGTAGTGAATCAGAAGCAAAATTAACTGATTTAATAAAATTAGAAATATTTAAAGATCCTAATTTCTGGCCAGCAATAAAATCTTATACAAGAGATAATTTTACATTTGAAGGAATATATTTAGCAATTGTTGGATTTATATTTATAACATTATTTTATAATAAATCAGTAGGTAATGCTTTTACATTTTGGTATTTCATTGGTTCAATATTTTGGTTCATAATAATGTCATTCAAGCTTAGCGGACATAATTATCATATGTTTCCAATTGCACCATTATTCTTTATTTTAGTAGGATATCTTTTTACAGTAATAGGATCAAATCTTGGAAAATTAGTCAAGAATGATATTGTAAAATGGGTTTTTATAGCAATTGCTCTTATTTGGTTATTCAATATTTCTAAACCTTCATGGGAGAGGATGTATGATACACAATTTATTGGACTTGATGTAGCAGGAGAATATATTAATGCACATTCAACGCCTGATGAATTAATATATCATTCATCACATCAAAGTTTTGGTGTATTGTGGCATGCAGATAGAAAAGGAATAAAACCTGCAAGTTTACTTGAAACATTTAAAAGAGTTGAGGATAGAGGAATAAATTGGTATTTTGTTTATCAATGGCAATTCCCGAAACTTTTCAATAATCCAGAAATTTGGGAGCATGTACAATCAAGTTATTCATTAAAACAGATGGCATATACAATGCAAAATGATCAACCAAATCTATTATATATGCTTTTTAAGAAAGAAGGATCATTTGATGGGTCAGATATAACAAAACTTGTTCAGAATTTTACATCAATAAATGAAGTAACTACAAAAGAATATGAATTGACAAAAGGAAAACAAGTTTTATATGTTGTAAGTGAATAATGAAAAATAAGATTTTAAAAATAGTCATCAGTATTCTTATTGCAGGACTAATACTTTATTATTTATTTTCACAAGTAGATGTTGATGAAATGGTTGATGCATTTTCTAATGCAAATTTGACATATTTATTTTTTGGTTTTTTTGTTTATTTAATTATGAACGTAAATAGAGCATTTAGATTTAAAATATTTTTAAAGACTAAATTAAAAATAACTGAATTTATGAAAATTGTGTTCTTCCATAATTTTTATTTGAATCTTCTTCCTTTTAGAATGGGAGAATTTGCATTATTATTTCAGTTAAAAAAAAGAGGAATTGATTTAACTAAAGGATTTTCATCTTTATCTGTAGTAAGGATATTTGATTTTTTTTCATACATAATTTGTTTTTTTATATTTTCATTATTTTTGACTGATTTATCAGAATTCATATTAATTTCAATAAGAGTAATTGCTTGGGCAATGCTTTTTTTAGTATTAGGATTTATAATCTTGATATTTGCAGGAGAAAAAATATTAATTGCTATAAGAAAATTTATGGAAAAAAAGATTCCTATTAAATTCATAATCACAATAATATCAAAAGTTGAAGAAATTATAAGAGAAATTAATAAATTAAAATCGATAACTCTATTATTACAAGTAATTGGAACTTCAATATTTAATGTAATACTTGTTGTTATATTGACTTTTATGATTGTAAAGAGTTTAGGTGTAGATGTATCATTACTAGTGGTGGGATTGACACAGATTGCTTCAATATTGTTTTCAGTCATACCTATTCAAGGTTTTGCAGCTCTTGGAACCACAGAATGGATATGGACTACTGTAATGATGTCTTTTGGTGTTTCTAAACAATTATCATTTCAGTCAGGTTTTTTTGTGCATATAATTTCTTTGATATATATTTTGATATTAGGATTTTATGCACATATAGATGAAATGTTAAAGAAATCTTAAAAAGTAATTATTTATTTGATTTGAACCATTCTATTGTTTTACTTAGTCCTTGATTAAGAGAAAATTTAGTTTCATAATTAAGAAGTTTTTTCATTCTTGTTGTATCAGGACATCTTTTATCAACAATGTCATAATTTTCTCTTTCTACAAATACAGGTTCTAGGTCAGAATTACATGATTTTATTATTTTTTTTGCTAAATCAAGAATAGATATTTCTTTATCAGAACCAATATTTATAACTTGTCCATTTGTTGATTCTGATTCCATAGCAATCAAGCTCATATTAATATTATCATCGATATAAGTAAATGTTCTTGATTGACTACCATCTCCATAAACAGTAGGATTTTTTCCAGATAATACTTGATTAATAAATTTTCCAGTTACAAAACCATAAGCATTTGATATTTGATTAGATCCATATACATTGAAAAATCTTAATGAACAGGTATTTAGATTGAATTTATTATGATAAGTTTCCATTAATTGTTCTCCAATTAATTTCACCCCTGCGTATGGTTGAATCGGGTCAATTATTCCATCTTCTTTTTCTGGCATTTCTTTAGGATTGCCATATATTTCAGATGATGAAGCAAATATTACTTTTTTTACTTTATTTTGATATGAAAGTTCAAGTATATTTCTTATACCAATTATATCATCAAAGACACTCATGGGTTTTTCTTGTGTTCTTTTTACACCAACTGTTGCAGCATAATGAAAAACAATATCAATATTATTTTGAAATGCTTTTTTTAAATCATCAGTATTACAATCACCTTCAATTAATTCAATTTGATTTTTTATATCATTAATTTTTTCATTTGATCCAGTAGAAAAATTATCAAAACAAATTACTTCATGCCCTTTTTTTAATAGTGCCTTGCATAGATGACTTCCAATAAATCCTGCTCCACCTGTAACTAATATTTTCATTTTCTTAAAATGATTTGTAAACAAATCCATTATTTTTTGCTTCTTTTTTATCAAATCTATATGCAACATCAATCATGATTGGTTTTTCATTCATTATTTTTTTAATATCATTAAAAGACAATTCATCAAATATTTTATGATTTCTTGCAATGATTATGCAATCAAATTTTAAATTTGTATTTTTTGGATCAATGTTATTTACATCAAACTTGTTTTTAATTGTTTCTTTATCTACTAAAGGTTCATATGCATATATATTTAGACCTTTTTCTAATAAATGATTTATTGTTATCTTTATTTTACTATTTCTGATATCATTTACATTATCTTTGAATGTCAATCCCATGACAAGTATATTTGTGTTTTCAAAATTTTTATTTATTTTATCTAATTCATCAGTTACTCTATTAGCAATATGTATTGGCATGTGTTCATTTACATCACGACCAGCAAGGATAACTTTTGGGTCATATCCAAGTTTTTTTGATTTATATAAAAGATAATGTGGGTCAACAGAAATACAATGTCCACCAACAAGACCTGGATGATAATGATGAAAATTCCATTTGCTTCCAGCTGCCTCAATTACTTTCATGACATCAATATCCATCTTATCAAAGATTAAAGAGAGTTCATTCATAAGTGCAATATTTAGATCTCTTTGTGTATTTTCAATTACTTTTGCAGCTTCAGCTACTTTTATAGAATCAGCCCTAAAAACACCAGCTTTTATTATTTTTGAATAAATTTCTGCTACATAATTTAGAGTTTCATCATCAATTCCTGAAACAATTTTTATGATATTATCAATTGTTCTTATTTTGTCTCCTGGATTAATTCTTTCTGGAGAATATCCGATTTTAAAATCTTGTTTGCATTTTAATCTAGAAATATTTTCTAAAATAGGAATGCATACTTCTTCTGTTACACCTGGATATACAGTTGATTCATATACGATAATTGAATCTTTCTTCATATTTTTTGCTACAATTTCTGTTGCAGATTCAACATATGATAAGTCTGGATCTCTATCTTTATCAATAGGTGTTGGAACAGCAATTACAATGAAATTACATTGTGATATTTTTGTTTGATCGTCTGTAAATAAAATTCCAGAATTATCAATATCAACTTTTTTAGTTTCTTTTCCAGGATCAATTCCTTGTTTTAAGCTTTCAATTTTTTGTTTGCTTATATCATACCCTATTACTTTGAAATGTTTTGAAAATTCAATTGCTAAAGGCAGTCCAACATATCCTAAACCGACAATACCTATTTTTGTATCATTAATTGATGGGATCATATCAGTTAATGAAATATTGTTATTAAATAAATCTTTGGGATGTTTTAGGGAGAATTTTGCTTAAAATTTATACTTGAACGTATTTTTTATCATTCATTAATGCGTCATATGCTTTTTGTAATTCTTTTCCAACATATGCATAATGATCATTTAATTTTAGAATATTTATTTTAGAAAGAGGAAAATATATGTCTTGAGGCTTTTTACCTTTTAATATATGTGTTATTTCATAATATTCTTTTCCTTGTTTATCTGTCTTTAAATTAGAATCAACTACTGCTAATTCAATTATTTTTTCTTCTTTTTTTATTTTTATAAGAACAAAGTATTCATCTGCTTCAAAATTTTCTATTTCATCGTAGTTTGTTAGTTTTTCAACTATATCTTTTGATAATCTATAGTCATTAATCCATTTTGAAGGTGTCATTTTTTTAGTAATAGTTTTGAAATATTTAATAGTTTCTTTGGTAAATCTTGTTTTTTTGTAGTTTTAATAATGTTTTGTTTAATCTTCGCTCTTAAATTTTTATCTTTCATCAATACAATCATACCTTTATAGAATGAATCAGCATCTGGTTTTGTCAAATAGGCATTATTTAGATGTTCTAAAAACATAGTATTACATCTAAGGTCTGTTGCAATTATTGGAGTTTTATTAACCATATAATGTAGTGCTTTCATTCCAGGTTGGATTCCACTAACTCTTGGCATAAGATTGAATATTGATCTTGAAAGTACATAATTTGTTTTTTCTAATGTTAGAATTCCAGTCATAATAGTATTTTTTTCTAGTTTTAATGATTTTATAATGTTTTTAGTTTCATCATCAATATTTCCGATCAATACTAATGGTACATCAGGATATTTTATTGAAAATTTAGCATATGATTTTAACATTAATGGAACACCTTGATAAGGTCTGCAATTTCCTGCATAGACAATGTAATTTTTTGGAAGTTTTATTTTTGGATTTTCTTGTTTGTTTGTTACAAGATCAAGAACTATGTCAATATTTTTTAATCCATATTTTTGTTCTAGTGTGTTTTTTAAGTCATCACTATTAGCAATTATATAATCTGAATTTTTATACATGAATTTTTCAATTACTTTTGCAATAGGTACAAGAAAATTCCATTTATGAATTTTAAAATTCTCACTTAGTTGATTATGAAAATCAGAGA
Organism: archaeon; assembly: GCA_018671515.1. Taxonomy (GTDB): domain Archaea; phylum Nanobdellota; class Nanobdellia; order Woesearchaeales; family GW2011-AR15; genus JABHHN01. The sequence continues at coordinate 5,293 of JABHHN010000082.1, read as the reverse complement.
TTATTTTTTTCTTGAATAATTTTTTTAAGATAACTCCAATAAATGCAGCTTCAGCATCTTCACAATGAATCAAGTCATAATCATTTTTTTTACATAATTTTATTGCTTCATTTAGTACAAATAAATCAATTAATGGTTTTGTTAGTGATGGACCTGCAGTTTTTTTTTTGTAGAACTTTACCTTAGGTCTATAGATATTTAATTTATCAGTATGGATGTCATTTCCTACAGGATATGTTATAATATCTATCTCAAATTTATTTTTTAGATATGCTTCAATAAGCATAAGGCTTCTTAGAGGTGTTCCTCTTACAATAAAGAATGGGCTTGTAGAAACAACTAATATTTTCATTAATCTATCTTCTCTATCCTATAATTTGGATTATCTTTGTAATAAAGTTTCAAAATCATATCAGCAAGTATTCCAAATATTATGAATTGTATACCAATTATAATTGACATTATAGATAATAATAAAAGAGGTCTATTTGCAATACTCTCATTGAAAAATATTTTAAGATAACTAAGATAAATTCCAATCAGTATTCCAAAAAAGTTAAGCAATAATCCAATTCCTCCAAAAAGATGTATTGGTCTTGCTGAGAATTTTTGCCAGAATACAACTAAAATTAAATCAAGAAAACCATGATATACTCTACTTAGATTATATTTAGTTTTTCCATACTGTCTTCTTTTATGGTTTACTTTTACTTCTGTTATCTTAAAACCTCTCCATTTTAGTATAGCAGGAATATATCTATGCATTTCACCATATAAGTCTAAATTATCGAAACATTCTTTTCTATAAGCTTTTAGTGAGCATCCAGAATCATGTATTTTTTCTCCTGTAAAAATTCTTCTTAATTCATGTGCAAGTTTTGAGAATATTTTTTTAGAAAAACTATCTTGTCTTTTATATCTCCAACCAGACACAACATCAAATCCTTGGTCAATTTTATTTAAAAGTTTTGGAATATCTGTTGGATCATTTTGTAAATCTGCATCCATTGCAATTATGATTTTTCCTTTTGCTGCTTTAAATCCTGCATCCATTGCTGCAGTTTGACCAAAATTGCTTCTGAATTTAATTATTTTGATATTTTTATCAGATTTTTTTAGTTTTAGAAGATTTTGATATGTATTATCACTTGAGCCATCATCAATGAAGATGATTTCATACTTTTTATTAAGTTTTTTAAGCGTAGAATTTAATTTGTCATAGAGTGGTTTTACACTCTCTTCTTCATTATATGTAGGTAAAACTATGGATATTTCAGTCATAATCATTGTTGAAAAGAATTATTTATTTAAATATTGTTATGATTATGTGATTCCGACCCCTGCACCCTGAAGGCCATCTATTTCTACATCATAAGAACAATGTGATGGTTTTTTGTTTGGTGTATCTCTTGTTTTTTTAAAATATCCACAAATTTCGACGAAATCATATGGAAGTGTTTCATCTTTTCCTGTTTGTATTATATCATTACAGTTGATAGATGTTATATCCCATAAACCATTATTGCACCTAAACAAATAATTTGTTTTCATGTCGTATCCTTCATAATCAAATTCATTAGGTTTAGGAAGTCTACATATATTTTCTTGTTCTTTAAAATAATAAACATCACCATTTATTTTTTCAGCACACCCACATGGTTGTTGTATAAGGGCGTCTTTAAAACCAACAGTGCTATCACAATAATTATCATCTTTATTGTTGATAAAAAATTTAATATTATTTCGTTCAGGTATTAATGGATTTAAACCAAGTAATAATTCTTCTAAATTATTATATTGATCACCTTCTAATGCTTTTTCACTACCAATTTCTCCTCTTCCTCCTCCTCCTCCTTGAGATCCAAGTCCTGATTTTTTACTATAATCAAGACCCATTATTTCTTCCCAATAATCAGGTAAGTTATCATTATCTTCATCGTTTTCAGGATTTTTTGTAGAATCAAAAATTACTAGTGGTTCTTTTTCCCATTCATTTCTATCCATTATTTTTTTATTTTTAGATTCGTCAACAAATACAAAATTATCGTAATCAACATTTTTATTTTTCTTTATAGTACTAAATATATATTTATCATCATCATAGTTGTCTAGAACATCAATACAATATGTTGTACATGCTTGAGATGTTCCAAGAGATTTCCATATTGTTTCTTCATTATTTTTAGGATTACATTCTAAAAGTCTCCCAACATTTCCAGCATTGTTAGTACAGATTTTATCTCCTTCTTTATAACAATAATATTTATCTTCTCCAGATGTTAAAGGCCAAATACATTTACTTTCTGGAAAATTTACTTCTCCAAAATTTTTATGATATTTATCAATAGCAACAGTTCGAGTGGTATCTTTAATAACTGGAGAACATTGACCTATTAAGTGTCTTTCTAAGAAAGGAAATTGTTTATAATTCCATTGAGAATATTTTATTTCACCCTCTTCATTTGCATCCAGTATTGACTTACAAAAATTATAATCTTGTTGAAACTCTTTAGATTTATCAGCACATATGTCAATATTTCTTAACACAGGTAATGTTTCTGAAAAGCCAGGAACAATAGAACATGTGGTTGGTATTTTACTTATTGTATTAAATGGAATCCATTTTTTCCAACCTGTTTTTGCACAAGAATATAAATTTCCATCAGGTTGACAAATAACCCAATCTAGTTTATAATAGAATGTTATTGGTTTAATTTCTCCATCTACTTCAACCTCTCTTGTCCATGTACAAGGACAACTTTTAGGTGTTTCAAATTCTTGAGGATTATCAATTTCTACAGGAATATCTTGTTCATTGTTATCAAATCCTTTTAAAATAAGAAATCCAATTCCAATGCCAAAAATTATAGCAAACCAAAACCATATTTTAAATTGTCCTTTCTTATTTCTCATACTACATTATCTAATTACAAAACCTATTTAAATTTGTTTCGAATATGAATTAATATATGGTTGATATTATTAGTACAGGTTGTGGGGTTTCTGACGAATTACTTAAAGGTGGAATTGAAGCAGGTTTCATAAATACTATATATGGTCCAGGTTCATCTGGAAAAACAACTCTTTGTATGCAAGCAGCAATTGATTGTATAAAAGAAGGTTTTAAAGTTGTATATATGGATACAGAAAATGGTTTTAATCCAGAAAGATTTTCACAATTAGCAGGAGAAAAATTTAAAGAAATTCTTGAAAAAATTATTTTTATAAAAATAAATTCATATGAAGATCAATATAAAAAAATTAAATCATTAAATAAATTAAAAAAAGAAAATAGCATTAGATTATTCATAATTGATACTATTGGAAATTATTATAGGTCAGAGCAAAGTATTGATGCAAAAGAAAAAAATGCAATGATGCTAGAACAATTAGGAACAATTAGAGGAATTGCAAAAGAAAATAATAAATTCATTTTAATGGCAAATCAAGTATATAGTAAATTAAACGAAAACAAAATTGAACCAGTTGGTGGAAAAATAATTACTAATTTTAATAATTGTCTTATAGAATTTACAATGGATGATGAAAAGAAAAGAGAAATGATTCTTAGAAAATATACATCATATAATCGAGAGATGGATAATAATATTAGCATGGGAATAAAATTTAAAATTGTTGAAAAAGGAATAGTTTATGACAAATGATAAAAAATATGGTATAATTGATGTTCACCATGCTATTTCAGTTACATTTCTTTTTATTCTATATTTTTTAATTATAGCGACTTATCGTATATTTGTTAAAGAATATATCAGGGCTTTTTTAATGATAATTGTTTCTTTTTATCTATATTCTTTAATTTCTGGGAAGCATTATAAAAATATAATAAATAAATTTTCAAAAGAAGACAAAAATTTATTTTATATCTTGCTAGAAAAATATTTTTTAGCTTTGTCTAGTTTTATTACTTCTATTTATTTTTTCTTTTTTTCCATGCTTGTATTTGGTATTACTTCATATTTTTTTATAGCAACAATTATGGGAATTTTTGGTTCATTAAATGGTAGTTTTAGACAAAACCAAATTTTATTTTTAACTTTTTTTATAGCTTTTTTATCAGGTTATAAATCAATAATATTTATAATTAAATGGAAGAGAAGAGAAAAAGAATTGGACAAAAGAAAATAAATGTAAAAATTTAAATTTTCTCTCCTGAAACACCATTGAAAACTTTTTTAAGATTTTTAAAACCAGATCTTTGCATTCTTTTTAATACATTATCTTGTAGATGCACACCTCTATTTTTACTACCTGGGTGTCCAGTATAATGATATATTTTACCTTTATGTTTTAACACTCTAAAAAGCTCATCATAAAAACCTTGAGAATATAATACAGTTGCAAATGTCAATCTAGGAGGGTCATGAATAATTCTATCAAAAAAATTGTTTTTTAATTTTTTAATTTCTAAAAATATATCACCAATATTCATTTTTATTTTTGGATTATTAAATAATTCTTTTGACCAAGGATTAATTTTTTGTACTTCTACACAGTTTTCATCAATTTCATATGTGAATACCTGTCTTGCAGTATGTGAGGCTAAAATAGCAGTATATCCAAGTCCTGTGCATGTATCTAATACATAACCAAAACATGGTTCTACAAATGATATCTTTTTTTTAGTATCTTCTTCAGCTGACATAGATTTTGTTACATGCATCCTTATTCCTGATATTTCAAGAGTAGGTGGCGTGTCAATTCCTGTAGGCATTAATTTATAGTATTTATTAGTATCATCAGAAAATAAAGATAATTTTATTATATCATTATTTTCAATTGAAAAACAAGAAGTATCTTTTTTTATGATTTTTTTAATATGATCAATAGTTATTTTTTGTCCATCGGGAAATATGAAAAATCCATCTACAAATTGAATTTTTGTTTTGGTTAGACCTAAATCTAATGATACTGAAAATTCTTTTCTTTCTAGAAGAAATACTTTTGCTTGAAATTTTGAAAGTATATACATAAAAGAGAGGAAAATTGAGTTTATTAAAAAGTTATTTAGTGTTTATCTCTATAGAATCAGAATAAATTAATATTTTTTCAGATTTACCTTTTTTTTTCATTTTTCTTTTCTTGTCATAAGCATAATCTTCTTCAGATATTAAATATTGTAGGTGAAGCCAAATACGTTTAGGTGGGTAGTTTAATCCACACTTTAGTGTGGTTTGAAACCCGCCCATGAAATCCAATTAGGATTTCATCAGAATAATATATAATTCTAGAAAACATAGTATTAAGTGCGCGGCGAAAATTGGCGCACTCA
>JABHHN010000081.1 GCA_018671515.1 archaeon | reverse complement strand
TCTCTATCAACAGAAGTAATAACTACGTATTTTAAACCAAGTTTTTTTACTGCTTCTGCAACTTGTTTTGGTTCATCTGAATTTTTTAATATTCCTCCAGGCCAACCAGTCTTGACATGACAATATCTACATGCTCTTGTACAAGTATCACCCAAAATCATGAAAGTTGCAGTACCATGTGACCAACACTCCCCAATATTTGGGCATTTTGCTTCTTCACACACAGTATTAGTTGAAGCATCTTTAATTAACGCCTTCATATTAGAATAGGACTCCAAAGTAGGTAGTCTTACTTTTAACCAAGGAGGATGCCTCCTTCCAGCAGGTACTGATTTCAATTTAAGGTTACTTTCTGCCATAATAACTTATAAGAGTTTGAAATTATAAGTAAGTTTCGGTTGTCTTGTAGCAAGTACTCCATCAACTATTCTTTCATGTGAATAATTTGTCATTAATGTTTAGCCTCTTCACAATGTTTCCCATAATCCTCAGAAGATAACATATTTTCTACTTTACTCTCATCTTTCATCTTAATTTTTACAAGCCATCCATTTTTATAAGGATCTTCATTTATTATTGCTGGATTGTCCGTCAATTCTTCATTTATTTCAACAATCTCTCCACTAACTCTAGCATTAACATCTGAAACTGATTTTACTGATTCAATAACCATGAATGATTTGCTCTGTTCAACTTTTGCACCAACTTTTGGCAATTCAACAAATACAATATCTGTCAAAATATGCTGTGCAATATCAGTTATACCTTGTGTTGCAATGTCACCATCAACTTTAACCCATTCATGTTCCTTAGAATATAATAAATCTTTAGGAATTTCAAATTTTTCACCCATAATTATTCTCCCCCTATATACATATATTCACATCATTAAGTTTGAGTTTTTAAACCTTTTGATAAAAAAGAATGAAATTAATATGATAATTATTTAAATTAATTAAAAAAAAACATGACCAATATTATCAAAAGAAATTATTTTTTAATTGGAATCTTGACAATGAATACACTCCCTTTAGGAATATTATCTTCAACCCAAATTTTTCCATTATGAAGCTCTACTATTTGTTTTGTAATTGATAGACCAAGACCGCTACCTTCAATTGCCTTTTTTGCTTCTGCTCTTTGAAATTTCTGAAAGATAAGTTCTTTGTTCTCATATTTGATACCATCTCCCTGATCAAAAAAGCTGATAAGAATATTATTCTCTTTTTTTTTAATATCTATTACTATTTTTGTTTTTTTAGGACTATATTTGATTGCATTGTCAATCAAATTCAAGAACACTTCCTTAAGAATAGGTAAAATGTATAGATTATATACTTTTGATTTTTTCATCTTTAAATCTATTTTCATCCCTTTGGATTTCAATTTTATTTGAAACTCAGGAATTATATCATTTATCATTTTATTAATATCAACCATTTCTTTTTTTTCTTTATACTCACCGCTCTTGATTTGAGAAAAAAGTCTTGCTTCTGTAATTAATTCATTCATCCTATTTGAATCATCTATTATCTTATGAGAAAAAGATTTTGTCTTTTTTTCCTTAGTTGTTGATTTTATAAGCTGAGAATATCCTTTAATAGACGTTATTGGATTTTTAAGATCATGATTCATAATAAATATGAAAAGATCCTTCAATTCATTTGACTTCTTTAGTTCCTTTGTTCTTTTTTCCACTTTTTTATTAAGCTTAACATTTAAACCCTCAAGCTCCATTGACTGTTTCTGAAGACGAAGAATTATATTTGTTGAAAACCAAATTACAACCAAAATAAACACTGCAGTGTCAAAAAAAATAATTCCATTAAGAATCTTTACCTTGTTAAAATCAATACTATTAGTCATTATTATGTATAGGTATGCAATATATCCAACAAAAAAGAAAATAAGAAAAGAAAAGATTACAACCCACGTTCTTCTTATATAATCTTTTTTTATGGCAGAAAATAATTTTCTACTATAAAAAATAGAAAAAAGAAGAATCAGTACAGCAGAAATTGTGAGAATTGAATCAAGCATAAGAAAGAGATATGATAAGAAGTCTATTTAAATATTGTTAAATAAATAAATTAAAAAATCAGAAATAAAAAATTATTAAAAATATTTAAACCTTATCTACTACTATCTGCCTGTCTTTCTAATTCAAACTTTTTTGCAATTGCAACTGAACTTGAACTTTTCTGATAAGCAAATAATATTTCTTCAGATAATGCCTGAACTGCAGTTTTCTTTTTATTAAAACATGACTGGTATACTCCTTGAGCCATATATTTTAATGTGATATCTACTCTTCTTTGAGGAGCCGATTCAACTGCCTTTGGATATCTTGCACCACCATACTCAATTGTGATGATTTCTTCTCTTGGAGCTGCATTTTCAACTGCTTTTACAAAAACTTCAATAGGATTCTTTTTTGTTTTTTTCTCAATTATATCAAATGTTTCTTCTACCATTTGATAAATTGCATAAGCTTTTCCAGAATTTCTTCCTGATGAAATTTTGTGTTTTTTTGCCTTATGTCCTGAAACCATTAATTTATTCATCAATCTCTCGACAACATTTATCTTTGATTTATGAAATCTGTTTCCTGCATATCTAGCTCCTGTTTTTGGAACTACCCTTGGACTAAGATTAATGTAGCCTTTTAGACCTGCATCTTCAACTTTAATCCCTGAAATATCCCATCTATCAAATAATTTTAGATCGCTCATTTTATTTTCTCGCCTTCTCAATTCTACCCTTCAATAGAGCATTTAGTGACTGATCATTAACTTTTATAACTCTCCATCTAACCCCTGGGATATCTCCTTTTGATCTTCCTTTTGATCCACCCATGGATTCTATGACTACTTCATCGTGTTCATCTATAAATTTTGTAGCACCATCACCTGGCATAAAAGCTGTGACTTGTCTAGCATTCTTAATAAGTTGTACTTTAACACATTTGATTAAACCTGAGTGTGGCTGTTTTCTCTCAATCTGTGTCTTTTCTAATACAATTCCTGAAGCTTGGCTTGTTCCACCTAATGGATCTGATTTTTTCTTCATACCTAAAGCTCTTTTCTTGTATACTGGATCTTTCCATTTATACTTATTTCTTCTTGCAGTTAATTTTTTAGCAGCATTAATTCCTTTTGTTTTTTTACCCATTTTTACATAACCTTTATTTCCTTTATAGTAAAATATTTTTTGACAATACCTTCCAAATTTCTAAGATTGGAAGCACTTCTTCCAATCAAAACTGATTTTGAATGGTTATCTTTTAATTTGATTGTGACTATTTGATCATTTTCTGATATTTCAGCTGTTGAAACGGGATATATTAGACTTTTTATGAATTTCGTGATATCATCACTAAATTCAACAACCTTTATTTTCCTTTTTAACAACTGCTCAATTCTCTTAACGTTTGCTGCCTTTTTACCAATTGCTTTTCCCATTTGGTTTTTTGAAACAACAAATGTCAATAAATCATTGTTATCAATAAAACAATCCTTCAACTCTGATTTCGTTATGGAATCAAAGATCTGCATGATTTTTAAAGTATCTGCATTATAAATGATTCTGGACATAATTATTTCAGTATAGTCAATACTGATATAGCATATGGTTTCTTACAAAATGTTCCAAACAAATCATTTGTAAGGTTTATCTTTGTTATTACCAAGTCTGATAAGTTTGCATATTTTGTTAAATCCAATTCTACATCATCTGGTACATTTGAAGATAAAACAATTTCTGATGCATTTTTTCGGGTTATTTCTTTATAAGCCCTATCTGTACCATAAACTATTTTATCTGTCTTTAGTAATTTCTTTATTTTATCGAGTGTTTCTGATTCGTTTGCCATACTTCCGTGAAGGAAATCAAAACTGTTTATAAAGATTATTATTGCTCTAAATCTATTTACTTGCCTTCATATATAATTCTGGCATACCTGTACCTGTCGGTATAGGCTGATTTAGCATAACATTCTCTATAACACTATTGAGTTCATCTACCTCTCCTATTAAACTTGCTTCTATAAAATGTTTTATTGGCGTTTCAAAAGAAGCTCTTGCCAATATACTTGATTTCTGTTGTACTACACCATATCTTGTAATACCTTTTACTGCACCTGAAAAACACATTGTGTCTGCAACAAGCATGATATGTCTTATATCAATATTTAATCCTTGATTTTCTATTACTTTGTAAGTTTCATTTATAATTGATGCTCTTGCAGCCTCAATTCCCAAAACCGCATTTATTTCATGAAGATCATTGCTTAATGTTCTAACTTTATCAACAAAATCTAATTTCATTATCTCTTTTAGATTTGATCCTGCAGTTACAATAATAAACTCTTCTCCTCTTTTTACAGGTAAAACTTGATATACGCCCTTTATTCCTGAAATGTATATATTTTTTATTTTTTCTTTTAATTTATATACATCACTTGGGTTTTCACTTTTTGCCTTTGATTTAATTGTAAGAATATCTTTTTCAATCTTTACGTTATATCCTTTCAGAGATTTTGCCAATGTCTTAACAAGAACAACATCTTTAGTTTCTGAAGATTTTAATTTTTGAAGATCAATTTTTATGTCGATTTTATTATCAGTAAGTTCAACAATTATCTCTTTAATGAAATCTCTTACTTTATTTTCTTTTATCCTTTGAGCAAGATCTTTAATATCTTTACCTTTACAATAAGGTTCTTTTAAATAAATCTGCATCATTGGAGTTTTAATCTCTTTTCTTGCATCCATTATTTCAATAATTCTTGGAAGACCTAATGTAACGTTCATCTCTTGAACTCCTGCGAAATGGAATGTGTTCAATGTCATCTGTGTACTTGGTTCACCTATTGATTCTGCGCTAATTATCCCAACAGACTCACCTGGCTCAACTTGTGAAGATTTATATTCTTCACAAATTCTTTCCATGATTTTTTTGACATCTGATTTTTTTGTTTTTGCAGGTAAATGACCTTTTATTTCCTCAATCATCTTAGGAGGTAATTTCCCTTCATATTCTTTAATATCTAATTCCATGATAATCACTCCGTAATAACTTTTTCAATTATTCTTTGGATATTGATCTTTCCGCCTTCTGATTTTGAGACGTCCACACCATCTTCACCATACTTATATTGTACAATCTTTCCTGCTGCATTTCTAACAGTTCCATCATATTCAACTTTTATGTCTTGTAATGCATTTGATAATCTTCTATAAATATATCCTGATTTTGGTGTTCTAAGTGCTGTATCCATCAGACTGTCTCGTCCAGTCATTGCCATGAAGAAAAATTCATGAGGCCTTAGACCTTTTTTGAAACCATCTCTAATGAAACCTCTTGCACTTGGACCTAAATCTTTCTTTTCAAAACATGATAATGTTCGGTCTGTATATCCTCTTTCGATTCTTTGACCTCTAAATGCCTGTTGTCCAACAACTGCAATCATCTGAGCTAGATTAATAATATTTCCCCTTGCACCTGATGATGACATAACAATTGTATGTGCATCTTTATTGATAGTCTTTAATACAACTTTACCAGAATCATTTCTTGCTTTATTTAGTATTCCTAGAATCTTTAATTCAAGTGTCTCTTCAACACTTCTTCCTGGAAAAGCAACAAGCTTTCCATCATAGAACTCTTTTATCAATTCATCAACCATAGATTCAGCATCTTTTAAGATTGTTTGGAATTCATTTGTTCCTTTTTCACCAACATCAAGATCAGATAAAGTAACAGTAAAACCATTTTTTAAAAGAGTCTTAATACCAAGCCTAAACATTAATCCTAATATCTTAATTGTGACATCTGGACCATATTTCTTATGTAATGTTCTAATTAAAAGACCTGAACCACTACCTAAATTAGCACTGTCCATTGTTCCTTCTTTTATTTTTCCATTATGTATGATTACTTTATTACCATCTCTGGATTTACCATTAAATGAAAAATCATTTGGAATAAGTACACTAAACACTTCTTTTCCAGTTATAATATCCTTATTTGGTAAATTTGAAAAATCTTCAACACCAATTGAAGCTAAAAGTCTTATTGCTTCTTTCTTATCCATTTCCATTTCTCTTGTAAGTAAATAATTACCTGCAATAGAATCCTGGTTACATGCAATAATACCTAAACCATATCTTGGTGAAATTAATTGAGTTTGTACCTGCATCAATATTTCTGCTTCTGCTCTTGCTTCTTCTGTTTGAGGTACATGAAGGTTCATCTCATCCCCATCGAAATCTGCGTTATAAGGAGCACATACTGCTGGATTTAGTCTAAATGTTTTAAAAGGTAAAACTCTTATTTTATGACACATCATACTCATTCTATGTAAGGATGGCTGTCTATTAAATATTGCAATATCTCCATCTAAAAGATGTCTCTCTACTTGATAACCTGGTTCAATTTCTTCAAGCAACTGTTCTTTTGTCTCATCAGTTATTTTTTTCTTCTTACCATCAGGTCTAACAATATAGTTTGCACCAGGATAACTTTTTGGTCCTTTTTCAATATATTTAACCATAAATTCTTTATTTTCTTCAGTTATTCTTTCTGGAACTGAAAGTTTCATAGCAACTTGCTTTGGAACTCCAACTTCATCAAGACCAATCATTGAATCTGGACTGATAACCGTTCTTGAAGAGAAGTTTGTTCTTTTTCCAGCTAAATTATGCCTTATTCTTCCTTCTTTACTCTTTATCCTTCCTGTAATTGTTTTTAATGCCTGACCTGATCTATGTCTTGCTGGTGGAATTTGTGCAATACTATTATCAAAGAATGTTGTAATATGATACTGCAATAAATCCCATAAATCTTCAATAATAATTTCAGGTGCACCTGCATTGATATTTTCAAAAAGTCTCTGATTAATTCTTACAATATCTCCTAATTTGTGAGTTAAATCATCTTCACTTCTTTCTCCTGATTCCAAGGTAATAGATGGTCTCATTGAAACAGGTGGAATTGCCATAAGTGTTAGAATCATCCATTCAGGTCTCACTACTTTATGATTAACTCCAAATAAAATCAAATCTTCATCTGTGATTTTTTCAAATCTAGTTCTTATTTCAATTGGTGAAATTCTTTTTTCATTATCTAAGTAAGTGGTTGGTTTTTCAATTTTTACTTTATATTGTTTTTCTTTACAATGTGGACACTTTGTTGCTTTTGCAACTTTTACTGAAATCTCTTTCACCACTACTTTTTTAATCTTACCTTTATTTACAGTTGATTTATATTTTTCAATATCTTCATCTTCTAAAAGAATTCTTGAACATTCCCTACATGTACCTCTAAGAAAAGCCAAAATATTCTTGACAAATTTTACATGAATAACTGGTCTTGCAAGTTCGATATATCCAAAATGACCTAAACTATCTTTTAATTTTAAACCATCTGTTTTACATATAAGACCTGGATCAATAACACCTAATCTGGTATCCATTAATCCACCATCTACGGGATATCCTTCTTTATCATATAATTCTGGTGTAACTACTTTAGCTACAGACATATCCTTAATTACTTTAGGGGATAATACACCAAAGCTGATTGATTTAATTTTTTTATAAATATATTCTGGCTCCATTTTTTCACATCCTAATATTTATCTTCTAACTTTAATCTAGGACATAATCCTAATGATTTTAGTTCATCTAGCAATAATTTAAATGCATAACTTAATTCAACGTATGCCATCTCTGAATCTTCTCCATAAATAGGTGACATCATTTTATTTTTTCTTGCATCATAGTAACCTACTAATCCTGATTTCATACATACTGGAACAGCAACCCTATCCGAGTCAAATCTCTCTTTTAATAGCATTGATGTACCGTGAGCAACAAATGTATCTTTCTCCATCTCTCCTAATCTAAGACCTCCTTCTTTTGCTCTTCCTTCTGTAGGTTGTCTTGTAAGTAATTGGATTGGACCTCTTGCTCTAGCGTGCATCTTATTTGCTACCATGTGTTTAAGTTTTAAATAGTACATATTACCAACCATTATTCTTGCAGTAAATTTTTCTCCTGTAATTCCATTATAAAAGACTTCACTACCATCTTCCCTAAATCCATAAGATAACAATTCCTTTCTAATATCAACTTCAGTTTCACTATTAAATGCAGTTCCATCAACATATCTTCCACCAAGTGAACCTACTTTTCCGCCAATTAGCTCTATCAAATGAGCAATTGTCATTCTGGAAGGTATACCATGTGGATTGAAAAGTAAATCAGGAACAACTCCTGAAGCAGAACAAGGCATATCTGCACTTGGAACAATTAAACCCATAACACCTTTCTGACCGTGTCTTGATGTAAATTTATCTCCAATTTCAGGTATTCTTTGGTCTCTTACTCTAACTTGAACCAATTTATTTCCTTCTTCATTTTCTGTAATCATAATAAAATCAACAACTCCACGTTCTCCGTGCTTTAGAGAAATTGATGTCTCTCTCCTTGAGCTTGTTGTTATATTATATTCATCAAGACTGCTAAGGAATCTTGGAGGTGATGTTTTTCCAATTATGACATCTCCTTCTGCAACTGCTGCTTCAGGATGAATTATACCATCTTCTTCTAAAAATCTATAATCAATCTCTGATTTATAACCTTTAACATCTTTATCTGGAATATTTATTGTATCAACTAATCCACCTGAATATCTTAATTCTTCACTTATAATTGGCCTATAATATGTTGATCTTGCAAAACCTCTTTCAATTGATCCTTTGTTGACAATTATAGCATCTTCCATATTATACCCATCATAACTAAGGACTGCAACTACTACGTTTTGTCCAGATGGATGTTTATCATAATCTGAATATTCATGCATGATTGTATTGACCAATGGTTTTTGAGGTGTATGTAATAAATTTACATCCATATCCATTCTGACTAAATAATTAAGAGCATACATTCCTAATGCCTGTTTTTGGTTTTTACTTCCAGCATTTAATCTTGTTGACTGATTAAAATTTCCAAAAGGTACAAGACTTGTACATAGTCCAACCATTGCTAAAGGAAGTATTTCTAGATGAGTATGTTTACCTGTCAAATCTTCTGAATAAAAAGCAACTAATGTGTTTTCTTCTTCACTTGCATCAACATATTCAATAACTCCTTGTGAAACTAAATCTGAAAATTGTATTTCATTTTTTTCAAGTTGTTCAATATGTTTTTCACTAAGTAAAGATTTTCCATTCTTTACAACAATCAAAGGTCTTAATGTTCTTCCTTGTGAGCTTTCAAGAAAAATCTGATTTGATTCCTTATTAAAAGATATACTTATGGAAGAATCCACTTTTCCTTTTCTTCTTTCTTCTAAAAAATTTTCTACAAGTTTATCCCCATCATCTGATTCTCCAAGGAATTTTCCGTTTAAAAATACTTCTACCATATTTTTCACCTAACCATCTTGACACCAATGTTTCCAAGTGTCTTGACTAAATCATCTTCATCAACTTTTTGTGATACTCTTGCTAAAAGTGCAAGATTTTTTCTAAGACCAATATTAGTTCCTTCCGGAGTCTCAATTGGACATAATCTTCCTAGTGTTGTACTATGTAACGCCCTAGCATCGAAATTTTCCTGACTTGCTGAAAGAGGTGAAACAACTCTTTGTAGATGAGATGTCATCTCAAGGAAATTAAGTCTTTGGATTCTCTGAGAAATACCTTTACGCCCACCAACCCAATTACCTGTTGCCATTGAACTATACATCCTCTGTGTCAATAATTTATCTCTGATGATAACTTTAATTGAAGGGAATTTTCCCCTCTTGACAATTCTCTGGAAATTATAAAGTAAATCTCCAATCAAAACTTTTAGATTAACCCTAAAAAGATCTGAAAGTAATACTCCACTTAATTTTAATCTTTTATTTGCATAATGATCCTTATCATCTAATTTAAGTTTTCCATTTGATACTTCAATGAATTTTTTCAACAATTTACAAATATTATACGCTTTGTAAACTCTATCTTCTCTGCTAATTCCTAAATGAGGCAATAGATATTTATCAAGAATCTCTTTTGTTCTTTCAATTCTTATTTCTCTTGCTTGTGTAATTCCAATCTTTTTTGCAATATAATCTAGTGCATCTTCTTCATTTTTCATATTTACAAATTCTAATAGATTGATAAAAAGCTCATCTTTAAATTCAGTCCCTACTGATTTCATAATCTCTTCATCTTTGATAAGACCAAGTGCTTTGATTATAACAATAAGAGGAACTCTTTTTACTCTTGTAAATGTTAAGACAAAAATATCATCTTTTAATTTTTCAAAAGCATGTGGAATTTTATATGAACCAAATTCACTAAATATTTTTCCAGTAAATTCGGTTGGACCCAATTTATTCTTCTCAACAGTCATCCTATTTGATGCTAAATCTTCAATACTTACAAGAACTTTTTCTGTTCCATTTATAATAAAATAACCACCTGGATCATATGGATCTTCTTTTTTTTCCATTAATTCATTTATTGACAATCCGTGAAGATGGCAATATTTAGATTTAAGCATGATTGGAAGATTTCCGATTTGTGTTGTAAATGATTCTCTCTGAATTCCATCTACATGTGCACTAACATCAATGAATAATGGTGCTGAATATGATATTTTTCTTAATCTTGATTCAATAGGATAAATATCTCTTTTAGAACCATCTGCTTCAGTAATCATTGGTTTTCCAATTCTTGGATTATCTAATTTAATTTTAAACTCATCAATCGTATGAGGGATAATTGTAGGTAATACTGTACCATTCTCCTGAATTATCGTTTTTAATTGATGATCTATAAAATAATCAAATGATTCTATATCTGAATTCACCATAGAATATTCTTCAAAATATTTTCTTATAAGTACTCTTTGATTCATTTTGTCACTCTCCTAAAATATTGTGTGACTCCTGCAGTCATACTTTCTCTTGTTACTTTAATGACGTCTTTTAATTTGACATCAAGATGAGAAATTGCCGGATCAGTTATTTTTATTTTTGGTAATCCAGTTATCTTGACTTTGTATTCTTCAAGAAGTTCTTTTCTTTCTTTGTCTGATAATTTTTCATGTTTTGGAACTAGAATGTGTTTTGATGCATCAAATGTTATTTTTTCTTTTGCTTTTGCCATAAAGATTCCCTTCCCCGATTTAAAAAAAATGGTGGGCCGGACGAGATTCGAACTCGCGACCACATCATTAAAAGTGATGTGCTCTACCAAGCTGAGCTACCGGCCCATATTACTCCTAAAAGTTTTTTTTAGGAGATTTTAAGCGCCCAAGCCGGGATTCGAACCCGGGTCAAAGCCTTTCTGTGATTAAACCCACGACAGGGCTTTATGATAGGCCAGACTACACCACTTGGGCATTACAGACTGTCTTCTATAAACAAAAAACATCTACATAATATAGCTGATGCTATTTTTTCTGATGAATTTTTAGAAGGATAGTCGTGCATTTCATAAGAGAAAATTCAAACCCTTTATAAAGATTATGGTATCTAGATTAGAACACGACTTTTTTATATGTAGATTATAATTTTCGGCATTTATAAATTTATTGTATTTTTTGGCTAATATGAAACCCTTGTTATTCTGATTATTATCAGAATAACTTTTTTGTTCAATCTTATCAATCGATCTATATTAAATGCAATTACTCTTGTCAGAAATTCTACTTTTTGAG
>JABHHN010000080.1 GCA_018671515.1 archaeon | reverse complement strand
TGCCTTTTTCTATTTGATTTATGCACCATTTTTTCTTTCTTTTACTATATGCCATTGTATATTCTCCATAGCACACCTATAAAGTTTTTGTCACTGTGACATCATTATGGTTTAGAACAAACGATAAACTAGAAGAAAACTTTAATTCATTAAAAAAAGATGATCCCATTAGAAAAGGTATTGTAAGAGCAATTAGAGATTTACAAAAAAATGCATTTTCTGGAATTCAAGTTCCAAAAAGACTGATTCCAAAAGAGTACATGCATAAATATGAAATTAATAATTTATGGAAATATGATTTGCCTAATGGATGGCGACTACTTTATACAGTAACTCCTGAGAATAAAGTAGAAATAATATCTGCAATTTTAGAATGGTTCAATCATAAAGATTATGAAAGAAAAATGAAATACTAAAAGAATAATTCATTTAAATTCCACATATTAAAAAATCATCTAAAAAACATAATTCAAATAATTTACTCCAATCTATCTACAATTTCTCCAACATGACTATGATTTAATCCAGTATTTGGATTATTATAAATTAATGTAACATCTGATTTAAATTTTCCTGATGATAAACCACCACATGTAATCTCAATTTTTGCTATTTCATTATTTGCTATTGTTTGTGGAGGAACTAAATCATTTATTGTATTTATTGTTGGACTTGAACATCCACTTGAAATTGAAATACTATTTGTTATCTCAACTGGAAAACCATTATTATTTCTCATTGCTAAAGTCAGTTTCTCATTTCCTAAATCAAATGAATGATCTACACATGGAACAGGCGCAGAAAATAAACATTTTGATGGTATCATACCTTTATTATCCAACACACCAAAATATGATAATGTAGCAACTGCAACTAAAACAACAAGAATTGCCCAACCATAAGTCATCAAAAACTCCATAGCTGCCTGACCTTTTTTATTCATGTATAAACGAGTATATGATAATTAATTAATAAATTTTTAGAAATGTTATATAAAGCGTTTATAAAAAATAAAGAAAAAAAATTAATAAAAAATTTATGCTACTCTTCCTCTTATATCCACTGGAACATCATGTGTTAACCCTGTTTCGGAATTTTCATAGCTTACAACAATTGTATCGTCGTATTTATCTCCTGATGTTAATGCTGTTGCACAAACTAACTGTACTCTAAAAACTTCATTGTTGCTAACTGGAACTTCAACAAATGGATCTGCTGCTGTTGGTAAAGCATCTGATGAACCTGCAACTCCTCCTGCAGTTCCCATAGTACAATCTGTACCATCAACTCCAGTTACATTAACTGTGAATCCTACGTTATTTCTCAAAGCAATTGTTATGCTTGTTGAACTTATTTGTGCTTTATCTACACAATCCATTCCTGCTGTTGATTGACATCTTTCTGGTAACATCCTTGCTGGATCCAGTACTCCAAAATATGCAAGTGCTGCAATTGCCGCAATTACAACTAAAATCGCCCAACCATAAGTCATTAAAAACTCCATAGCTGCTTGTCCTTTCTTTTTCATTTTTACACCTCTTAAATTAGATAAATAATGCTAATTTAGAATTGGATTGGTATTTCATATATATAAATGTTACTATTTTGTATACTAGTTTAGTATACTTGTGCTTAAAACATACCACCCATGGCCGAACTTAACATCCAAAATGCTACTGTATATAGAAAGTAAGATATCGCAATAAAAGTTGGAATATATTGCAATCCATCTTTGACATTTCCTTTTTTGATAATACTAACAATAATTGCTGAAAAAGTTGAAGTGACTGCCATACTAAGATATATAAATATCTTAAACTCTGCTAAATTTAACCCTTCTGCATCAATTGAAAACATTGCTCCACCAGAATCTCCTAGATCAATATTTCCCATTATACTTTGCATAATTACAATCAATTCAGTAGATAAAGCAAATAAAAATGGAGCAGCACCAACCGCTGCAAATGAAATAAATATTACATATGTCATAACATTTGCTGCCATCTCTTTTTTCAGAATTTTTGTCTCTTGAATATTTATTGCAATTTTATTTAGAAGTGGAGCAACATTTCCTCCTGCATTAAGACCTTCAAGTAAAAGATTGATTGATCTTTGAAGCATTACTGAATCATATTTTTTAGAAAATCTTAATAATGCCGTATTTAAATTCTCACCTATAAGAGTTGATTTTACAACTATCTCTATCTCTTTTGCAAGTACACCAAATCTAGGACGAACTGCAAACCATAATGCTCGGTCAATTGTCATACCTGCACTAATATTTGCAGCAGCCAATTGCAAAAAGTCTGGCAAAACTTCTTCTATTTCTTTTTTTCTCTTATATATCTTAAGATCTACAAATACTAAAAATAATATCCAAATTAATATGAATAAAAGTATGAAACCCAATAACCATATAGATAATGAAACTACTATAATATGTATTATAGGAGGGTTTGCTTCTGTAAAATTATAAAAAAGATACCCATTTATTACCATATTTAGAATTATTGATAATTTAACATATAATGATAAAACCGTTTTTTTAGATATATTTATCCCCATTTTATCTAAATTAGAAAAAAACGATCTTCTTTTTCCAACATCTGAATTTGTCTCTATTCCAAAAGTATTTTTTTCTCTCCGGAATTTGATAGAAACTATAATATATAATGTAATCCAAATAAACATTATAAGAACACATGTCCCTATAGTAAAAACTAAAAGAAAGAACAACAAACTCTTTATTGATTCTGGTTTTGTTTGATATACTCTAAATATTAAAAACAGCGATAATAGAAAATTCATAAAAATTGCTAAAGTTTGAATACCTTTTGAAATAGTTGAAAATTCAAATTGCAACCCTGCTTTATCTAAATATTCTTTAAAATTTGGTATATCAATCCTATTAATAATTATAGATATAATCCCTTTTTTATAATCTATTTTTTTTCTTTTTCCTTTCTTATTTTTTTTTGCAAGTTTTGTTCTTATATCTTGACTCTCATTAATTTTTTTAAATTTATTTTTTTTATCTTCTTTACCTGATTTTTCTTCTAATCTTTCAGAAATTGTTTTTTCTTGTTTTTTCTTTTTTGATAAGAACCTTTCTTTAAAAGATATTTTCTTTTTCGGTTCTTGAGATATTATTTTATCATTTCTAGATTTAAAAATGTCAATTTTTTTTTCTTCTTTTAAGGATTCTTTTTTAACAATATTTTTTTTTTCTTTAACTTCTTGTAAATTTTTTATTTTTTTACCTTCAGCAATATCTTGAAGTTCCTTTTCTCTTTCTTCTTGTTTTTTCTTTAAAGCAAATTTTTCACTAAGTGATAATTTTGTTATGTCTTTTACTTCTTCTCTTAATTTAAGTTTCTCTTCACCAAATACTTTTTTCTTCAACTTCTCTTCTTTTCTTTTCTTATTTGAAAAAGGATTAAATTTCATATTATAGCTCCACCGCCGGTCTTGATGAAGATATTATTGCAACAAACATGAACTGTATAAATCCATTGACTACTACAATTGCAATTAAGAAAGGCATACTTATCCTTAATCCTGCAAATATTGAAATTATTGTTAGCATTGTTGTCCCAAGACTTGGAACAATTATTGCCATCATCATATAAAACATCGCCAATGGATTCAGTTTTCTACCATATTCATTAGTTTCAATTTTTTGTTCCCTTATTATTGTCTCTACAACATTTTCAAGTGGCCTAGATACATTAGAACCAGTCCTTAAAGAATTTGCAACCTGCCATAATATTTTTCTTAAGGGGTCACTTGGAACCAATTCAACTGCTTCATTTACCGCCTGTTCCAGTGAAGTTCCAATCTTTACTTTTTCAATGATTTCTCTAAAATACGCACCTACTGCCTTATAGCTTGCTCCAATATTTTCAAGTGTTTTAAATAATGAAACACCAGATTCTAATTCTATTATCATGAATCTTCCAGCAAATACTATTTCTTTACTTATCTCTCTATTTAATCTATTTATTTTAACCATCGGAAGCTGCATAAAATAAAAATACATGAAAATTATACAAATAGGAAATGCAATTATTAACGTTAATGCAACTGTCATTTTTTCAGCTGACTTTGCCATAAGTAAAAAAATGATAAAAATTACCATAAATGCCATATAGAATGCAGACACCATAGTTCTTTTAATGAATTCTTCTGGTGTATAGAGCATATTTGCTTGACGCAATTGTAATCTTAAGCCCTTATTTTTTGAAGCAATAATATGAACTATGTTCATCTTACTCACCCAAGTCTCTTTTTTGCACTGATATGTTTCATCAGATTACTTTTATTTGTATAGAATTCTGCTATGACATGACCTACACTGTCTACTGTGTCTATTCCCATATCTACAAGATATTTCAAAACTTTTTCCTTTTCTTGTAATGTCTTGTGAATTTCTGCATCGGTGAATCCAGTAAATAATTTTAATGTTGAAAGAAGTGATTTGGATTTATTTGCTTGTACAAGACGATCTTTTTTTGCATCATATTGTAAAAGGACATTTGCCTCAGCATTTGGAAGTATTTCTGCAATCTGAAATGTCCTTCTCGTTCCAGTCCTTCTGTTCCTAAATTGCATAATAATCATTGATATGGCTGGAAGCATCATTCTTGGAACATTTATTGGTGGATTTGTAAGTCTTTTTACTGTTTCTTCTGCAGTATTTGAATGGAATGTTGCATATACACTATGTCCTGTATGTATCGCTTCAAAAAGTGTCTCTGCCTCTCTTTTTCTTCTTACTTCTCCAACTAATATCCTATCTGGCCTCATTCTAAGCGAATTAACTAAAAGATGTTCCATCGAAACTTCTCCTTTACCTTCTGAATTTGGAAGCCTTGTTGACATTGGAACCCAGTGTAAAAATTTTGGAAGTCTTATTTCTCTTGTGTCCTCAATTGAAATTATTCTTTGATTTGGTGGGAAAAATGTTGCAAGAACATTTAATGTTGATGTCTTTCCGGAAGCAGTACCTCCTGCAATTATTGCAGACATCTCAAATTGCATCGCTGTCCAGATAAGTGCTGCAGCATAAGGAGTAAGCGTACCATATCTCAAGAAATGAGTTATAGTCATAGGATCTCTTGAGAATTTTCTAAATGTAATTGTATTTCCGTGTGTTGAAATAGGCATAAGTGTCGCATTGACTCTGTCTCCTGCATCAAGATGCGCATCTAATAATGGTTCTAGGACTGTAATCTGCCTACCAATCTTTCTACCTATCATTGTTGCATAATGTCTTGTCTGATCTTCTTCAGGTATTGTGATGGTTGTTTTTAACCATCCATGCTTTTTATGAAATACCCAGACAGGTTCTGTTGCACTATTAATTACTATTTCTTCTAATTGCTTATCATCCATCAATATTTCAAGACTTCCAAGGCCAAGACTTTTCTGAATAAGATATGAAATCAAAAAATCCTTGATATTATCATCAATATCTGGAAAATATTTATTTACAAGAACAATAATTGTTGCTCTAAATTTCTCTTCAATGACATCAGTCTTTTTTGTGTCTGTTATTTCTATAATTCCAAGATTGACCTGTTTTATAAGCTGCTGTCTAATCTTTTCGAGAATCAATTCTGTTGTCTTACTTATTTGAGAAATAGATACTTCGTATATTGGAACATATTCTTCATTTGTATTTTTAATAGTTATAATAATTGGAATCTTTTTTGAATCATAATTATAAGAATCTATGATCTCATCTTTTTTCTTTTCACCAATAGCTGTTTCTGCAGATTTAGTCTTAATACTAACATGTTTTTTTAGAGATTTATGAGAAGTATGTGTTTTGGAATGCTTATTAGATGTACGTGTTTTAACAACCTTCTTAGAACTAATATTCACCCTCTTTTTCCCCGTTTTACTCGGTTTCATTCTATCCTTTAACTAATGATACTAATTTATCTATTTCCTTTTTAAATATGTTTCTCTTTTTATCAATTTTTGAAAATTCTTTCTGTAAAGTCTTAATATGGTCTTTGATATTTGAAGATTTTTTCAAGACTTCAAAAGCTATTGCTTTTTTTGTCAAAATCTCTAATTCTTTTTTCAAATCTTCTCTATCTTTCTCAATCTTAGATAATAATTCTTCGACATCACTTTTTCTATCGAAAAATTTATTAAATTTCGAAATTACTGTTTCGCTTTCATGGACTTGTGCTTTTATTTGGGAAGATTTTTTTAATACTTTTGAGTAAATATCTTCTTGTATTTTTATAATCTTTTTTTCATGCTCTTTAGCAAGATCTACTAAAGGAATTAATTTTTTCTTTTTTGAATCTACTTCATTTTCTAACTCTTGAGCTATCTTTTCTAATTTTTTAATATGACCTTCTTCAATTTGTATTTCTTTACCTTCATCTTCAACTTTTTCCTTTACTGTCTCTGCTAATTCATAAATTGCTTTTATTCTCTGTTTTAATTCTTCTTCTTGCTCAAGAATATGATGTTCCTTTTCGTCTAATTTTGAAAGTTTACTTTCTTTTATTGCTAAATCTCTTTTTTCCAAACCTATTTTTTCTAATAATGAATTATAACTTTTTTCAGAATTTTTTATATCAATATGAGCACTATTTATCATTTGTTTAAACTCGTCTTGTTGTTTTTTTATATCTGTATCAAGATTTTTTTTTAGGCCTTCATATCTTTCAAGCTCTTCTACTTCTTTTTTTACACTACTTATTTCTTCACCTATTTCTCTTTTAAGCTTATCAAATTCTTTTTTAATTTTTTCAAGCCCAATAGTTTCAGTATCTAATGTCTTCATACTTGTCTCTACTTTTCTGATAAATGCATCTTTATTAGAATCAAATTCTACTGTTTTTTGTTTTATCTCTTTTTTGGAAAGCTCTCTTTCCATAAGTATTGTCTTTGAAAATTTATATTCTATACTTATAACTTTTTCTTCATCTAAAAAATCTGCCCATTCCTGAACAACTACTGTTCCTACGCCTAATTTTTTTGCTGCATCTTGAATAGATATTTTTTTGAATTCTGTAATAAAATTCACCAATCTATCCACGCCTGTTTCGATACTACCCATATAATAAAATAAATAAGCGGGATGTTTAAAAAAGTTTCGTAGAACAATCAATATTTTTTAAAAATTATATACTCATCACAAAAAGTTTTTTTAATTATTTGCATCCCTAATAATCAACAAATAATAAAATAATTACAAATTTCATTTGTTTTTTAATATACTAATTAATTTTTCATTACCTTTTATTATTTGTTGATCTGTTAGACCCAATGTTTTTCCAAGTGAATTTATACAAGATAAAGATCTTAGATTATATCGCTTATTCGCAAAAGAAGACATATATATTGGAACATTATATTTTCTTAATATCTTAAAATTTTGTTTTATTCTTCCTAATTTTTTTTGCTTTGATAAGTCCAAAAGATTCTGCACGGAAACCCCAACAATTTTATTTTTTTGAAGAAGTATATTTGCAATCACCTGATTGATTCCTGATCTTCTAAAATGAATCTTATCTTTTCCTAAAATATTTTCAAAATTATAATGAAGATTAATAAATTTATTTTCTATATCTCCTCTCGTGCATGAAGGAGAGATGATTATATTTATCCCTATATCAATTCTATTTTTTATCGTCTTACTTGATTCTAATCCATAAAATAACTTTAATTTATTTTTTATATTTTTGTTTTTATTTTTAAGAAGAGTCTGATAATCAGAATATATCATTATTAGATTTTTTATTCCTAATTTTTTTGCAATCTCAATGAATTCACCTTCATTATTTTTAGGATAGCAGATTTCTATTGATTCCATCATAATACCTTTAGTGTATCTTTTGATAATATTTTTTGTTCCATTGTACATGAATTACATATTTCTCTTGATGTTGGTTCGCCACACCTATTGCAACTCCTCAATACTAATTCTGAATTTTTTATTTTTTCTTTTATATCTATATGATTTTTAATATACCAATCAACTATATTCTTTTTTGTTCCTAAATGTTTTATCTCATATCTATTTAATTCATCCCTTACTTTAAGCCTATAAGCATCTTCTACATTTGGACATTCTTCAAAACCTGTTCTTATTCCTAATATGATTGAATAAGCCATAACTTCTTTTTCTGAAATAAAATATAATGGTTTTATCTTTTTTGTGAATCCTTTTCTTGTTTTTGTTCCGCTAACTGGACTAAGTCTTGATAATAATGAGAGATTATATTTTAAAAGATCCATCAATATTGCTTGTGAAATATCATCTCTATTATGCCCTGTAGCTATAACATCATATTCTTTAGAATATTTATTCATCAGTTTTCTTCTAAAAACCCCACATACTGTACAAGGTTTTATTTTATTTTCTTTAAGAATTATATCAAGTGGTTTTCCAAATTCTTTTTGAAATTTTTTAATATTTAAATTAACATTGTGTTTACTACAGAAATCTTTTAGTATTTTTATTGTCTTATCTCGATATCCTTGTATCCCTTCATCAATACAAAGAGCTTCAACATTTTCAAAATTATTATTTAAAATATATAAAAGAACTAGTGAATCTTTTCCTCCAGAAACTGCAACTACAATCTTATCATCTTTATCTATTAAATCATATTTTTTTATTGTATTAAGTACTTTATCTTCAAAATATTTTATAAAATGATCTTTACAAAAAGTTGGTTCTAAAAATATCGCTTTTTTATCACATTTTACACATTCCAAAATTATCCACCACTAACAACACTTAAAATATTTATAGTATCATTATCAGATAATTCTACATCTTCAGTTATCAAAGTATCGTCTCTAATTACTAAAACTTCTTCAGAGTTTATGTTCAGTGTTTCAAGAAGCCTTTTTACTGTACCTTCAAACTTCTTTTCTACTTCTTCGTTTGTTTTATCTATATGAATTTTCATTGTATTTTTTATAATATTTTATCACTATAATTAATATTTATATTTTCCAGATTTTTATTTAAATACTGTTCGTCTGAAAATTACTTTTTAGGAAAACAAAAGTATTTATAAATAAGTCGTATATCCATTTATAAATAGATTTTCGCACAGGGGGTGTAATTTTTATGAAAGATAGTAAAAAATCAGAAAAAGAAGTTAAAAAATCAGGAAAAGATGTTGAACAATCAGAAAAAAATATTAGAGTTGTTAACATTGTTGTTTCTACAAGCCTTGAACATGATATACCATTAGAAAAAATGGCTGCTACATTAAGCAACACAGAATATAATCCTGAACAGTTCCCGGGACTTGTAATAAGAATAAAAGAACCTAAAACATCTGCTTTGATATTTAGTTCTGGAAAAGTAGTATGTACCGGTGCAAGAACCATTCAAAAAGTAGAAGAATCCATTGTAAAAATAATTGCAAGCCTAAAAAAAATTGGAATTACAATAACAATCAAACCAATCATAAACATACAAAATATTGTCGCGTCTGGAAGTGTAGGTTTTCCTCTTAATTTAAATGTTCTAGCAATGAAATTAGAAAATACAGAATATGAACCTGAACAATTCCCAGGACTTGTTTACAAACTTGATGAAGCAAAAGCAACATTCTTATTATTTAGTAATGGAAAGATTGTGTGCACAGGAACAAAGAGTGAAAATGAAGTATACTCTGCTCTTGATATGTTAATCGAGAACCTTAAAAAAGTAATGAAATAATTTTATTTTATTTTATTTTATTTTACCTATCATGTTAAATAATACCATATAAAAAACCCTATCTAAAAAATGGAAGCAGCATTAATGATTAAGAGTTTTCAGGAATTTCTAGAAAAAGCCTATCTAGACGAAATAGCTACTGCTATTCGTGGAGGACAACGGCATTTTGTAATATCTTTTTCAGAACTTTCTAAATTTGACCCTGCTCTTTCAGAAGAACTTCTTGAATCTCCTGATGATACATTACGTGCAGGAGAAATAGCTGTTGAAAATTTCGAATCATTTGGTGAAATAAAAGGTTTTAAATTACGAGTATCTGAGATGCCCGAAAGCCAAAAAATTCTTATTAGAAATGTAAGAAGCAATCATATTGGAAAATTTATTTCTATAATGGGTATTGTTAGACAAAAAAGTGATGTCAGGCCTCTTGTAACAAGCGCAAGATTTGAATGTCCAAGTTGTGGAAACATACTTACTGTACTCCAATTAGATGAAAAATTCAAAGAACCATCAAGATGTGGATGTGGAAGAAAAGGAAAGTTCAGACTTGTAAGTAAAGAACTTGTCGATGCACAAAAAATAGTTCTTGAAGAAGCACCAGAAGAATTGGAAGGAAGCGACCAACCAAAAAGACTTAATGTATTTTTAAAAAATGATTTAGTGTCTCCAATATCAGAAAGAACTACAAATCCAGGAAGTAAAATAATTATAAATGGTATATTAAAAGAAGTTCCTATCCCTGCTAAAGATGGTGGAAAATTAACTAGATATGATTTAATGGTTGAAGCTAATTTTGCGCAGCCAGTAGAAGAAGACTTTACTCAAATAAACATATCAGACGAAGAGAAAGAAGAAATAATGGAACTTTCTAAAGATAAAAAAATATATCAAAAACTTATCAATTCATTTGCACCAAATATTTTTGGACATGATAAAATAAAAGAAGCTCTTGTTTTGCAATTATTTGGAGGAGTTAGAAAAGTAAGAGAAAGTGGTAGTATAACAAGAGGAGATATCCATGTTTTGCTTGTAGGTGATCCTGGTGCAGGTAAATCGCAGTTATTAAAAAGAGCATCTATCGTTGCACCAAAATCTAGATTTGTAAGTGGAAAAGGAGCAAGTGGTGCAGGACTTACTGCAACTGTTGTAAAAGATGAATTTATTCGTGGATGGGCTCTTGAAGCCGGTCTTTTGGTTTTAGCAAATAAAGGTCTTGCTTGTCTTGATGAGTTTGATAAAATGTCAAAAGAAGACAGAAGTGCAATGCATGAAGCTCTAGAACAGCAAACTGTTACAATTTCAAAAGCAAACATTCAAGCAACCCTAAGATCGGAAACAAGTGTTCTTGCTGCTGCAAATCCAAAATTCGGAAGATTTGACCCTTATGAAACTGTTGCAAAACAAATTGAACTTCCTAGTACTTTAATTAATAGATTTGATTTAATATTTTCTATAAAAGACTTACCGAATAAAGAAATAGATGATAAATTAGCAGGTTTTGTATTAAAATTACATCAAAACACTGATGAGGAAAAGGCAGATCTTGAAACAGAAACATTAAGAAAATATTTTGCTTATGCAAGACAAACTTCAAAACCTATATTATCTGAAGATGCACTTCTTGCAATAAAAGATTATTATGTTAAAATGAGAACATCTGGAATGTCAGAAGATGGTGTAGTTCAGAGTATACCAATTTCTCCAAGACAACTTGAAGCTTTAGTAAGATTATCTGAAGCTTCTGCTAAAATAAGACTTTCAAAAATAGTAACAAAAGAAGATTCTCAAAGAGCAATTGGTCTTTTAGATTACTGTCTGCGTCAAATTGGTCTTGATCCAGAAACAGGAAAAGTAGATATTGATAGAATTGTAAGTGGTGTAACTGCTTCAGAAAGAAGTCATATTAGTACAATAAAAGAAATACTAAGAACTCTTGAAAAAGAATTTGGTGATATGATTCCACTTGAAAATATATTAATTGCAGCATCAGAGAAAAAAGTCTCTGAAGATGGAGTTATTGAAGTTATTGAAAAATTAAAAAGATCTGGTGATATATTTGAACCTAAAAGAGGACAAATTTCTAGGATAAAGTAAAATGCAGAATCTTAAAAGACAAATTGCATATAAAGTAAAGATAAAAGATCTTCTAATAGGTGAATATGTAAAAAAAGAAGGTTGGGAACCAAGTTATATACTACATAATGAAAAAAGAATAACAAGAATAAATATTATTGGTCTCTTAATTTATATTGATGATACTAGAATTATCATAGATGATGGAAGCGGAAATATTGAAGCAAGATTCTTTGAAGAAAAGAAAAAATCAAGTATTGATATTGGCGATGTAATACTTCTTATAGGAAAACCAAGAATGTGGAATGATGAGAAATATATTGTTCCAGAAATAATTAAAAAAGTTAAAAATAAAGATTGGTTTTTAGTATGGAAAAAAGAAGTTGATTTTGACTTTCCTATTAAAAAAAAAGAAATCTCTATTGATATAAAAAAAGAAATAGTAGAACAAATTCAAGAAGAAAAAAAAGAAATATTTGAAGGGAAAAAAGAAGATTTCACAAAAACACCTGCTCAAAAAATCATTAAAATAATAATGGAACTTGATCAAGGAAAAGGTGCAGAAATGGAAGAAATTATTTCAAAATCCAATATAAATGGTTGTGAAAAATTTATTTCAAATCTAATAAATGAAGGAGAATTATTTCAAATAAGTCCTGGAAAAATAAAAGTATTGGATTAAGCCCCATAAAAAACATATGGTGTCACATACACTTCTAAAAATGCTGCAAC
Source organism: archaeon (assembly GCA_018671515.1). Lineage (GTDB taxonomy): Archaea > Nanobdellota > Nanobdellia > Woesearchaeales > GW2011-AR15 > JABHHN01. The sequence continues at coordinate 76,977 of JABHHN010000080.1, read as the reverse complement.
TAATACAAAAATTAAACTAATAAGTATTAATGTAGATGAATCAAGTATTATTTTTTCAAATTTGTCTGAGCCTAAATCATGTTTAATTACTGCAACAGATATTATTCCTCCTGCAAGAGCTGCAACAAGATATGATAAAATTTCAGGAATACCATGAATAGAATACTTTAAAAATCCAATTGAATAAACTTCAAAATATTTTATTGCTGTAACTGTTCCTGTTGAAGATACTAATTTTGAAATTGCTGTTTTTATCGATGATCCTATGGCTACTCCAATAACTGATGCATTCCAAGTCAATATAAAAAGTGCACCTACACCATATAAAAAAGAAAATAAAATACAAAATATCAATACTTTAAGATTATTTGATAAAATTTTTGTAAATACTGGAAACATTGTGGAAAAAGATTTAAATACATTTCCTTCTACGTTTGAATTTATTTCCGTGATTGTTTGGGATTGAACTTTAAATAAAGAATATATAATATTTTCAGGTAAAAAAATAAACCAAATTGCAGTTGCAATTACAATACCTAAAAACATAAATAAATACAAAGAAATTGCTTTTTTATGCTCTTTAAGTAACTGTCCTTCACCCATATCTGATAAATCTTTTTTTTCTTCAAATCTTATTGTGTTATACATCAATGGAACTGCGGCAATAGTTGTAAAAAATACTGCTAGTAAAGATGATTGATCTGGAAATATCCACATGCTTAAAACCACTGCAATAGAAAAATAAACAAATCCATAAAAGAACATCTTTCCTGGATGTTCTTCTGCTTTTATAGAATTAATCAGAGATTCTAGAACCATAGATGATAATTTGGTTTGTCTCTATTTAAAACTTTCTGAAAATTATTTCATCAATTAATTTTATATATAATCCTCTTTTTCCAAGCTCAATGGATTATGATAAGCTATTAGCACGAGGATATGAAAATTTACCTGAATCAGTAAAAGAATCTGAGAGATTTAACATTCCAAAAGTTATGGGCCATGTCCAAGGAAACAAAACTATAATTTCTAATTTTACTCAAATATGTGATACATTAAGAAGAGATATTGATATTGTCCTTAAATATATTTTAAGAGAGCTAGCAACACCTGGAGATATGAAAAATAATCTTTTAATCATGGGTAGTAAAGTATCATCAATAAGGATAAATGAAAAAATAAAAAAATATGCAGATACATATGTAATTTGCAAAGACTGTGGAAAACCAGATTCAAAAATAACAAAAGAAAATAGAATTTCTTTCTTTAAATGCACTGCGTGTGGTGCAAAATATCCTGTTATTACAATAAAATAACTTTAATTAAATTATCCAAACCATTGACCTAATCCTTCTTGTCTCTCTTTTTCTTGACCTAATGCAGACAATACTGTCTTATCTAAAATTTCTAAAGTCTGTTTTAAATAAGTTGAAACATTATATTTAGTTGCTAAAGAAATACTTGGTTCTAAATATTTTATAACAGAACCATGAGATATTGTAAAAATAACTTTTCCTCCACATACAGTACACTTACCAATCAAAGGAGGCCTTCTATATTTTTCATTACATGCGACACATCTAAATTTCTGCATTGAATATTTCCTTAAATTCCCTTTTATATCTTTTAGAAAATGTTTTGTAATAACTAAAGATGCAACCATTGATGAATCTACTGCAACAATTTTTTCTGCTAAATCCATCTGGCCCATTAATTTATCTTTCATACTGGGAAGTGTTTTATATGATGAGCATGTAACACCAAAATTCATATCTGTTACACTATGTGTAAATGTATATTTTTGATATTGCCTTTCTGTTTGTAATACATCTTCTACTTTTAATATATCTACATCCCATATATTTTTGAATTCCTCTCCTGCTTCATAAAATTCTAATGGATATCTCCACAACATATCAATTGCATGTACTTCTGAATCAACTTCTGCGGGAACCAATTTATATGTTAATACTAACGGTGCATCCATTGTTCTTGAACCTCTTCTATCTGGAAGATAAGATCTTGAAAAATTTAATAATCCATCCATCAATAATAATACACATGCCTCATCACCATCACAGTTCCTTCTCATTGCTGCATGATATAATGGATGTGTAAACATACCTTGTGTTTTTGAAAATCCTATAATCCTACCTACTATTCCTGCAGAGGTGTGTGGTGCAAGACCTATTACTAATTGTCCAATAACATCTTTTGGTGACTTAAAATTATAATATTTTTCTTTATCATATAATTTTTCTAAAACATCGTCAATAAAGTTCCCAACATTAAACAAAACATTTTCACATTTCTCATCTGGCGAATCATTACAATTTGGAAGTATAAGATCTTGTGGAAATAATTCAATCATTTGTGCATTATCAATTAATTCTCTTCCATGAATATCTGTTTCATACCCAAGCTCTTTTAATTTTTCTACAGACGTTCTGATTTCCTTTGGCATAAAATGTGTTATTGGAAGTTCAATCATATCATATCTTGTTGTTCCGTCTTTATTCACATATATATTATTTTTAGCCCTTAATATTCCTTTTACTAAATTCTCAGGAATATGCTCTTTATTTGATGTCTCTTTAACTCCTTTAATTAAATCAGGATATATTGTTGTACCTATTTTTTTCAATGATTTTGAAAAATAATGGTTTATATCTATTTTTTTTCTTGCGAATGTCGATTCTGAATTATAATATCCTGTTCCCTTTTTAGAAAATATTTCTGTTTTTGATTCACAATTTTCACATATTGAAAATATAGTCTCTTTATTGCATTTTTTACAAAAGAAATGTGCAAACTCTGCGGTTATACTTTTTGCTTCTAATGCAGATTGAAAACTTCTCATTCTTCCCCCTTCTTCACCAACTGGAAAGATAACATGTGGGCTTCCTAAAAGCTTTCTTTGTTTTGCCTTTTCTGGTCTCCCCATTCTTGTGCCAATAAAAGTTCCTGATTTATCTCTTATTTTAATATTTAATAATCTTGAAACATAATCAAGTTGATTTTCAGATTCATTTATTTCTAAATTATTCTTATTATTTATCAAATTAAAAAATAATTCTGAATGCGGTTTTTCAATTACTATAAATTCTTTATTTATGAAAAGATGAGGAAGTCCAATCTTTTCTAAAATAGATTTTAATTCTTCTTTTTCTTTTATTATTATCTTAACTACTTTTTCTTTTTCATCTTTAGTAATCTTAGAATTTTTTATTTCTAAAAATAATTTTTTTAAATCACTCACTTGTGAATTTTTCCAATAATAAGTATAATCTGAATGTAGAGGAATATTAAATATAGTTGAAATTTTATGTGCTAATCTAAATGATATTTTTGTTTTTGTTGGTTTAGAAAAAATTTGTTCTAATTTTTCTTGATTTATTCTTAAAAATTTAGATGCTTTTTCTAAGTCTAAACTTCCAAAATAATTTATGATTGAATTTTCAAATTCTTGAATCCACCATTCCTGACAATATCCTGCTGGAACTATCTTATGATTGTTTTCATAAAAATCACCATAATTAAATAATATATCTCCAAGGTATAATATATTTTTTATTTTGTTTTTTACTTCTTTCGCTTCTTTTGGTGTGTCTAATTTTTTTACTGTGCCGTCTATCAATAAAACTATAGGCCCATCTATATCATCACAAGGGACAATTGCTGCGGCCTTTCCCGGTCTTTCTACTTTTAGTTGTGTTCCTGTTGCAATGTAATCATTTAATATGTGCATTGATGCTGGATGAATTGCTGCGCACGCAAGACCTGTCGTTCTTGTCCTACCATATCTTAACCTAAATCCTCCGGTTTTAAGTGGTAAAGAAAACACAGGCCTTCCTGCAACTAAATCCGAAATATATGTATAATTAGGTGATAATTTTTGTTCCTTTGATTCTTTTTTTGTCTCTCCTTTTGATTTTATTTTTTTTTGTATCTTCAAAAATTCATTAATGAAATCCCAATCTAATTCCATCTCTTTACTCCATTTATTTAATTTTTTAGCTAATTTTTTTGCTTTCTGTGCAAGACCCTCTGCCAAGACAAGACACATTCCTCCCCTAATTCTGTTAGTCTCTATTCTTTCAAGATCTTTATAATTTGATACTTCTATTTGTTCTGTTGGATCCCCATCAATTTGAATTGGTAAATTTTTTACTAAAAATTCTAATTCTTCCTCTGAGGGAAAATATTGTAAATTTGTTGCTCTCTCATGATAATCTCTTATTTCCATAGCATATCTTCTTATTTCATTCTCAGAAGGATCAAAAGGAGAGTATCCCATTTTTATTCTGACATAATCTGTAATTAACAAAGACACTGCTGCCGCCGTTCCGCCTGCCGCTCTAATTGGACCAGCAAAACATGCAGCCAAATATTCCTTGCCATCTTTTCTTTTTCTTATTTTTAATTCAATAAATCCTTCTAATGGTGCTGAAATAACACCTAATGTTGTATATGCAAGTCCAACTCTTATTGCTGTCTCCATAGCTTCTTTTTTTGTTTTAAATTTGCAAAATTTTTGTTTTGCAACTTCTTCTGCTATTGTTAATGATACTCTCCAATCAAGCATACCGTATTTTTTTTCAAGAGCTTTAATTCTATTTGCAACTCCGCTTCCTAAAATATCTGGATATACTGCACTTATCAAACCTTCAACTCTTTCAGAAATTCCTTTTGCAATTGGTATATCAACTTTTTCTTCTGGATCATAACCTTTTTTTCTTGCTTTTTGACAGAAGTCATATTCTTTTCTTACGTTTTTTTCAATTTCCTCAAAATATTTTTCTATCATTTTGCAAAACTCAATATTTTTGTTTCTCTTGTCTTAAGATTTATTACTGTTGCTTTTGCTGGTTGGGGTTTTAATCCTCTTTTTTCTTGGTATTCTGTTTGTCCAATCCAACATGAACAATTCAAAAGAGTTATATTTTTATATATTGTAGTCGTAGATCTGTGTATATGACCAGTAACTAAAATATCTGGTATGTTTTTGATAATTAAAGAGTCTTCTTCATAATCTGGAACAAATTGTGTTGATCCGTGTTGTGGTGCAAAATGTCTTCTTTTTAGTAAATATTCTAAAATTTTATCTACTCTTTCAAGCCCACCTACTTGTCTTATTGACTCTACACTATCTGCATAAAATGGAAAAGAATATCCATGATATAATAATACGTCCAACCCTTTAAAATTGTCTTTTTTTCCTATCCTAACTGATGCCGGACTTGATACAAAATATGTGTTTTTTAACGCATAAATGTCTTTAGCATATTCTTGTGGTATTGGTGGTTGTGGCTCATGCACTCTAACCGGGTCGTGATTTCCTGGGCAAATAATTATACTAATTGATTCTGGTATTTTTTTTAAAAAAGAAGAAAATATTTCATATTGTTTATAGATGTCTTTCACTTCTAAATCATCTTCTTGGTTTGGATAAATTCCTGCACCTTCTATTAAATCACCAACCAAAAAAAGATATTTTATTTTTTTTGCCATCTCCTTCTGTGCGGGGCTTCCTATTTTTCCCGTTATCCAATTTAAAAATAAATTAAATTCCTTATGTAAAAAGTGTTTAGAACCAAAATGTGTGTCTCCTATAAAAACCGCATATTCTTCTACTGGACTTTTCTTAAATTCCATTCCTCTTGGAAGATCTGGCCAAACAAGACCAGATGCAAAAATTATATCTGATTCTCCTTTATTTCCTAAAACACCTATAACTTCATCAAGACAAATATCTTTTGCTTCTTCATACAAGCTTTTATCTTTTCCTTCTTCTTTAGTATTTTTATTTTTACTAATTAAAACACTTGTCTCTCCGGTTAAATCTTCTATTACTAAAAGTATGTGGTCGTTCTTTGTAATTCTTTTAGATTTTACCATACCTATTGTTGCAACACTCTCGTTTTGATTCCTTAAAGAAATTCTTTTTATGGCTGTTGCACCCTTAAGTTCTTCTCTTCTTCTTAACATCTGTGAAAGTGTCTTAAACCTAGAAGAATAATGATTAAAGAAATCCTTTATTGTCTTTTTTTTCCATTTTTCACCATATGATGTTAAAATTTCTACGTCTTTATTCAAGAATTCTTCTGTGTTTTCTATCTCAGCACTTTCTTTATTTTCTTGAATTGATAAATTTATTTTTTTTGTATTTTCAAAATAAAATATGTTTTCTTTTTCTTCTGACTTCTGGCCAAGTTCCGGACTAAATAAAAGACCCTTGCTTAGGCATTCCTTAATTAATTTTTTTTTATCTTCATCATTCATTTTGCTTAAGTTCGAGATCTTTTTCGAGAAGTTTTTTGATTTTTTTATACATATGTGATGAAAGACCCATTGTCAGTTCTTTTGTCCTACCATATCTTCCTTTTGAAACAACCCTTGCATTAATTATCCCCAACATATCAAGCTCTGCAATTATGTCAGAAATCCTTCTTTGTGTCAAAGGACGAAGATCTGTCATTGGACAAATTTTCTTATATACATCATATACGTCTCCCGTATATATTTTTCCTTCACTTTCTTCAAATAATACCAATATACAATAAAGAGATGCTTGTGATTGTTTTGGTTGTGTAGAAACTGTTTCGATTACTCTATCTTTTTCTATTTTTTCTTCTGCTTTATCTAAATCTTGAATTTCAACTTTTTCTCTTTTGTCTCTATCTACAAGTTCTCCTGCCACCCTTAAAAGTTCAAGTGCTCTTCTTGCATCTCCATGTTCTCTTGCCGCATATGCTGCACATTTTTCAATAACTCCAGGAGTTAGTGCGTTCTCTTTAAAAGCTTCAAAAGATCTATTTCTCAAAATATCTTGAATTTGAACCGCATTATATGGCGGAAAAACCAATTCTTCTTGACTAAGAGAAGATCTAACTCTTGGTTCTAAATCTGATGTAAAAGTAAGACTATTGCTTATTCCAACCATCGCTATTTTTGATTGTTTAAGTTCTGAATTTATTCTCGTCAAATTATATATTATTTCGTCTCCCGCCTTCTTTATAAGTTGATCAATTTCATCCAAAATTAAAATAAATGTTTTTTTTTCTTTTTCAACTAACGCATAAAAAATATTATAAATTTCATCTGTTGGAAGCCCGGTAGACGGAACGTCTGTTCCTAAATCTCTAATAAGTCGAGAAATAAGTCGATATTCTGTGTCCGCAACTCTTTTTAATTTACAATTAACATAAATTATCTTTATTGCAAGACCCCTTTCTTTCCCAAGTTCTTTCATGGTGTTTGTAACATGTTTTATACTAACCGTTTTTCCGGTTCCTGTTTTACCATAAATAAATAAATTGGAGGGGAGCTCGTTTCTAAGCGCGGGCCCCAAAATGTTTGCTATTTGTTCTATTTGTATTTCTCTATGGGGTATTTTTTCTGGAGTATAATTTGATTGTAACGCTTTTTTTTCTTTAAATACTTTGTTTTCTTCAATATATCTTTCAAAAAAAGACGTTAAATGTTTCTCTTTCATATAGTTCCAAAAGAAATATAGGTTTAAAAAGATTTAGTTTTTTTGTTTTATGTTGTCCCTGTCCCCTTCTTTTCCTATGGAACTCCTGTTGTTGTTGTTGTTTGTTTTTAAAGAGGTTTATTTATTTATTTATTTATTTATTTCTATATAGAAAATAAATAATAATAATAAGAGAGTTTTTGTTTATAAATAAGTTCCATAGGAAACAAAGGACAGAGGGAGTTAGTTGTCACTCTTAAATAATAAAAACAAATACATTTATATATAAATTACATTTACCCCTATTCAATCACAAATAAATAGAAAGGAGACAAAAATGATAGTTCAAAAAAGTTTATTATTAAAATTAAAGGAATTTGGATTAAATATATATGAAAGTAAACTATGGACCGCGTTGCTTTCTATGGGTGTAGCAACTGCCGGAGAACTTTCAGACGTAGCAAATGTTCCAAGATCTAGAACATACGATGTATTAGAAAGTCTCGAAAAAAAAGGATTTATAATTATGAAAATAGGAAAACCAATAAAATATTTAGCGGTTCCGCCGGGCGAAGTAATAGAAAGAGTTAAGAAAAAAGTAGTTATAGAAGCAGAAGAAAGTCAAAAAATGTTAGAAGAACTAAGAGAAAGCCCAGCAATGAAAGAACTGAATCAATTACATACACAAGGAATAGATTTGGTTGAACCCTCCGATTTAGCGGGAAGCGTTAAAGGAAGAGAAAACATTTATAATCATATGGAAACAATGATAAAGGGCGCAAAAGAAAGTATAAATATTCTTACAACAACAGAAGGCGCAAAAAGAAAAGGAAAACATTTACAAAGAGTATTAAAAAAAGCAGCAGAAAGAGGAGTAAACATAAAAATTTCTACACCAGATAAAGAAGCAACAATGAAAGAATTTTCAAAAATTAAAGAAAACATTTACTATACACAAATTACAAAACCAAAAACAAGATTTTGTGTTATAGATAATAGAGAAGCAGCATTTTTTTTAACAAATGACGAAGAAACACACCCAAGTTATGAAACCTGTGTGTGGGTAAATACACCACATTTTAGCGGTGCGATTTCTGATGCTTTTGGGTTCTAATTTTAATTTTTTAAATATTTTTTTTAAAACATTTAAAATATTAAAGAACAATAAAATGTTTTTTGATAAACAATAATTTTATATATTTATTCTGTTATATTTTTAATATTGAAATTACAATAACAAAAGAGGTGTACCTATGCTTACCATAGAACAAGCGATATTATCAATAATTGTCGGAACAACAGCTGCTATAGTGTATAGTCTAAGAATCTTGGTTCTTTTAGAACGAAGGATAGCTAGAATGGACGAAAATATTGAAAAAATGGCAATGAAAATCGCAAAAGAAGAAATAAAAATAGAACAGGAAGAATTAAAAATAGAAAAAGCGTTGAAAAGAAGATGATACAACACCTTGTTATGAATAAGAAACTCCATGACAAGGAACTTTTTGCTAAAGCGGTTTCTCACTCAATTTGTGAGATTTCTCAAGAAAAGGATTCAAGCGAAATTCTCTTTACTAAAAGAGCAATGATTAATCAATTCAAAGATAATGTTGTTGTTAAAAATTCTCTAAAATATTTAATTCATAATTTAAAAAAAACAAATACACATAGACAATTAAATGACAATAAAAATCAATTATTTTTATTATTTTTAGATAATAAAAGAAAAGTTCACAAACACATAAAACATAAAACAACAACAAATAAAAAAATATATGTTCACGGTATAAATACGCTTCTGTCTTATTCTTTAGATAAATTAAAGAAAAACAAAAATATAGAAGTTATTGCACCAAAATTGACACCAATATATGAAAATTGGCAATATCTTGGAGAAGGCATAAAATATGTTGAAGATTTAGACATGTATTATGCAATTAAAGAATCAAACATGATTTTGATAGGAGCAGACAAAATTTCAAAAAATCACACAATTTGTAAAAAAGGAACAAATATGTGTATAGAGATAGCTAATAAATTTCATAAACCAACCTATGTGTGTGCATCTTCATTTTATTTAGACGCTCATAATGCAATAAAGGACAAAGAATTTGAAAAACATTATGAAAAAATAAAAAATAAAAGTATATCTGGCATAATAAGTGAATTGGGAATACACCAATCACATCATTTTTATTATGAAGCATTACATTATAATTCTTGGTTAAAAAATAAAGACCTTTAGTAAGATTGGATTAAATCACTAAAAGAGACTCCTTTGATTTCTGATAATTCTAGACTAGCAACAAAGGAATTTTCTTTTTCAATAAGGTCTTCTGGAGAAAAAAAGATCCAATCAACCCTATGAAATTTTATAGCAAACCAATTTTCTGCACCAAAATATTTTGAAAAATTTATTAATTGTTTTACTTCTTCTTTGGGAAAATATTTTTTTTTCTCTTTTGTAACTTTAGCTTCAATAGCAAGTACTCTTGATTTATTTCCAACTAGAAGATCTGGAGAGGGAAAAGAAGTAGAACCAGAACCCGCAGACCGTATTGCTGCCCATCCTGCTGCCCAAAAAAGATTTATTAATTGTCTTTCTCCAATAGATCCTTTTCTTTTTGACATGTTTAAAAATCAATGAACAAGATTTTTAAGTCTTTTTATATTTAGAATATATATGACAAAAAAAATAATCTCATTACATTCGATGGAAAAAATTATGAAGGCAGCAGGTGCACAAAGAGTTTCTGAAAAAGCAAAAGAAGAACTTAGAGAAATTCTTGAAGAGATTGGTGGGAAAATATCTCATCAAGCAATAATTTTTTCCAAACACGCAGGAAGAAAGACGATAAAAAAAGAAGATATAAAATTAGCAAAAAAATCCTTTTAAGAAGTTAAATTTTTTGAAAACAATCCCAACACATTAGATAATGTAATTGAATATAATGAGAATAAAAGACATAAATTGACAATATTTTCTATTCCATTTATATAATTATATTGTGTCATCATAAGGAGTATTATTATTGCTACATCAATTCCTTTTGGTACATTAAAAGAAACTAAAATAATTTCTTTAAAGGAAAATTTTTTCGTTTTTAGAGAGATAAATACAGAAACAAAACGAACGAAAATATAAACTAAAAAAAGTAAAGTACCAAAAAAAAAGTAATCAAAACTAATAAGCATTTTTGTACCAATTAAGATAAAAACAAATATATTGAAAATATGACCAAATAAGAAAGTAATTTTTTCTAGTTGTTTTTTATGTTTTACATGATAATTACCAAAAATTAAAGAAAAAAAGGTTAAAGAAAGAACGCCATTTAATCCAAAAAATTCTGTAATTGAAAAAGTAACAATAGACGAAGTAATAACAATTAGATAAGCTATTTCCTCAACTATTTTTGTATTTAAAACAATTAATACAAAAAATCCTATTACAACACCAATAATTATACCAAATAATACTTGTTTGAAAAAAAGAAAGACTTCAAACCCAGGTAATACAGAAGTAGTAATTAAAGCCGTTATATATTTTAATAATAATAGAGGAATTACTATAGTAAGGATTCTATTTATTAAGGATTCAACCTCAAGAATTTTAACTAATTTATGATTTTTTTTAAGTTTTTTAGTTAAAGTTATATCATGATCAATACCATAAACAATTGAAGAAAAAACAAGAGATAAAATAAAAGAGATAAATGGGTCATCAGATATAGGAAACATAAAATACACGAGAGGAGTTATTGTGCAAATATGCAGTATAAAAGAAACCACAACAATATTTAAACTATATTTTGTGAATTTATTAATATCTTTGAATTTTAATTTTACCGTACTTTCAAATACAACAAAAACAACAGCAAGACTACTAATTCCTATTATGGTTTCGGTTGGAAAATTTACTAAACCAAAGGCACCTAAAATCATTCCAGTAAAATAAAGAAAAAAAGCATTTGATATTTCTAATTTACTTGCTAGAGCACTAACAAGTGTCCCAAATAAAAGAAGCATTGCAGGATAAATAAGATATAAATTTTCCATCTATAAAATTTAGAGAATCAAGATTAATAAATATTTCCTTGATTTGACTATGAAATTATATTTTAAGAATAAACAAATCTTCTGCGCATATAGTGTTTTTATGATGTTTTTTAGCTTCATCACAAATAGGGTTTGTGGATTTAAATCTTTGAGAAAAATGAATCAGGACTAATTTTTTAACATTGTTTTTTTTTGCTAGTATACCTGCTTGTTTTGCAGTCATATGTTTAAACTCTTTTGCTTTATTTTCAAATTCATCAGTAAAAGAAGATTCACATATTAAAACATTTGAATTTTTTGCTAAAGTAGAACACCCATCACACAAAATAGTATCCATGATAAATGATATTTTTTTACCAGAAACAAGAGATGTAGCTTTTTTTGCAGATATTTTTTCTCCATTCCATTCTATATCTTTGTTATTTTGTAGTTTTCCAAGTAAAGGACCATTTGGAATTTTTTTCTTTCTTATGAAAGACATATTTATTTTTCTTTTATCGTTTTCTAAAAAAGAAAACCCAAAACATGGAATTCCATGATCCAACTCCACAGCCATTATTTTAAAATCTTTTTCTTCAACAATTATTCCTTCCTTTATATCAAAAATATTGTAATCAAAAGATAAATTAAAATCATATAATTTGAAAAGACCAGTCATTTTTTTTTTTGTGCCATAAGGCCCATATATTTCAAGTTTTTTATTATATTCAGAATTATTTAATGTTTGTAGTAAGCCAACAATTCCAAGAACATGGTCTCCGTGCCAATGACTTATGAATATTTTTGTAATTTTTGTCATTTTTATATTGGCAAACAAGAATTGCCTCTGAGTACCTTCTCCACAATCAAATAATAGTCCTTCGTCTCTATATTTCAAAAACATAGCTTGATGGTTCCTTTTTTTTGTAGGAGACATACATCCAGTTCCTAAAAAGGTGATTTCCATATCTTTTCGTATTCTACTTCTATTTTTAATTGTTTTGTTAATAATTTTCTATATAGAAAATAATAATAATAATTATAACTCTTACTTATAATTTTAGAATAATATACATAAAAAGAAAGAATATATATAGAAAATCTAACTTCATAAAAATAAAATGTCAAATAAAGAAGAGACAATAAAGGCAATACTTAGAGAAAATTCAGTATTGACAGAGAATAGCGATGCTGCTAAGATGTTATATAATCAGAGTAGGTTTGGATTAATTCTAAAAAATGAAAGAGTAAAATTATCTATGCTTGAATCTCTCTTTTTATTAGAAAATAAAAAATTAGAAATTTTAGATGGAAGAAATAGTCCTTTTTCTGAAGAAAGATTTTATAAAAAAGCAAAAAAAAATGATAAAAATTTTGGAATTAGATATTCAGTGTATAAAGATCTTAGAAATAGAGGTTACATAGTAAAGACTGCGCTTAAATTTGGAGCAGATTTCAGAGTCTATGATAGGGGCATAAAACCAGGAGAAGATCACGCAAAATGGGTTGTTTTCCCTGTACATGAGAGTTCTTATTTGACATGGTATGATTTTTCAGCAAAAAACAGGGTTGCTCATTCAACAAAAAAGAAACTTCTTTTGGGAATTGTAGATGATGAAGAAGATGTAACTTATTATGAAGTTAAGTGGACTAAGCCATAAATGTATTAGGATAAAATCTTAAAATCAACACAAATTCTGAATTTTCCAGGAGAATATTGACCACATTTTACCAATTCTATTAATTTATATTTGATATTATGTTTTCTGCATACATCATCTACTTTTTTTAATGCAATATTAAATTCTTTTTCATGTTCAAACCCATATAAATGAATTATTGTTCCTTTTTTAGATACATGAAATGCCAAATAAAGAAATTCTGCAGCATCTTTAGGCAAAGGCATGATTATTCTATCAAATTTTTCATCTAATTTTGGAACAATTTTTTTAACATCTCCATTAATTGCTTCAATATTGTTTATTTTATTAAGAATAATATTTTTATTAAAATATTCTGATGCAATTGGATTTTTTTCGACACCAATAATTTTTTTAGCATTAGTATTTTTAGAAATAGTCAAAGGATATGGACCACAACCAGCAAACATTACTAGAACTTTTTCTCCTTTTTTTATTTTTTTGAAAATTCTTTTTCTTTCGGTACTTAATCTGGAAGAGAAATATATTTTTTCTACATCAAGGGAAATTTTGGTATTATTTTCCTTATACGCTGTTTCTTTTTTATTAATTCCTGCTAAATATTTTAAAGCTTGTGTCCTGAATTCACCAGAGTGTTCTCCTGCTTTTTTAAGGATGGTTTTTGTATTTTTATATGTTTTAAGTAATGCTTTTGCAATTTTTTTTTCGTTTTTGATCATATTTTCTTTTATTTCTATAATTATAATATCTCCAATTACATCAAAAGAAGAAGGAACATCAATATTTTTAGGTAATAACGATTTAAAATCTTTTTTTTTAACTTTATCTAATTCTTTTTTTTCAAAAATTCCATTTTTAAAAATCATTTTTGTTTTTTTAAAAGAATTAATAGGAAAGAAAATAAAACTATTTTCTTTGATTGGAATATGAAGTCTATCAAGGAGATTATTTTCAATCAATAGTTTTTTTGTCTTTTGTGCAGATTTCAAATTACATTTTATAGTATTCATATAGATTAAGAAGAAAAGGATAATTTAAAAATTTTAGGTGAGAACCATTACAATTACACCAATTAACATGATTGCTGATGCAGACAATTTTTTAAAGAAATGTTTTTCTTTTAGTATCTCTCCACCTATTAACACTTCAAGAAACACATAGAATCTAAATAAAGGAATAATTATACTAACTTTTGCACTAGGATGACTTAAAGCCATAAAATAAAGAATTGAATAAATGAAATTTGTAACGGCAGCAATTGAAACAATTTTCCAATCTTTCTTTAAATCTTTTACAATTTTTAAAAAATTATTATGTTTTATTACTTGAAATAATAAAAGGAAAATTACTGAAAATAACATTGAAAAAAAAAGAGCATTTATTGAAGATATAACATTTACGATTGGCTTTGTAAGAGTTGCAGAAATTGCCCATAATACAAGACAAACAATCACATATGCAAAATATTTTGATTTTACAAATTTATTATGATCATTTATTGATACATCTTCATTTTTTAGAAGAAGAGATCCTAAAATCATTAAAGCAATCCCAAAATATTCTATTAATATTAATCTTTCACCTAAAAGAATTGAACTTACTATTATTACAAAAATTGGACTTAGATTGTAGAAAGGGGCTACAACAGATAGATCAGAATTTTTTAATGCAAGATTGAACAATATTCCTCCAGCAACAACAAAAAAAGATCTTATTATAATTAGTAAATAAATATTGGTTGGAATATCAAAATTTATGTCATATATAAAAAAAATAAAAAAAGGAAGAGTTAAAAGAGATATGTTTAAAAATGCTTCAGATGAAAATTCTTTCTTTAGTATTTTTTTTAAAATAAAATCATGGCATGTCTTTACCATTGCACTTCCTAATATTAAATAATGCCAAATCATTTTAAAAAAAATCACCTAGTCCTTTTTGAGATTGACTTATATTTATTTTTTTTATTGTACTTTCTATTCTATTTTCTGAAAACTCAAATTTATCTACAAGAATTTCTTTGACTTTATTTATATTTGGAGGATTCCATTTTAATGAATATTCCTCTTGAACAGGCATATTTTTTATAGTATAATATACATCAGTCCAAGGATAATCAAAATATTCATTCCATTTGACTTCTTTGAATAATTCTTCAAAATTGTTTTTATATTCTTTAATTAATGTAATGCCTTTTTTTGGTCCAATTCCTTTTATTCCACCAATATTAAAATCAGTACCAACAAGCATACTTAACGCAATAAGTTGTTCAATATCAATACCAAGATTGTTTAGATTATCTTTTAAATTAATTATTTCAGGTTCATTTTTTTTATATGCAGGAGAACCAGGAAATCTTTTCTTTTTTGATATTGTTAAATTTTTTATAACTCTTGTTGCACCAAATAATAAAGAATCTGTATCTTGTGAAATAATACCATAGAATTCTCCTTTTTTTACCATATAAGCAGCTTGTGCTTCACCTTCGCTTGGCGCAGTAAAATGTGGTATTCCTAAAGCAGAAAGTAGTTCTTTTGATTCTTCAATCATTTCACTAGTAAGTCTTGAAGTTCTTTTAGCATATTTATTCATTGATTCAATATCTTGATCTTTAGTTGCCTTTTCATATAATTTAACTGCTTCTTCTTTTATTGCTCTTCTTCTATCTTTTTCTTTTTTTTTTAGATCAGGTGCAACACCATCATATATGAATGCTAATTTTATACCTTTTTCCATAAGATTTACTGTCCTGAAAAATAGGCCAGAAATGTGACTTGTAATTTTGCCTTTAGAATTTTTAAGAGGGGAACCATCACTTTGTCTGATAGTACTAAGATATTGGTATAATTGATTATATGCGTCTACTGCTAATTTTTTATTCATCAATGAATTTATAGTAATTTCTTTAGTGATTAAAAGATTAGATAATTTTGTTCCCATTACATTGTTTTGAAAGAAAGCATCATATATATAATTTTTTTATTTTGAGTAATTTTTTATTGTATAATTATAATTAGAAATCATTTGAAATAATATACATATGTTCCTTTAAATTCATTTTCTAGCATCTTTATTGTTTTTTTTGCCAGATCTCCAGTAGTTGCAAAAAGTAGAGGGAGTTTTTTATTATTAGCTGTAATCATTGCCGAACTTATATCTTTATCATTTATTTTTTTCTTTTTTCTTGCTTTACAAAAAAATTTCAATTTCCCAACTGGACTATCAAATGAAATAATAATATCTATTTCTGAATTTTTTTTAATAATTTCTTCTTCAATTATTTCGATTTTATTATTATTAAATTCATTTCTGATTTTTATTAAGAATTCATCTTCAGTGGTTTCTATTTTTTTAATAGTTTTTTGCTCTTCTTTGACTTCTTTAGGTTCTTCTTTTTCTATTTCAACACTTTCTTTTATTTGTTCTTTTCTTTCAATTGGAATTTCTTTTTTTTCTTCTATAGGTTCTTTTTTTATTTTTTCTTCTTGAATGGGTTTAACAGGAATTTCCTTATTTTCTTCTTTGTTTCCTGTGCTAATACTTGTAGTGGAAATTAATTTTTTTATAATAGGTCCAGCTTCATTTGTAGGGAGCATATACCATTTCCAGAATAACTCTTTTTCACCTTTTATATTAACTTCTAATGGTCTTGCGAAATCTTTTATATTTCTAAGAGCAACTCTAAAAACAGGAGAAAGACCGCCATCTCTGATTATTTTTTTTTCTTTTAACATATCAAATGCTTTCTTTTCTTTTTCATGTAGAAATTTATAGAGAACTTGAATTTTTTCTTCTTGTGATTGGGCATAGTACATAGGAGTACCACCAAATTTAGTATTTGTTAATTTTAATTTATTTTCATTGACAAGAGTAGATAAAATAGCTCCAACAATAAATGTATCAGCTCCTAATTCTTTTACAACATATCTTGGAATAACGGGGCCACTTTTTTTAACAAAATCAAGAACAGAATCTGCATCTACCATAGAGTGTAAACATTATTTATTCTTATTTAAAGATATTGGAGCTAAAATATAAGACATAGTTATAAATAAACACTTTTTCCTAAAATATGCGTGCAATGAAGAAGTGAACACCAACTAAGGCCAAAGGCCGATGAAGAAAGGAGTAACTACTGAGCGCGCAATTTTTTTAAAATATTATCAAAGATTTTTTTAGAACTATCCGAACATATTCATGAAATCTTTTCCTTCTGTTTCTTCTTCTAATTTAACTTTATTTACTGCTTTATAGAAATCTTCTAATTTTATAGTCTCTCTATTCTGTCTTATTGCAAAATATCCTGCTTCAGTACACACGGCTTTAGTTTCAGCACCAGAGAATCCTTCCATTTGAATAATTATCTTATCAGTATCGACATCTGAATCAAGTTTCATATTTTTAGTATGAATCTTAAAAATCTGTTGTAATCCATCTTTATCTGGAAGTGGGACAAGTATCATTCTATCAAGTCTTCCAGGTCTTGTAATTGCAGAATCGAGAATGTCTTTTCTATTTGTACATCCAATTATTTTTATATTTCCTAATGGTTTAAAACCATCTATCTCAGCCAAAAGCTGCATAAATGTTCTTTGAACTTCTCTTTCACCAGAAGTTCCAATTTCAACTCTTCTTGAAGCTAGTGCATCAAGTTCATCAATGAAAACAATTGATGGAGCTTTTTCTCTAGCAAGCTGGAAAATCTCTTTTACTAATTTTGCACCTTCACCAATGAATTTTTGAACCAGTTCAGAACCAACTACTTGTATAAATGTACTACTTGATGAATTTGCAACAGCTTTTGCAAGAAGTGTTTTTCCAGTTCCAGGAGGACCATAAAGTAATATACCTTTTGGTGGTTCAATACCTATTCTTTTAAATAATTCAGGTTTTTGCATAGGCAATGTTACAACTTCTTCAATTTCATTTATTTGTTTTGCAAGTCCACCCACATCATTAAAATTTTCTTTTGGATTTTGCATTATAACAAATTGTTCTACATTGAAGTTTTTTGTTTTTATGAATTTTCTAATTACATTAAGATTTTTTTGATCAACAAGAACTGAATCACCCGTTGATAAATTTTCACAACTTTCAGAAACACATACAAAGAATAGATTTCCATTTGGAACTCTGATTATTGCATTATTTTCTAGTATTTCTTTTATTTCACATACCATTAGAGGTGGAGTCTTATATCTCTCTAGTTCATTTCTAAGACGTGTTACAGTTTCATTTAACAATCTATTTTCTTCTTCTAATTCATTAATATTTGATGTATAAGAAAACATGATGCTGGCTAATTCTTTGTCACTATTCATTCAATTCTTTGGAAGGAAATTTTATTTTTAAAGATTGTGGGATAAGTTTATAAGAAGTTTCAAATATCTAAATCAAATCACAAATTTTCCTTTCTTTATTATCCAGATTTCTTTTTTGTTTTTATCAATACCAAATATATCAAGCTTCTGTCTTGGTGAATCAATAACAACATCCATATGATACTCTGTTGCCTTATCTGGCTCAAATCCTGAACCAAAAGCTACATGAATCATATTGGCAATTTTTTCATTTATAATAAGATAATCACATAATTTTGCATTTGGATTTGTATTAATTGCAAATTCACCTATTTTATTGAAATTATCTTTTTTTAATTTAATAAGTTTGGATGGAATACTTTTACTTTTTTCTTGATTTTTTATTCTAATCCAAGCTTCTTTTTTTTTTCTATTAAATGCATCAATTACTTTTTTAGGACCACTAATTACTTTATATCCTTTCATATTACATTCTACAATAAATGGTTTTTTTGAAGACAAAGGATAAGATCTATCTATTTCAATTACTACATCTCCTACTATTTTTCCTTTTATATATTCAGGTGTTGTGAAAGCTTCTCCTCCTGGGATATTTGCCATCATTCCAAAGTTTTTATCTTTATGATTTGGATTTATTATTTTTCTTGTATCAGAATCACTGCCCTTTATCATTCTTCTAGTTCCATCTTTTTTAATGAGTCCGACTTCAAAATTACAACCATTTTTTATATTACTTTTTACAAAAACAGTATCACATTTTTCTAGAAGGTTTGAAATTTTTTTGTTTCTTTTTCTCATCAAATTATAATCTATTAATGTACTTTTTATATAAATATCAATTGGTACAGTTTGTGTAAAAGAGATTCTATTCATTGGATCTCTACTCTCTTCATGAGATTGAGGATACCAAGAGAACTTGTATATTATTCCACTTGGAGAAGACCATCTTGTTTTTTTATTTGGTGTAGGGTATCCAATCATTTGACCAAATAAATGTTTTCCAGGATATCCTTTTCCAGATATTGCAAAAGTTGCAGAATTTATTTTGATTCTATTAAGATTCAATTCTTTTGATAAAATATTATATTTTTTGAAAATTGGTTCATCTATATTTTTACTTAGTTCAAGCCCAATTAATGTTGTTATTAGTTCAGTAGTCAGATTTGGCATATCAAGACTTGACATTTTTCTTGTAGATGCAGACATGGAAATCTTATTAGTAATTTTTATAGCAGATAAATATTTTGAATAACATATGAAATAAGAATCAAGATAATCTTGAAGTGGAACATCAAGGTTTTTTTTCTTTAATACAAATTCAAATCCAATACCAAAGTTATCTTTTTTTTTTAGATTATATACATTTTTTATTATAGAATCTGCAGTTTTTTTTAATTTATTCCACATGAAATATTTTATCCAAGAGGTTTTATATTCTAATATGTTTCCAAAACTTTCTTTTTTTATTTTTAATATTAAATCTGGTCTTTTAAAATATTTTTTTATTTTATTTGATTTCTTATCTAATTGATCAATAAAATTTGATAATGCTACAGTTTTTTTATTTTTGACCTTTTTTTTATATTTGTCAAAAACATCCCAAAAATCAAATAGATATTCTTGGTTAGAACTTGAATCTAACTTGACACACATTTCAATACCTAACTCATTTGTTGCACATGATAATGGAGCAAGAGAAAAAAAAGCTTTCTTTGAAATTTTTCCATATATGAATATATTTTTAGGATTTAATTTTTTTAATTTTCTTTTATAATAATTTACTTCAGAAACCCATGAATTTTGATTATATCTCATTTAAGACTATAAATTAAAATGATATAAATACTTTTGGATTGAATGATTAAACCTAGTAATTAAATCTATATTCTCCTAAATAATTTTTGAGGTGGTTTAAATGGATCATAAAACATTAGTTGGTTTTGGAGTAAATAGATTAAGAAATAAATCTCCACCAACATTAAGATTTAATTTTTTCTTTTTTTGATTATTACTAAATCTTTCTTTGACTTTGTAAGAATTTCTAATTTATCATCAATAAATACAACTGTGTCTTCAATTCTGATTCCATATTTATTTTTATAATATACACCTGGTTCAATTGTAAAAATAATATTATTTTCAATTTTTTCTTTTGCACCAGTATGAACTGTAGGATATTCATGTATGTCCATACCAAGAGAATGTCCTAAGGTATGTATGAAGAATTCATCATCTTCACCTAGAAGTTTTCTGCATTTTTTGGAAATATTTGAAAAACTATCCCTTATAGAACAATTTTCAATAGTTTTTTGTTGTATTTTTCTTAATTTTTCATATTTAGAGATTTCTTCAATTTTTGGTTTATCAATATATAACATTCTTGTCATATCAGAGCAATATCCATTATATTTTGCTCCAAAATCTAGAAGTAAAAAACCAGATTTTATTTTTGAATTTCCAGTATAATGCGGAATTGCTGCATTTTTTTCATTAGCAGCAATTGGAGGGAATGCAAGTTCACATCCTAATTTTTTAATTTCAAATTCAATAAATAATTTTATATCATTTTCAGTTTTAAATGAAAAATTAGAAATAATTTTTTCAAAAATTTTATCAGTTATTTGACAGGCTTTTTTTATTTCTTTTATTTCTTTATCTGTTTTATATTTTCTAATTTCTTTACAAATGGTTGAAATATCTTTATACTTACCTTTGATTTTTTTTTTGATTTTTTCAAATAAATAAACAGAAAGATTTGGTTTATCTATACCAACAATATGATAATCTGATACTTCTTCATTTATTATATTTTTAATAGTTTTTTCTTTACTTCTATTTATTGTCTTAATTCCTGTGTTTAATGCAAGTTCATAATCACGTCTGTTTGATATAAGGAAAGGTTCTTTGTTTTTTGGAACAACAAGAAATCCTTCACCATGATAATTAGAGAAGTAAACTACATTTGAATTAGCTGATTCATCAGGATTATAAAATATAGCAAAATCAATATTATTTTCTCTTAATTTTTTTTGTAATTTTTTTATATTCATCCTAAAAAATTCCTTATTGATGCAGCACGTTCTATATCTTCAGAAACACTAAGAAGATTATTTTTTTTAAAATTATTTGCAATTATGTCTGTGATTTTTTTATGTTTTTTATTTATTTCATAACCATCAAATCTTTTTAATGTTTCTTTTACTTCATCTTGTAATTTTAAAGGAAACAAATCAAGATTATCAATATTTAAAAATTTTAAAGCATCCATTGTATCTTCATTAAATGAAGCAGTTGATTCATCAATAAAATCAAAATCCTTATCGTTAAGAGATGAAAGACCGAGTATTTCAGGGGGAAGCCCTAAAGAATATAATGAAGCACAGAATTTTATTGCTCTTGGAAGTTTAATTGTTCCACTTTTTCTGGAATACCCTAAAAGACCAATATGAAGTTTTCTTTTTCTTCTTTGAGGTATATAGTTAGAAATTTTATTTACTAAAGGTGCAATATGATATATTTGTTCTTGATATTTTGAAGAAACTTTTTCAATTACTTTTAATCCTAAATTTTCATCAATCTGCATTGGATTTTTTACTTTTGTATTTTCTAATAAATTAACAGATTCTCTTACTTGTTCTTCAGAATAATCATATTTGAAAGCAGATTGCATAGTGAAAGTTTGGACGCTAGGGTATGATTTTAAAATATTATCCATTTTAGTTGGTCTAAAATTACCTCTAAAAGGTGCCGAACCACATCCAATAATTGGATACAAATCAACTGAAGATTTTTCTTCTAGATGATGAATTTTTTGTAATGAAATTTTATTTATTAAAATTGCAGATAGATTTCCATAATTAAGTGCAGGATCGCTTCTTGCAAGCCATACTCTTTGATGTTCTTGAATTTTAGCTTTTTCGATATATTCTTCAATTATTTTATCTGCTCGAAGCATACTTGTCTTATCTTCAATTAAAGGAATTACATTAATGTCTTTTGGTTTAAATTCACCAACCCAGTTTTTAATTGATATATCATCTATAACATTATTTTCTTTACCAATTGTTTGTTTATTATAATAATCTTTTACTCTAAATATTTCCTCAGATGATGAAGTCATTGGGATTGCAACTTCAAATATTGGTGCAATACCTGTTCCATAAAATTTTTCTGCAACATCAAAATTTCTAGGAATTGATTCTAAAGTTTCAAGAAGGATTTTACCTTGATTTTTTTCAACACGTGGATTTGGAGATCTTAAAGTAATGAAAATATCTTCTCCTAATTTATTTTTTAGAAAATAATCTTCATATCTAGTAAGTAATTTTTCGACAACATAATTATCAACTTCTTTTCCTTCACAATCCCATAATTGTTCATTAATTTTAAGATGTGAAAAAGCATAGAATGCTTCTTTTATTTCATCATCACCAGATATAACCGAATTATTTACAAAAAATGGCTGTTTTACATTATCAGGATGTTGTGTAGACATTGCACGAGGAATTTTTAATTTCATTTTGATCCTATCACCTGAACATTTGAAACAAGTATTTCAGGAGTATAAACAGAACCTTCGCCCCATAAATATTTACCTTTACCTTTACCTATTCCTATGATGTTGTTTAGAATATTAATTATGTTTCCTGAAATCATTGTATCTTTTAATGGAGATATAATTTCACCTTTTTTTATATTATGTCCTTCATATACACTAAGTGAAAAATCTCCAGTAGAGTGATTCATTGTGTGAATACCCATTAATCCTTTTAGATAAATACCTTCATCAATTTCAGAAATTAGATTTTTTCTTCTTCCTTCTTCTATTAAAATATTTGAAGTACAAATTGATGGTTTTGAAAAATATGTTCTTGAAGCATTTCCTGTTGATTCTTTTTTTTCCTTATTAGAAGTATAAGAATCATATATGAAATTTTGGACAATTCCTTTTTCTATTAAAGTTGTTTTTTGTGAAGGGATACCTTCATCATCAGCTACTCTACTATCATATAATCCATTAATAGTAGCATCATCAGAGATTGATAATTTTTCATCAAACATTTTTTTGTTTTCTTTTTCACATAGAATTGATTTATTTTTTTGTATATTTTCAGCACTAAATGAATTATTAATAAATTCATCCATAATTGCGCCAAAACATTCAGGATGAAATAATATTGATGTTTTTTTAGTTGCAATATCTTTTTTATTTTTCATAGATACAAGTCTTTTTCCAAATTCATTTGCAACATTTGGGTTAAGTATTCCAATATCTGCATCTCCAAGTTCTAAATTGATATTTTCATTACCATTTTCTAATCTTAATCCATCAAAAAAAACAGAATTACTACTACTTTTTTCTTTTATATCAATACCTTCTGAATTTATTATGTTTTTGTTTGTTATGTTTTTTCTATAAACTCCATTTCCTGTCACTATATTTTTATCTTGTTTTTCTATTATATTTCTAAATTCATTCATATATTCATGAAAATCCTTAACATCAAAATGTTCTAGGTCTTTATCATATGTTTTAACTTTAGGATATTCTTTTTTTGTTTTAGCAAAAGATTCAAAATCATCATCTTTATTATTTAATTTTGATATAGTTATTGCAGTATCTATACACTCTTTAAATTTTTTAATGTCATTTGTATATGAAAAACCTAATTTTTTGTTTTTTGCAACACGCACACCAAAACCTGTCTTTTCTCCACTTAAGATATATTCCACATCAGATTTGTTTATTTCAATTGATGTACTTTTGCTTTCATCAAGATATACTTCCCAAGAATCTATCTTTTTAGATTTTAAATAATTTTGAAAATCACTAATTTTTACCACCAATTTTTATTTTTTCAAATTTGAAATGTGGTCCACCATCTCCAACAGGAACATATTGTCCACTTTTTCCACAAAATCCTGTTCCAGATACTTCAATATCTTTTCCAATCATACTTATACTATTAAGGGATTGCATAACATTTCCAGATAAGGATGCACCCATGACTCTTTCTTTTATTTCTCCTTTTTCTATACTAAATGCCTCCATTGCATTAAATAAGAATTCTCCTGAAGCAGGATCAACTTGTCCACCCATACTTCCAATTAAATAATATCCTTTTTTTATTGATTCAAGTATTTCTTCTTTAGAATTTTCTCCTTTTCCAATATAAGTATTAGACATTCTAGGGATTATTTTATTATCTAGGTTTTGTGCTCTTCCATTTCCAGTTGGTTCGACATTGAATTCTTTAGCAGACTCTCTTGTATGCATATATGAATTTAGTTTTCCATTTTTTATTAAAGTAGTATTTTTTCCAGGAACACCTTCAGAATCATATGGCAACCAACCCCATTTATGAGATAATTCACCATTGTCATAAATATTCAGATAATCTGGTCCAATTTTTTTATTCATCTTATCTTTTAGTATTGATGTTCCATTTAAAACAAGATCTGCTTCACATGCATGTCCTATACATTCGTGAGCAAAAACACCTGCAAGATGAGGATCAATTAAAGTTGGAAAAAATCCTCCTTTTATTGCCTTTGCATCAAGAAGTTCAATTGATTTTTTCATGACATTATCTGCCTTTTTTTCAAAAGCAATTGATTCTTCAAATCCACCATGTTTTGCAATAACATCATAGAATGATTCAAATCTATCGTTTTTTTTAGCATATGAAGAAGCAACCATTAATATTAGTGAATCATCCCAGTTAAGATTAGATCCTTCAGAATTTACATATTCTGATTTTGTAATACTATCAATATATTTTAATGAAAGATTGTTTATTTCTGGCTTATTTTTTTCAATTTTTGATAACATATCTTTTTTTTCATCAAGAGAAATATCTTTAAGAGAAATTTTTGTTTTTGTTTTAACTTTTTTTTTAATAGGTTTCAATATATCAATTTCTACTTTTTTATCTGTAAATTTTGCATTTTTAATTGCATTATAAATTAATTTTGAATTTGGTTCTTTTGAAAAAGCATTCCCCCATCGTCCATCATATAAGACTCTTATAGAAAAAATCTTATTAGTTCCTGATGAAATTTCATTTATTTTATTATTTGATGTAGAGATAGTATTTTTTTTTGAATCAATTGTTTTTGCTTCTGCAAAACTACATCCAAGAGACATAGCTTTTTTAACAATTTCTTCCATTTTATTTCTAGATGAGTGAATGATATAAATACTTTTTGTAGAGTTTAAAAAATATATATTAATAGAAAAGAAAACTATTAATTAATTCCATAATCAAAACCAGGGTATAGGTTTTCTTTGTTTTTAATTTCTTTTTTTCTTGTATCTTTTTTTTCAATATTTTTTTTTGATGCATTATTTATATTAGTTTTATTAGAGAGTATTTCCATCATTTCTAAACCTTTTTTTAGGTTTATATTCCCACAATTAATACATATAAAATAAGGTCCAAATTTTCCTGATTTTAAATCAAGCCAGGAACCACATGTACACTTGATATCTGGAATATTATTATCTTTATGATATTGACATACATTTAACCCTTGAGTATTTTTTGCAATTGCTTGTTTTCCACAAAAAGGACATTCTGCAATTTTTGATTGTCCATATCTTTTTGGTATTCTCATGAAAAAGATTAAACATGAAAAACAGATAAAAACTTTTCTATAATTAGAATATAATATTAAAAAAATAATTAAAAAGTAAAAAATTACCTAGTCACCTTAAATGTCTGAATTTTCTCTCTCATTTCTTTTATTTTCGGATCATTTAGTAATTTTTCTCTTATTGGATCAATAAGTTCATTGATATAATTACCAGCAGTATTTTTAAGATCCATTGGATGAACTTTTCCACTTGAAAACATTTCTGTAAGCTCATCATAACTACCAATATTTAAATCTCCACCAAATTTTTCAGGTCTTTTTATATCAATTTTATCATATTTTTCAAAAATTATATATTTAAAATATTCCATTATTGGATTTTCATCTACCTGACCTTGAGGACACCATGCTTTATTCATCTTTCTTTTGATATCTTTTTCAGAATCAGTCATAAATATTGCAGTATCTGGTTTTGATTTTGACATTTTTAATTCAATAGTTCTGTCTTTTGCATCCATATCTTTTGAATCTTTTGGAGGTTCATTTAATCCCATTAACATATGATGACTTACAATTATAGGTTTCCAAAAACCAAGTTTAGGGCCGACTTCACGAGCAAGAACATTTACTTTTCTTTGATCTACTCCTAACTGTGTTACATCTGCCTTTAAGTAGAATATATCTGCAGCTTGCATACAAGGATAGAAAATTTGTGATGCTGATAAATTATCTTTTTCACTTCTTCCCATGATTTGTCCACATCTGATAATTCTATTTAGTGATGATGTTCTTGCAATATTCATGACAATTTTCCAATATTCTTTTTTACCCATTGCTTCACTTGCCCAGATAAATTCAACATTATCTAAATCCATTCCACAAGCTTTCCATACTTCAATATAATAATTTCCTACATATTGGATTTTTTCAAGGTCTCCACCCATCTTATTATTAGCCCATGCATGCCAATCTGCAACCCACATCTTAAAATGTGCACCTGCTTTTGTCATCTTATTAACATTTATAGCTCTAAGAAGACCTTGTGCAATGTGAATATCTGTTCCACTTGGTTCAAAACCATCATAGGCAACAAATTTTTCTTTTTCATTTAAAAGCGCTTTAAGTTCATCATTGGTGACTATTTCTTCACCAACTTCTTTAATTAATTTTAATCTTTCATTAACATTCATTTTATTTCACCTACATAAATATTATAGCTAATATGGCTGCTACCAAAACAGAAGGAAGCAGATTTCCAATTTTTATTTTTTTGATATTTAAAAGACTTAATCCAATTCCAATAATTAACAATCCACCAACAGCACTCATTTCAGTTATTGCAGAAGGAGTCAAATATTGTTTAATATAAACAGCTAACAAAGTTAGACCACCCTGATAAATTAAAATTGGGATTGCTGAAAACATAACACCAAAACCCAAAGCACTTGCAAAAGCAATTGATGCAAAACCATCTAAGAGGGATTTTGTTAATAATATTGAAGGGTTATTATTTATTCCGTCTTCAATTGAGCCTACAATTGCCATTGCACCAACACAGAAAAGAAGACTTGTTGTAACAAATCCTTCTACAAATTTAGAATCTTTTGATTTTAATTTTTTTTTTAATGAAATTCCAAATTTTTTTAATTTTTTTTCTATATGTATCAATTCTCCAATTATTCCACCAATTATTAAACTAAAAATGACTAACAATACATTTTCAGTTTTTAATGCTAATTGCATTCCAATTAAAATAGTTGATAACCCTAATGCCTGAAATATTATTTCTTTTACTCTTTTAGGAATAAATTTATTAAAAAGAATACCAATTAAAGAACCTATAATTATTGCAATCACATTTACTATAGTTCCTATCATTTTGTCATCAACTTCATCCTTTGAATATTTTTATTATTTTTAATAATATCTTTCATTTTAAATCAATTTATATTTTTAATTTATCATAATTATTAAGTATCATTTTTTCAGTTGTATTCCAATCAACACAACCATCTGTAATTGATACCCCATGTATAAGATTTAATCTATCAAATTCGGTTAAATCATTTGGAATTTTTTGATTTCCTTCATTTATATTTGATTCGATCATTATTCCAATTATTTTGTCATTTCCGTTATTTATTTGATTTATTATATCATTAAACACATCAGACTGTTTTTTATGATCTTTACCTGAATTTCCATGACTGCAATCAACAATTATAGAATCATTTAGATTAGTATCATTTAACATATTTTGAATATTTTTAATATCTTCTTTGAAATAATTAGGATTTTTTCCACCACGAAGAATTATATGACCAAATTTATTTCCTTTAGTTGAAACATTACAAACCATACCTTCATCATCCATTCCAAAAAAAGCTTGTGGAGCACTAGCAGATTTTATTGCATTTATTGCTACTTTGACATCACCATTTGTACTATTCTTAAAACCAACAGGAGATGAAAGTCCAGAAGCTAATTGTCTATGGGTTGGAGATTCAGAAGTTCTTGCACCTATACCTACCCAAGAGATTAAATCATCAATGAATTGTGGTGTGAATGGTTCTAAAAATTCAGTTCCACAAGGGATTCCTAATGATATTGCATCAAGTAAAACTTTTCTTGCTAGTTTTAATCCTAAATTTGTATCGTATGTTCCATTAATATTTGGATCATTAATTAGACCTTTCCAACCAATTGTAGTTCTAGGTTTTTCAAAATAAGCTCTCATTATTATTACAAACTTATCATTAACTTTTTTTGATAATTTTGAAAGTTTTTGAGCATATTCTTTTGCTTGTTTTGTGTCATGAATTGAACAAGGACCTGTTATTATTATCTTTCTTTTGTCTTTTCCTGACATTATATTTTTGATATTTTCTCTTGCTTTTTTAACTATTAATGATCCTGCTTCATTAAGAGGCATTTCTTCTTTTAATTTTGAAGGAGCAATTACTTTTTCATAATTTGAGACATTTACATCAATTATTTTTTCATTCATCTTCACTTACCGCCTTTATCATTTTATCACTTTCTATCATTGCTTCTTTTTTAAATTCACCAAAATGATTTGATGCTTTGTTGAAATAATCAATAAAACCTTCACTATCTTTATTGTTTATTATTTTTTTAAGTTCATCCATAGATTTCATCATAACACTTAAGATGTCTTTACTATTTTTATTATTTATAGCTATATCTGAATATACAACAGGATTTTGATTCAAAATCCTTCCTACCATTTCTAATCTTATTTTATATATCGGACTTGTGTATTGCAGACTCTCGTCAATATCAATATCAAGTTCTTTTAATGCATGACCAAGACTTATAAGACTAAAATGTGTGAGACCTTGAATTACAGACATCATTTTATCATGTTTTTTTGGTGTTGCTTCTTTTATCTTAGCACCTTCTTTTTTTAGAATTTTTTCAATCCATCCATTCCATTTATCTGTTCTTACATCACATACAACAACAGTCTGTCCAGATATGGATTTTAATGATGGACCATATAATGGATGGATACTTACAATTTCAGATTTAGTTTTTAGAAGTTTTTCTACAATTTCTTCTTTTAATGCAGTTATATCAATAATTAATTGATTTTCTTTAGTAAATTTAGAAATTTCTTTAACAATTTTTGGTGCAATTTGCATAGGGAGAGAAATAATTATTACATCAGATTGTTCAACAACATCTTTATTGCTGAGTTTAGTTCCTAAATCACTTATAATTACATCATGACCGAGATTAGAAAAAAAATTACTAAACCATTTGCCCATACTGCCATTTCCGCCTATTATTCCAATTTTATTTTTCATATTATCACCATAATTAATTTTTTTATAAATTATAATTATTTTATCAATATGAGATTTGACCTAAAATTAATAAGATCAAATCTATAGATAATAATAATAGAAGTTTACACTAGATAAATCTTTTGCATAGTCCATATTTGATTTATCTCTTGACATAATTCGTTGAAGTTAGTAGTATGTTATATTTAAAATTTATCAAAAATCAATATGATCCCAAAATATTTACTTTTAAACTTTGATCTTTTAATTTTTTAATAGATTCAATAATTTTTTTTCCATTGACATTTCCTTCTAATTCAATATAAAATGAATATTCCCATGATTTATTTTTTATTGGTCTTGAAAAAATATTAAGTAGATTTACTTTATTTTTAGCAAATACTTTTAGACTATTATATAATGATCCAGGTTCATGCTTACAGATGAATACTATACTAGTTTTTTTACCTTTATTATTAATAGTTTTTTTTTTTGTTATTATAAAAAATCTTGTTTCATTTTTTTTATAATCTTCAATATTTTTATCAATAATATTCAAATCATTCATTTCTGCAGCCAGCGTAGGCCCAATTCCTGCAGAATTACTAATAATTTTAGTTTCTTCCATTCCTCGAGCTGTGCTTTCAGATGGAATTTTTCTGGCACCTGGATATTTTTTTATAATATAATCCTGACATTGAGCAAGAGCTTGTGGATGAGAAATAATGTTTTTAATTTTTTTACAACCAATAGGTATTGCAAGACAATGATGTATTGGTATTATTATTTCTTGAATTATATTCATATTAGTATTTAGAAAAAGATCAATATTTGCTAAAACAAAACCATTTATTTGATTTTCAATAGCAATAATTCCATTATCAACTAGACCATTATTAACAGCATCAAATACATCAAAATGGCTTTTTAAAAATACTTTTTTAGCAATTTTATTATATTTATTTAAAGCTGTTTCCGTAAATGTTCCTGCTGGACCTAATAAACCTATTTTCATAATTATCACTCATAAATTTTTATAATATTTACTGGGCAAATTTCTGCTGCTTTTTTGTTTTTTTCAATGTCAATATTTGAAGTTTCTAAGATATAAAAATTACCTTTTTTTATTGAACCTAATAAATCTGCTTTTCCGTCTTCTTTGGAAATTTTCCAGTATTCTGAAGCATCTTCAACACATGAATTGCATCCAATACATTTATCTCTTTGATGTGATATTTTCATTTTTTTATTAAAAAATGGAAAGTACGAACCATTAGTGAGTTTATTTTCATTTTTTTATTAAAAAATGGAAAGTACGAACCATTAGTGAGTTTATTTTCATTTTTTTATTAAAAATTAAATCTACTAACTTTTAGTAAGTTTATTTCCAATTCACCATTACTTTTTTATGTCTTTGTAAATGAACAATTTATCATTTTTTCTTACAATTTCTTTTATTGGAAATGTAACAACACTTCCTTTAGGTGCGATATCAACTTCTTTTTCATTAATAAATAATGATTTTGCTTTTTGTTTTAATATTCCGGTAGTTGGTCCAGTTATTATTAAATCGTCTCCTTTTCTTATTGAATTAGCATCAAGGCCGAATTGTGCAATACCTAATTTTTTATAATAATTTTCTGCACGTCCTACATATATTTTTTCTTTAGTTGCCTGTGAGCCATATTCGCCTGCCCACATATCTAATTTTTTCCCTCTATAATATCCATCCCAAAATCCTCTATTATATACAGTTTTTAATTCATCAGTCAATTTTTTTATTTTCTTTTTAGTATAAGTTCCATTATAATATGAATCAACAGCTTCACGATAACATTTTGTAACTGTATATACATATTCAGGTGCTTTTCCTCTTCCTTCTAATTTTAGAACAACAGAACCTGATTCAATCATTTTATCGATAAAACCAATTGTGCACATATCTTTTGGAGACATTACATATTCATTATCAATTTCAAGCTCATCTCCAGTTTCTAAATCTGTCACTTTGTATGATCTTCTACAGTTTTGAAGACATGCACCTCTATTAGCAGATGAATTATATGTTGATAAACTCATATAGCATTTTCCAGAAATTGCTATACACATTGCTCCATGAGCAAAAAGTTCAATCTGGACTAATTCTCTATTTGGTCCTTCTATTTTTTCTTTTTTTATTTTTTTAACAATTTCTTTTACTTGTGATAATGTAAGCTCTCTTGCAAGTACAATTACATCTGCAAACTGAGAATAGAATTTTACAGTTTCAAAATTAGAGACGTTTGCCTGTGTTGAAATATGTATTTCTATGCCAATTGAATGTGCATACATCATTGCTGAAATATCTGAAATTATTAATGCAGTCACTCCTGATTTTTTTGCAGTATCACATATTTTTTTCATCAATGTCATATCGTGTTCATACATTACAGTATTTAGTGTTAAGTATGATTTTACATCATTGTCAGAACATATTTTAGCTATTTTTTTAAGATCTTCTAATGTGAAATTTTTAGAAGATCTAGAACGCATATTTAATTGAGTTACACCAAAATATACAGAATTTGCACCTGCTTTTATTGCAGCATGAAGTGCTTCATATGATCCTGCAGGCGACATGACTTCAATATTATTGGTTTTAGTTTTCATTCTATTTTTTTAACCATTTTTCAATTCTATCAAATGCTTCATTTATTTTATCAACACTAACACTTCCATAACAGAATCTTGCATATGTTTTTCCAAAATCACCAAAAGCAGCCCCTGGAACAGATGAAACGCCTATTTCTTCTATCATCTTAAGGCAGAATGGCCATGAATCTTCTTTTGTATCAACAAACATGTAAAAAGTTCCTTTTGGTGTTAAATAAGTCCATCCAATCTTATCAACTCTTTCTTTGAATGCAACATATCTTTTTTCATATTCTTTTTTCATATTCATTGCTTCATCTTGAGGACCATTTAATGCAGCAACTGCACCATATTGAATGAAATTAGTTACACATGCAATAGTTGCTCTAATACATTTTGCAATTTGTATAATCAAATCTTTATCTCCAGTAAGCCATCCAATTCTCCAACCAGTCATTGCATATGTCTTAGAAGTAGAATTTATTCTTAATGTTCTTTTAGGAGCATATTTAGCGATACTTGAAAATTTATGCTCACCAAAAAGCATTCTTTCATATACTTCATCAGAAATTATTATTATGTCTTTTTCTTCTGCTAAATCTGCAATTTTTTTAAGATCTTCATCTATTAATATTTCTCCTGTTGGATTTGAAGGAGAATTCACAAATATGAATTTAGTTTTTGAAGTTATTGCACGTTCTAATTCTTCAATTAAAAGTTTTGAATCATCGACATAATGTACTGGAACAGGAACACCACCAACAGATTTTATAATTAGATTATATGCGGCCCAATAAGGGTCAGGAATTATTACTTCGTCTCCCTTTTCTAAAAATGCAAGACATACTGAAAATAAAGCATGCATACCACCGGTAGTCACGATTATATTTGATTCATCAAAATCAAGTCCATCTTTTTGAGATTCATATTCAGCAATAGCAATTCTTAGTTCATCCACTCCACGAACAGGACCATATCCTGTCTTTCCATCCATAAGTGCTTTATTTGTAGCGTCCTTTATATGTTGAGGTGTATCAAAATCTGGTTGTCCAATATCAAATCTGATACAATTATTTTTTGCTTTAGCAATTTCAGTTATTTTTCTAATTGTAAGTTTAATTTCAGATATATCTTTTCTAACTTCCATTTTAATTCACCTTTTCATGATTTTTTTTTCAATAATATGACTTTCCAGAATAATTCTTTTATATAAATCTATTATGTATTTATCATCAAGCCCTTTTTTAGCTCCTAAATATGTTTTATTTTTTAATATTTCTTCTTCTCTTTTTTCATCTTTTCTATCAATATTATGCTTTAATTTGTATCTTGCAATTACACTTACAAACGAAAGTCTTTTTGAAAGAAGATCTATAATATTAGTATCTATATCATCAATTTTTTTTCTTGCATCTTCAAGATTCATTTTATATCACCACATTGTGCAATATGTCTCATATAATGATCACATAACACCAATGCAGACATTGCTTCAACAATAGGAACAGCTCTAGGAAGTACACAAGGATCATGTCTTCCTTTTCCTTCAATAACAACTTCTTTATTTTTATTATCAATAGTATCTTGTTTTTGACTTATTGTAGATGTAGGTTTGAATGCTACTCTAAAAATAATAGGCATACCATTGGTGATTCCACCTTGCACTCCACCAGAATTATTTGTTTCAGTTACAACTTTTCCTTTTTCTATCACAAATGGATCATTATGTTCACTACCAAGCATTTTTGTTCCAGAAAAACCACTTCCAATTTCAAAACCTTTTGTTGCATTTATTGATAACATTGCTTTTGCTAAATCTGCATCTATTTTATCAAATATTGGTTCACCTAATCCAATAGGCACATTTCTTATAACACATTCAATAATTCCTCCTAAGGAATCACCATAGCTTAATTCTCGAGAAATCAATCTTTGCATAGCTATTGCTTTTTTATTATCTGGACATCTTATAATGTTTTGTTCAACTTCTTCTCTAGTAACATCATATGGATCTATATCTGCAACAATTTTCCTTACTGTTTTAACATATGCAATTATTTCAATTTTGAATTTTTCTTTTAATATTTTTTTAGCGATTACTCCTGCAGCAACATTTCCAGCAGTCATCCTAGCAGATGTTCTTCCACCACCTGATGGGTCTCTTATTCCATATTTTTTATCATAAGTAAAATCAGCATGACTTGGTCTATATTTTGTTTTTATTTCTTTATAATCTTCTTTTTTGAAATCAGTATTATGGATTATCATAGATATAGGAGTTCCAGTGGTTTTTCCATTAAACACTCCAGAAATGATTTCAACTTTATCTGGTTCTTTTCTCTGAGTAGTTATTTTACTTTGGCCCGGTGTCCTTCTATTAAGCTCTTTTTGAATTTCTTTTTCAGTAATGTTAAGAAGAGGAGGACACCCTTCAATAATTATACCTATTGCTTTTCCATGACTTTCTCCCCAATTTGTTACTTTGAATAATTTCCCAAATGAATCTCCTGACATATTTTCTCACCCATATAAACCTATTATTAATACTCCTATTACCATAATGATACTTCCTATTATTTTTTCTTTGAAATTTTTTTCTTTAAATATCAAAAATCCAATTAATACACTAAATAAAACTGAAAGTCTCTTTAAAGATATTGCATAACTAACATATATTATTTTCATAACAAATGTAGTCAATAATGAACCAATAGTTCCAATGATTGAAGTAAAAAAAAATATTTTAAAGTACTTTCTAGCTTTAACAAATGTTTTCCAATCTATTTTAAATAATGCAATAAAAAAATAGAAAATAAAGATAGAAAATACAGCAAATGAAAAAAAAGTTATTTCATCTGAAGCATTTATTCCAGTCTTATATAAAATTGCAACGACAGCAAACAAAAAAGATACAATTAGCATTGTCTTGGATCCTTTATCATTCATTAAACTTTTAAAAGGTTCCAAATAATTTTTATTCTTTTTTTTGAAATTAAGTAAATAAGCACCTATGACAATCAAAAATATTCCTAAGAATCCTAATTTTGAAGGAATATCTCCTAAAATAAAAAATTCAATTATTACAATAAATATTGGTGTTATAGTTATAAGTGGAACAGTGTTACTTAATCCAGAAATCTGAATTGCCTTGATATACATAAGAGATGAAATCCCATCTAAAAATGTGACAGCAATAAGTGAATACCAGAAATTTACATTTAAAATAACAATTCCATGAAACAAAAGAATTGGTAGCATAATCAATGTTGCAATAAATACACCGTAAAGACCAAAAGTTAAAGGATCGACTTTGTTTTTAGAATACCTAAATAATGCATTTTTTGTCGCATCTAATAGTCCACTTAGTATTCCTAGTCCGACTCCAATTAAATCATTCATCTAAATGCTCCAGCAAAGCCTTTTGCATTAAATCAAAATCAGGATCAACTCCTGTCCAAAGTTTGAATTGTCCAATTGCTTGATAAGCAAGCATTCTATCTCCGGTAATAATTGTACAATTATTTTTATTTGCTAATTTAATAAGGACAGTTTCAATAGGATTGTAAACCATATCCATTATTATTTTATTTTTTGGAAATATTTTCTCCTCAATAATACATTCATTATTGTTTGGATTCATCCCAACACTAGTTGTATTAATTATTATATCATTATTATTAATTTCTTTTTTTAATTCTTTAAATTTAGAACAAGAACCATTGAATTCATCTGCAAGTAATTTAGCTTTTTCGTATGTTCTGTTTATTATTGTAAAATTTGATTTTTCTTTATTTAGAACATAACATAAAGATCTTGCAGCTCCACCTGCACCTATTACAAGAATTTTTTTATCTTTTAATTTTGTGATTTCTTTTAGTGCATGTTCTGCTCCATAATAATCAGTATTATGTCCACTAAAAATACTATTATCATTTACAAAAGTATTTGTAGCTCCAATAATTTTTGCAGTATTATCAATATTATTAAAATATTGCATAATGTCTTCTTTATGTGGAATAGTGACAGCTCCACCTCTGAATTCAAAAATTTTAAAATTTTTAATAAGTTCTTTTAATTCTTCTTTTCTTACTTTAAATGGTATATAAATAAAATTTAGTTTCTTCTTTTTGAAATTAGCATTATGCATGAATTTAGATTTTGAGTTTTCTGCAACACTACCTAACACACCAAGAACTTTTGTTTCTTTATTAATAGATGAAAAATTATATACATCTTCAATATATTTTGCACTTATCTGTCCATCTGCAGATTCCTTTCCTTCTTCTAAACAAACATATGAAATATATGAACCATATTTTGCAGTTAATATTCTTGAAATATGACCTCTTATTCCCATACAGAAAGATATTAGATTTGATTTTTCATTTAACAAACTAAATATATTAAAATTATCATTTATAGAATTTGCATAAGTTACAATTTTTAAAAAATCAGGAAAATAAGAGTTCATTTCATCATATTTTATCTTTAGTTTTTTGAGAGAATTAGTTTTTTTGAAATCATGGTAAGATAGGATAATTTTTGTTTTCTGTTTTTTATTGATTAAGTTTAATATAGTTTTATTTTCAGTTTCTATTTCTAAATCAATAAATGGACATTCTAAATCAATTGCTTTTTCAAGAATAGAAATTCTTTCTTTTTCATTACCTTCAAATTTACCACCA
Source organism: archaeon (assembly GCA_018671515.1). Taxonomy (GTDB): domain Archaea; phylum Nanobdellota; class Nanobdellia; order Woesearchaeales; family GW2011-AR15; genus JABHHN01. The sequence goes on along the minus strand of JABHHN010000080.1, from coordinate 39,768 downwards.
TTATTTTTTGGTCTACAAGTAATAATAAAATCTTTAGTACAATTTTTAATCAGTTTTTCAAGTTTATCAATTTTAAAATCTTTAATATAATCAATTCTTAGTTCAATTAAGTCACTTAAAATTTCTGCCTTTTTTATATCTTTTATGAAATTATCTATAGTTTCTGCTACAATAGGAATACAAATTCTTGTCATTTTAGCAACTCCATAATTTCATCAGTAATTTTTCCAATACTTTTATTTTCAGTATCAATTTGATAATTTGATGTTTTTTCATATAGAGGAATTCTTTTATTCAATACTTCTTTAATTTCATCTATTGTTGATTTTGTTTGTGTTAATGAAGGTCTGATAATTTTTTTATCAGATTTTAATCTTTTAGCAATGGTAGATGCTGATGCTTTTAACCAAAAACAAATTCCTGTTTTTTTAATCAGTTCAATATTTTTATCTCTGACAATTATACCTCCACCACAATCAATAATTATATTGTTTTTTTTTGATATTTCTTTCAATAATTTTGATTCTTCATCTCTAAATGCATCCCATCCATTAATAGATACAAATTTACCTATTTCTCCAATCTTTTTTATTAATTCATCATCCATATGTATGACTTCTTTTCCTAGTTTTTCTTTTATTATATTAGAGACAGTAGATTTTCCAGTTGCTCTATACCCTATTAAATAAATATTTTTCATTTTTAGTTTCGGATTAAATTTTTTAATATTGAAAATGGATAAAAACTAAAATGAGGATTTTTTATTAAGAACTTAAAACATGTGATTAATCCAAATTTTTGTTTTATATTAACATTTTTTTTATTTTTTATAAAATCATTAGTTGTAGATTTTAACCAAAATCCAAAATCACTTGGTAATTTTTTTGGATCTACAAATTTGAAATCTATAACTTCTCTATTTTTTGTTATTTTTCCACTTTTTATTTTGCATACAAATGTTTTACTTATGACATTTCTAAATAATAATTTATTTTCATATTTTCCAAGTTCATATTCAATTTCTACAACAAGTCCTGTTTCTTCTTTTGTTTCTCTAATTGCTGCTTGTTTGAATGTTTCATTATTTTCTTTTTTTCCAGATGGAAATTCCCAAATCGGAATATCACTTCTTTTTATGATAAGTATTTTATCGCCTTTTTTTATTATGGCATTTGCCATTTCTTTAGACACTTTTTATTTCAGCTCCAATTTCTTTTAATTTATTCCAGAATCCAGGAAATGATTTTGAAACACAATCAGGATTCGTGATTTTAATTCCAGGAACTTTTAGTCCAGCGATAGCAAAAGACATAGCCATTCTATGATCATTATGAGAATCAATAATTGTAGGAGAAATATTTCCACCAGTAATTTTTATTTCATTTTCATTATATTCTACATCAATACCTAATTTTTTTAATTCTTCTGCAGTATCTTTTACTCTATCGCTTTCTTTATATTTTAAATGTTCAATATTTCTTATAGTGGTAGTTCCTTTACAAAAAGCAGCAACGATTGTTAGAGTTTGGACTACATCAGGCATATCAGACATATCAATATTTATTCCTCTAAGATTTCCAAGACCTGTTATTTGAAGCCATTTATGATTTCTTCTATACATGCAACCCATATTTACAAGAAGATCTGGAAATTCAGATTCTCCTTGCGGAGATTTTAAATCAAGATTCATAACTTTTATTGAACCAGGTAAAATAGCAGCTAATGCAAAGAAATAGCTTGCAGAAGCCCAGTCTGAAGGTATTGTATATTCTTTTGGTTTGTATCTTTGGCCAGATTTGATTATAAATTTTTTATAATCCTCTTTTTCTTCTACAACTACACCAAATTTTTCCATACAATCGATTGTCAAATCAACAAACTTTTTTGATACAAGTGGAATTGTAATTTCAATTTCTACATCTGAATTTGCATATGGTGCAACTAAAAGAATTGAACTGATATATTGACTGGAAATGTTTCCAGGAATTTTTATTTTTCCACCAGCAAGTCCATTACTATTTATTTCAATAGGTGGGTATATATCATTTAAAGATTTTGCATTAACACCTAAATCACAGAATGCATCTAATAATTCTTTAATTGGTCTTTCTTTAATCTTATTTTCACCAGTAATTTTAACATTTCCTTTGATTAGAGTTGAAAAACCAGTTATGAATCTCATGAAAGTCCCAGATTCACCTACATTTACTTCTTCATTAGGTGTTTTTAATTCACCGCCGTTACCATAAATCACTAAGTCATTTCCATTTTTTTCAATTTTGATTCCAAATTTTTGTATTACATTAATGGCATTATTTATGTCTTGGTTGTCAGGAAGATTTTTCAAGATTGATTTTCCTTTTGCAAGAGAAGCAATTATCAATAACCTATTAGCAATATATTTATTTCCAGGTATTTCTATTTCAGCATTCAATTCTTTTATTGGAATTATTTCGTAAGTTTTCATTTTGAATCATTTATTGATTTAATTATTATTTTTTCATCTACAAAATGTGAATAATTAGGTTTATTTTTTACTTTTCCTATTCCACTTATTAGAATAAATTTAGGGATACCTTTTTTAGATTTTTTATCAAGAGATAGACTCTTCATAATATTATTTGTAGAAATTTCTTTTGGAACTTTAATAAAAAGTCTTGTTCTTTTCAATAACGAATCAATTTTTTCAATACTTAATTTATCAATTAATCCTAATTCATTTGCAATTTTTGCTTCTACTGACATACCTATAGATATTGCAAATCCATGTGGTATTTTAAATTTAGATTCTTTTTCAATAACATGACCAATTGTGTGACCAAAATTTAATATTTGTCTTATTCCATCAGATTCTTTTTCATCTAGATTAACTATTTTAGATTTTATTTTACAACTTTTGGTTATGCATTTCAACAATGTTTTTTCTTCTTTTTTTAATATAGAATCCAAATTTTGTTCTATGAAACTAAACAAATCTAAATCAGAGATTATAGAATGTTTTATTTGTTCTGCCATTCCATTTATGAATTCTTTTTGTGGTAAAGTGTTTAAATAATTGATATCTATGAATACTGCTTCTGGTTGATGGAATGTCCCAATAAGGTTTTTCCCCTGTTTTGTGTCAACTCCTGTTTTTCCACCAACAGAACTATCAATCATTGAAAGTAATGTTGTTGGAATCTGTATATATGGAATTCCTCTATTTAGTGTTGAAGCAACAAATCCAGTCATATCACCAACAACTCCTCCACCTAGAGAAATCAAAAGAGAGTCACGTCCAAAACCCAAATCAAGAAGCGAATCTTCTAGTTTTTGTTTTGTTTTTCTATTTTTGTTTTTTTCTCCATGATTAAAAGAAATTAGATAACATAAAATTCCTTCTTTTTCTAAATTTTCTTTTAATTGTATTCCATGTAATTTTTTTACATTGTCATCAGTAATTATAGCTATCTTTCCAATTTCTTTTCTCTCTTTTAAAAAAGATAAAATTTGAGAAAAAAGATTTTTTCCTATACTTATATTATAGGAATCATCAATTTCTTTTTTTAAGTCAACTTTTATTTTCATGATATCTCTTTTCCTACAGCTTTACATATTGGTTTTATACCTTCTAATAATTCATCAAACTGTTCAGGATATAAGCTTTGCGCTCCATCACTTATTGCTTGTGCAGGATTAGGATGTACTTCAACTAAAATTCCATCAGCACCAATTGCAGCAGCAGCTTTACTAAGAGGTAATACTAATTCTCTATTTCCTGCAGCATGACTTGGATCAACAATTACTGGTAAATGTGTTAATTTTTTTAGTACAGGTACAGCAGCAATATCCATTGTATTTCTATATGCTTTTGTCTCAAAAGTTCTAATTCCTCTTTCACAGAATATGACATTTGGATTCCCTTCAGAAAGTATATATTCTGCAGCCATTATGAATTCATCAATTGTAGCACTTAATCCACGTTTTAAGATTACAGGTTTTTTTATTCTTCCTAGTTCTTTTAGAAGATCAAAATTCTGCATATTTCTTGCACCAACTCTTAATATGTCAACATATTCAGCAGCAATCTTTACATCACGAACATCCATAACTTCTGTTTCAACAATTAATCCAGTTTCATCTTTTACTTTTTTTAATAATTTTAGACCTTCAATACCCATTCCTTGAAAAGCATAAGGAGAAGATCTTGGTTTGAATGCAGAAGCTCGAAGTATTTTTATTCCTCGATCTTTTAATATTTTTGCAGATTCCATAATTTGTTCTTCACTTTCAATTGAACATGGTCCTGCCATGACTATAAATTTACCATTTCCAATTTCTACATCATCAACTTTTATAATTGTACCTTTTGGATTATGGCTTCTACTTGCAAGTTTGTATGGTTTTAGGATTTTTGTGACACTCTCAACACCAATCATTGCTTTCCATCCTTCAACTGCATATTTTCTAGAATCTCCAATGACTGCTATGACTGTCTTTTCAGTACCGAATAATGGAACTGATTTAAGTCCATTGTCTTCAATTTTTTTGATTACTTTATCTATGTTTTCTTTTACTGTATTTGGTTTCATTACAATTATCATTTTTTCACCCAAGTGTTCTTATTTTTTTATAAAATTTAGAATAACTAATATCGTTGCGTCGGTCCGGTTTAGAAATTAAAAATTTAAATTTTTAACATCTTGCAAGATTTTTGTTAATCTTAACCAGACCGTTAATAAAAAAAGAAATATGTAAACCAAAATGTAAATGCATCTAACTTATTCTCAAAATTCAAGTTCATATGCTCGATATTGCTATACATAGGGTTTATGTAATTGTTAAGTTATATATAAAATTAACGTGGGAGAATAAATCTTAAATTCTATTTTTAATTTTGTATACAATATTTTAATTATTGAAGGATAAATTCATTACTGTAAAATAGTAAATATTTAAATATATTATTTTTATTCTTTTTTTATGACAGATAAAGTTCCTGTAAAAGAAGCAATTGGATATTTTTTAGAAGATATATTAAGTGTTTCAGAAGATAAGCCTTATAAATTTTCTTTCGGATTAATAGAGCAAGAACCCATTGATGGAAAAGTACAGAAATATGAGGCCCCTGTTTTATATGAATCATCTGAAAAACAAGGTTTAGTAAATTTAATAGATGGTGCTAGACGAGACAATTCAGGGGAAAATATGAAATATTTTTTATTTGATTTGTATGAAAGTTCAAGATCTGAAAATAAAGCAAGAAAGATAGGTGAGATCAAAGTAAGTTATCAAATATCAGGAATGCAAATAATATACAATGGAAAACAATTAGATAATGAAAGAGAAGAAAAAAATATTTGTTTTGGCTTAAATATAGATTATAATAGATTTGAACCTACAACTTATGGATTTATAATAAATAACTTGAAATTTTCAGGAGAAGGTCATGAATCTCCAGAAAAACAAATTAAAGTTATTAGAGAAACAATTAAAATGTTATATGGTGCTTTGCCCACAAAGTAATTTTTTTTATTTGATAAAAATAATATTAATTTTTCTTTGTTTTATTATATTCAATAAATGAATAAATGATGTAAAATAAAATAGGAGGCAAGATAAATATTATATTTGAAAATATTGCAGTACTTAAACTAATACATGAACAATGACAATGAGGATGAACTAATGCCAAATAATCATAATTTACACAACCTTCAAAACCTCCAACTGCACATTTACACATTGGACGAAAAAACACACCAATAATAAAATACCATAGAACAAGTACGATAAGAGTAATAATTGTTTTAGATTTAGTTGGTTTAAATAATTCTAATTTCATATTAAATAGATTAATGTTTGATTATTTAATTTTTATGATAGCTTCCAACCACTGGACATTCTAACCCAACCTATTTAAATAGAATTTTTTATTTTAATTAACTAAAATGATGTTATCTGTAACAATGCTGTCTTCATACATATACTGTCCGAGGAAATTATATCTTGAGAGAGTTTTGAAATTTTCGAAATTTCCAAAAGCAGCAATGATTAAAGGAACAATAAGGCATCATGCATATGACGCAATAATTAATGAAGAAGAAAGTCTGATAAAAAGCATACAAAATAATGAAACTCAGAATTCAATTTTTAAAAAATACAAATACAAATACTTTGCACTTCTAAAAGAAGTAGTAAAAAAGAATAAAAAAAGTTTAAAATCTGTAAATTTAGGTCTTGTAGACACATTTAATCTGAATTGGAAATATATAGAAAAAGAATCAATAAATAGATCTCAAGAAATTTATTTATATAAAAATAAAACAGGATATTTTGGAGAAACTCTTTGGGATAATCTAACTCCTAAAATAAAATCTGAAAAAAGAATTTTTTCTACTAATTTGAGCCTTAGAGGAATAGTTGATCAAATAGAAGTTCATGAAAAAGGTTTACAGATACCAATTGAATTAAAAACAGGAAAAATGCCACAAGAAGGAGTCTGGTTAGGACATAAATATCAGATTGGAGCATATATGTTGATGTTAAATGAAAAAATGAATACAAATATCGATTATGGTTATATAAAATATTTAGATTATGGAGAAAAAAGGAAAGTTCACATGAATCCTTTTTTTAGAGATGAAATAATTGAAATCAAAGATAAGACACATAATTTACTAAATTCTAAAATTATTCCAGACTATGTAGAAGATAAAAATAAATGTATTTCTTGTGAACTAAAACAAAAATGCCATTCTCTGTAAAAAAGCTAATTATTTAAATGAGTAGTTAATTTATATATACTAAAACATTGAGTAAAATATTAAAATAAAAATTATTAAAGGTGAGGGTTACTATGTCAGAAGAAGATAACAAAAAATTTTCAAAACAGCTTATAGGAAAAACAATTGTATCCAAAAATGGTAAGAGATTTGGAGAGGTTGGTGACATTGTATTTGAGACAAGATCTGGTGAATTAATTCATATGGCTGTCAAAAATCCAACAGCATATACAATGAAACTAGAACTTGAAAAAGATAAACAAGACAATATTTTAATACCATTTAGCGCAGTTATTGCAGTTGGCGACTTTATGGTTATAGCTGAAGAAGATATTATTTAGTTTTTTTTAATTGATTTTATTCTAATTTATTTTTTGAGAATTATATCCATAAATTTTTTAGTTGCATCTTTAGTTTTTTTCTTAGTTTTATATCCAAGGAACCTTTCTGCTATTTCAAGATCTTTTGGGATGTTTAGGTCATCAAGTTCAGAAAAATAGTAATTTCCTTGTTTAAGATGATATTTTGCTAAATATTCTTGTTCTGGTTGACCTTTTGTAGGTATGAGAAGTGCTTTTTGTCCTATTTGAGCTAAGTCCATTAAAGTTGTATATCCAGATCTTGTTATAACTAATTTTGCACGAGACATCATTTCAGATTGTTTTTTTTTATCAAGAAAACTATATATTTCTACATTTCCTTCTTTTTTTTTAAAATATTTTTCAGGTTTTCCTAATGTAATAACTATTTTACCTTGTATTTTTTTGATATTTGTCATGATTTTTTTTTCAAACACTGTTCTTTGAGGTTCAGGTCCAGAAATAGAGAAAAAATAATCTATGTCTTTTTTTTTATTTTGTTTTTTATTTATCATAGAAATAAGACCTAGGTATTCATAATCTTCTTCATTTAAATAATTAAAATCATGTGTATATTCACCAGCTAAAGAATTTGTTTCAAAATCAGGAATAAGTATTTTTTTATATTTATTTTTTAGTGCAAAAAAAGCAAATTCAGTAATATACTTACTAGATTTCAAGAATCCTTGAAGAGGAATTTTTATATGATGATTTATTAGATATGAAGGAACTTCTGAATCGTATATTCCTGGTCTAGCATCAGATATAATTATATCAAAGGTATATTTTTTTTGAATTTTTTTAAATTTTTTATGTTCATTTCTAAATTCATTAAGATACATAGGTAAATACATTAGAAATTTTTCCACAGAAACTTTTTTTTTACCAAATACTTTTTTTGAGAAAGAATAATCAGGAAGAATAAAATATTTTTCAACAGTATTTTTAAATTCATCTTTTAGAAAATCCATTGCTCTATAATTGCTAATTATATACACTTTCATTCCTTTTTTAATACATTCAGATATTAATGGAATACATCTAGTTGCATGTCCAAGTCCATTGGAATTGATAGCAAATATTATTTTCATGTTTAGAGATATTAGATTACATATTAAAAACATTACTGATTATTTATTTATACACTTAATGACTAATTATTTAAATTAAATATCTTTCTTTTAACTTATATGACAGAAATAATCCAAAGCATATGGACTGAGAAATATAGACCTCAAAAATTTTCAGAAATAAAAGGTCAAAAAAACATAGTTTCAAGAGTAAAAGCATTTGTTGAAAAAAAAAATATGCCTCACATATTGTTTGCAGGGCCAGCTGGAGTTGGGAAATCTACTTTAGCGTTAGTTATTGCAAAAGAATTATTTGGAGATACATGGGGAACTAATTTTTTAGAATTAAATGCATCAGATGAGAGAGGAATAGATATAGTTAGAGTAAAAGTAAAAGATTTTGCAAGAACAAAAGCAATTGGTAATGTTCCATTTAAAATTTTATTCTTAGATGAATGTGACGCATTGACTAGAGAAGCACAGCAAGCTTTGAGAAGAACAATGGAAAATTATACTAGAACGGCAAGATTCATATTAAGTTGTAATTACTCTTCAAAAATACTTGATCCAATACAATCAAGATGTGCAATTTTTAAATTCAAACCACTTTCAAAAGAAGATATATTTGAATTGATTGATGAATTATCAAAAAAAGAATCATTTACAATTTCAAATGAAGCAAAAACAGCAATATTTGAAATTTCAAGAGGTGATTGTAGAAAAGTAGAAAATATTTTACAGGCGTCAATTTCAATTTCAAATAATATTGATGAAAAAGCAATATATTCTATTTCTTCACATGCTCTTCCAAAAGAAGTAAATGAAATACTTAAATTTGCAGTAGAAGGGAAATTTTTAGAATCCAGAAAAAAATTACTAAATTCTATGCTTGAGAATGGATTATCAGGATTAGATATTATAAGACAGATTCAAAAAGAAATATGGAATTTAGACACATCAGATAAAAATAAACTAGAGATGACTAAATTATGTGGTGAAATTGAATTTAGATTAGTAGAAGGAAGTGATGAATTTATACAATTAGAAGCACTCCTATCAGGGATTTCATTAGTAAACCAATGAATATGGTACAAGGGAAAGTAAAAAAAGAGGGAACAATAGATAGTAAACTCTACAATACTGAAAAAATATTATCTTCTCTTCTTCTGGAAATAAATGAACTTAAATCAAAATCTAAAGAATATTTTTTAGATGATTATGGTAAAAAAATAGAAAAACTAGAGAGGATGATTACACATCTTCATACATCACGAGAAAATTATATAAGAAAATATGAAAAATATTATACAATTTCTAAAAAATTAGCTTTACTCTTGAAAAAAAATGATCAATTATCATTAGAAAAACTTAAAGAAGATAATAATAATTTAAAAAAAAATATATTATTAAAAGAAAAGGAGAACAAATTTCTTATTTCTGAAAATATAAAATTAAAAAATAAAAATGAGACTGATAAAGTAATTTCAAAATTGACAGAAGAACTAAAACATTATTATGAAAAATCAAAAAAATATGAAAAAAAATATGATTATTATTTTACTGCATCAAAGAATCTTTCTTTAAAATTAAAATCAATAGAGAAACAAATTAAAAATGATACTTTTAGAAAGGAATTATTAGAAACAAGAAAAAAATTAGATTATGTGATAAAACATACAGAAAATAAGAAAAGAATAGAAATAAAAGAATTTGTTTCAAAATTCGAAGAAGAAGTTTTAAGAGATAAGAAAAAATTAGAATATTATAAAGTACTTTCAGAGTCGAATGATAGAAAATATAATAAATACCTTGTTGCAGCTAAAAGATTTTCTAAAGAATTAAAATATAAAGAACAAGAAAATATTAAGCTTAAAAAAATTGTTAAAAATATTAATAAATACATATCAGAACAAAGTTTGTATTATAAAGAAAAAATAGAGAAAGAAAAATCACGAAGAAAAAATTCAATAGAAAAAGTAACTAAAGATCATCTTCAAAAAGAATTAGAATTGAATTCAAGGATTGTGACTTTAAAAAAAGATATTGAAAAATATTATAATTTATATAATAAAGCAGTAATTGAAAAATCAGAAGCTTTCCAGAAAGCAAAGATTTTTTTTGAAAAAAATAAATAAAATTAATTATTCTGAATGTTTTATCAATAAATATTGGGTTGCATCTTCAAGATAGTCATATGTTATTTCAATATTTACTCTATTTTCATAAGCAGTTTGACTTGTTACTCTTTGGATACATGTTATTGGTCTTTCTCCACCTTGAAGCAAAATATTTCCATCCGAATCTTGTCCAGTGCATGTTAATCCATCAAGTCCACTATCTACATTTATTTTGACTTTATTTTTTAATCTGCTTGCTGTTTCCCCACCACAACGAGTTTCTGGAGAATAAAATAATCCAGATCCTTTATGTTTTAATTTGAAAGTAAATGATATCGCATCAGTTGATCTTGCAATTTCTTTGAATTCAGTAACTTGTATAGGTCCAGCAGAATTGAAAACTTGTTTGTTTTCATTGATTTTACATAAATCATTATCATCTGCAGGTTGTAATAAATCAGGAACAATACAAATGTTCGATACAGCTCTTGTACCATATTTATAACAGACAGAAGCTCTAATTGGAGGATTGAAGTTGCCTTCTATTTTTTCATTAAATGCAAGATTTTCATAATCTACATATACAGGTATTCCTTCGATAATATCATTTTCAGAATTTTTTTTTGTTTGTAATAAATCTTCTTCTACACCAATTTTTATGAAATCAGATGAGGTCTTTCCAAATTGTTCAGGTCTTATTCCTTCAATCTTTACCATTACATCATTTTTTGGAACTAACCATTCACCAACATTTTCAAGTTTGACAATCACATCAAATGGTGTTTGACTAGAATCAAAAATAAATTCAGGAGGAAATCCTTCTTCAAAATTTATTGTTACACCACCTGTTCCACCTATAAATGGATCTGTTATGGTTGGTCCACTCTCTCCTCCACCACCACATTCATTTTGTGCAACTGATAATGTTAATGCAAAAATTAAGAGTAAAATTATTCTTTTTTTCATATTCTCTCCTTAGCTATGAATATATATAAATCTTTCTTTTTCAAATCTGGATGATTTCAAAACTTTTTTTGATGGATTCTCTATAATTATATGATAATTTTATGTTTAGCGGAGTTACATATGATGATGATCCAAAATTATCGTTTGATTCAATTGTACAAACTACAAAACCTTTGTTATTAACTAACCTTACAGGATTTGGTTTACAATTAGAAGTTAAATCATAATCAGAAAAGGAAACAGATTCAATATTTATAAGACCTACTTCATTGTATCTTAATGATTTATGACAATCTTCAATTGGTTTAATATATGGAATTCCTTTACCATGATTTGAAATATAGATTTTTAATACTAATTGACTACCAATAGAATCATATTCAACTTTATCTATTGATATTGGGGCTCCTTGTCCACCAGAAAGGGTTATTGGTTTGACAGTACAAACACTTTCAGTTGCCTGTGCACTATGAATATCTGGATTTATACATATTGAAGGACTTGCTAATGTTTCATAAGGATAACATAGTGACCCTTTAAAAGTTTGAGTAAATTTATCTATACCGTCAGGTAATCTTTGTACTTTAGTATTGAAATCAATTAATTCAATTAATTCTCCATTAGGATTATATGGTGATTTACCACCTAAAGCAAATTCTTGTTCTTGTTCACTAGTTCCAAATAAATATTTTTTATCATATCCTGTTAAGTATAATTTTGCGCCATCAATATCTGTTGATCCTTTATTTTTAATTTCAAATATTGCACCTATTTCAGAATCTGAAAATACTTTAGCGGGTGGTACACCTGGTACAAAGGAAATCAACAATCCTTGAGTTCCAGTTCTATATTTTTCACCTGTGTTTGTTGTAGAGGTGGATCCTTCAGAATTTCCACTTTCACAACTAGAGAATATAATAACAAATGTCAATAATAATAATATGTATTTTTTATTCATTTTATTAATTTAATTTTATGAAGTTAAAATCTTTTCTATTTTTACCATATCTGAATTTGAAATCAAATATCCATATTTTAATTCTAAAGTAATAGGTGTTAAATAGTTTGTAATGTCTTTTGATATTTTTCCTGTTTTTAATGTACATGTAATTACATCTTCATTTCCTTTGAGCCTAAGGGGTTCAGGACTACAATCAAAATCATTTTTTTTAAATGTTGAAAAAGATAATTCAGACAAAATTACTTTATTATATTGTTCTCTTGCAATATTACCTGATGAACAGAATGTATCTTCTCTTCCATGTTGAAGGACAGTACCTCTTCCAGAATTTTTGACATGTATTTTGAATTGTGGTCGAAGATAATTATCATCCATTATCATTCTTGGTTCAATAAGAGAAATCAAGACAGGACCACCTTGACCTTTGCTAAGATCTATTTTTTTTGTTTTACATTCTTTTTCAGTAGGGTTAATATCATGTGGGTCAGAGTCTATGCATATATCAGCAAAAGCTTTTGCCATAAAATCATAACATGCACTAGTTAATATCAACGTTTCATGAGTTTGGCTTGTTTGATCTAAATTACCCGATTTTATTGTAAATTGTTTTATTTCAAAATCATCAAGTGTTTGAAAAATTTCTTTTCCTTGAAGGTTAATATTTTCTTTTTTAATATTTTTTCCATCAACACTTAAATAATCTTTTTCTACATTTAAGGTAAGTACACCATTTTTTATATCGTATACACCATTATTTGTTAATTTTACAACATATTCAAAAGGTTCATTTTCAAATATTCTTTCTGGAAGATTACTTATTACTTCAATTTCTAATCCTTGTGTACCTTTATACAGATCAGGATTGGTTATACTGGGAGAATTTCCAGAGCCAGTGCATGAATTAATTAAAACAATTAATGAAATTAGGTACATCAACAAAAATTTATTAGATTTCACCAAAATCATATTCCTCCACATCAAAATATAATTCATCTTCAATAACATATTGATATTTAGCAGTAGCTTTTAAATTTCTTATTGTGACTGGGGTGGAATCAAGTGCACTTTTTGAAGCTTGCATTTTACATCTAAATGATTTATAAAATTCAATTTCTCCTTTGATATTTGATATTGTATAAATATTATTTCCTCCATTTGTTGAATGGTCACAACTACCGGTATTTATTTGTAATCCAGGGATAGTTTCCATTTTTAGTGAATTAACTTTAGTTATTTTTCCTTCCCACAAATTTTCAATTGTTACACCAAATAATGGTTTAGTGCTTCCATCTCCAGCAATTCCAACTGGTTGAGTATTTGTTTCAATTCCTATAGCAACAGGACCACTTGTATATCTAGCAACTGGATTTGTATCTGGGATATTATAAATTTCAGAGAGAACACTATTTTTATCTCCAATACCTCCTTTATCCATTAATGATTTCATATCTCCTTTTAATCGTTCTAGGTCCATTAAATAAGTTCTTAAATATGCCCAAGTCTCAAAATTGAAACTTGCCGAAATAATTAATTGATATGATCCTGGAGGAAGTTGAGTTTTTCCAAATTTACAAATTAAAAATTCTTCACTAAATGAGTCTACATATATTGTTTCAGTTAAACCACCTGAATTTTGAGACATGTCTCCTTGAAATTTATTTCCGTCGTAATCTATAGCATGGCAATTAACAGAAATAGTAATTGGTTCATCAAGAGTTTTTGCAGTAATATCAACCCAGGCAGAAGCTTCATCTCCTTCAAATATTTCATAATTTGTCATACGGGTATTTGTAAAATATACACCAAGTGGTCCATTTTCATTATCTTCAACAGTCCCGACATAGTATTCATCACCTACGGCAGTATTTAATTGAGTGTTAAATGCGGTAGATACTGCTTTAGGTAGAGCTATCATTGTACTTTTAATATTCTTCCATAGTTGTACTATCCAATCTCTTATTAATGCCAGAGATTGTGCAACTGGAGCTTTCATGGGATCAGCTATTTGTGTTAATTTATTTTGAAATGCAAATATTCCTGAAAGTACAATTATTCCAACCCAAAAAAATAAATATGCAGTCCATAAAAATTCTAATGGTGGTATTTGTGCATAAAAATCTGAAGCCATCCAAAGCCATGTAGGTGTAAGAACTAAAAAAGCAACAAGTTTTGTTGCAAATTGAAATTGAATAGTAGAAGGAAGAAATTTAGCAAACCATAATAATAATATTGGAAGAGCCCAAAGAAAAACAGATTTTACTGAATTTATGACTAATCTTTTTATTAATGGGTCATCATTTACTCTAAGTAGAGAATATAAAAAACCCATAAAAATATACACAAATAGTGCAGACCCAGAATAATTGAAATTACCTCTATCAAATTGCCATACCAAAGCATCAATTAAATGCATTGTAACACCAAAAAAGAAATAAAACATAATTAAAAGTCTATTAGATCCTTGATCTCCTTCTGCCATGTTTTATTTATTTAACTCTAAAGAATTTAAATCTTTTGGATTATTATATTATTATTCTGCGTAAAGAACTTCTAATTCTAATATATCAAGACTATCAGATTTTGGTCTTATTTCGACAGCATTATTTCCTTCTCTGATACTAGAACTTATATCTCTTACATATTCATTATCTTTTGTTTCAATCTCTATAATATCTTCATTTATCAAAATGATTCCTTTTTTATAATCAATCTTATTTGGGAATACTAATGTAATGTTCATATCTGCATTTCCTTTTTCAGCGTTTTTGAATTGGTTTGGTTCAAGTTTAAAATAATAAGTTGGGTAAATTGGTTCTTCTAAATCAAGAGTTAATTTTACACCATAAATTAGATAATTTCCTTTATCACTTCTAAATCTTATAAAATTTTCGCCATCTTTTAATTTATCAGCAGTTATTTGAGGTATAGGCATTTTGATACCACAGTCAGGTACACTAGAAAAAATAAGTTTTTTATTTAGATAGATTTCAAGTGGAGCTACATCTGTTTGTACACAATCTGGAACAATAGTCAATTCTGCAGTTTCCAACAATCTTTTTTCTTTTTCAGTTAATATGAATATTTGTTTATTTTCTTGTCCGCTTATATCTGTAAGGTCTGCAGTTATTTTAATATCTTCTAATAGTGCTTCATTAGATTTCCAGAATTCAAGTCCAGGACCTGAGATTTCAAATATTAATACATTTAGGTCTTTTTTTAATAATTCTTTTGGAATTTGTATTGGTGTAGGACTAGAAGTTTGGAGTTCTCTATTGAAAACTATGTCTTCATTTAGTTTTATTGTTAAACGTCCATCAAATTTTCTTGCAAAAAATGAAAGTAATATATTATCTGTAAATTTTAAATCATCAACTTTAAATGTCAAATTTACGGTTTCTTTATTGAATAATGTCCTTTTTATATAAACAGAGTCAAATGGAGCAATTACTATGGCATCAGTACGTGTATATAGATTAAAAGAGGGAAAATCAATTTCAATTTCATCATTTTCTATAAATTCAAGTGTTCCTGGTTCTTCTTCAAGAAGAATGGTTATATTATCTTTATAATTTGGATCATTAAGGTTTGTTTCATTTTGTCCAAGGAATGCTGCCCTATCTGTAGGAGGGAGCATTAAGATATAAACAATTATTGCAGCACCAATGATAGCTATTAATGTTGAAGTAAATGTGACAGGTGGAGTTACTTGCCCTCGTTTTCTCATAGTCCATATTACAAATCTTTACATATATATAGTTTACGATTTCTAATGACTCAATTTTATCATATTTTACCAAAAACATATTATATGATTTCTTTTTCTTTTATATTATGAAAATATTATTTAAAGACATTAATAAAAATACAATAAAGTTAGAAATAGAGAATCTTGATGATTTATGGTATACAAGTTATATTATAGATACAGGAGATTTAATTAGTTCTAAAACTATTAGAAAAATTAAATTAGGAGATGGGGATCAGAGAAATGTCAAAATAATAAAAAAAGAGATTTATTTAACACTAAAAGCTGAAAAAGTTGAATTCCATAAATATTCTGATATTTTAAGAGTATCTGGAAAAGTAATAAAAGGACATGATGAGGTTCCAATTGGAAGTTATCATACTATAAATATTGAAATAGGGACAAAATTTGAGATAGTAAAAGACAAATTTTTAAAATATCAATTAGAAAAGATTGATGAAGCATCAATTGAGGAAAAGTCAAAAGTTTTGATATGTGTTCATGATAGAGAAGATGGCATTTTTGCACTTTTAAAGAAATATGGGTATGAAGTTATTTTCAAGATTTCTGGAAGCGTTTCAAAAAAGGCTGAAATTAATGTTAATACAAAAGACTTTTATTCAGAATTATATAAAAAAATTATTGAATTAGATACAAGACACAATTTTTCAAATATAATTATTGCAAGTCCGACATTCTGGAAAGAATATCTTGTAAAAAAAATTAAAGATGAAAAAATAAAGAAAAAAGTAGTCTTAGCAACATGTTCATCAGTTGGTGAAAATGGAGTAAATGAAGTAATAAGACGGCCAGAAGTACAATCAGTTTTAAAACAAGAAAGATTTGCAAAAGAGACACAAAAAGTTGAAAGTTTATTGATGGAAATATCAAAACAGGGAAAGGCAGAGTATGGATTTGTAAAAGTAAAAGAATCAATAGATTGTGGTGCATCATCAGAACTTCTCATAACAGATGGTTTAATACAAAAAAGAAGACAGGAAGACACCTTTTTTGAAATAGAAAAATTAATGAAAAAAGTTGACTTAAATGATGGAAAAATACATTTAATAAGCTCTGAACACGAGGGTGGAAAAAAACTTGATGGTCTTGGTGGGTTGGCAGTTTTCTTAAGATACAAACTAAATTATTGAGATAATTAGCTTAATATTACAAAAATAAAAATTATTATTGTAATTAACCAAATATTAATAAACATTTTTTTATTTTTTAGCCAAAATTTTCCTTCTATATGAAAATCTGAAAAAGGAAACAAAATTCTAGTAGAAAATTCATTATTGTGTGTGAAAATATCTATTATTATATGTGATAAATATGCTAAAAAAATTCCAAAAAAAGATTCTATATTTTTAACATATATGACAATCATAAATATTGATAATGTAATTAGACTATGCGTTGTTCTGTAAATAATTTTGTCTTTTTTTGAGAAAAATATACATTTATTTGAATGTTTTATTATATCTTTTAAGAATATTTTAAATGTTTTTTTACATGAATTTTTTATTACTAAATATTGAAAATATGTTGTTCCAATAAGGTCTGGCATCATAGCTACAAATATTATATGAAGAAAAACTTTATCATATAATAAATCTGAAATGATATAACCAATTATCCCATGATATAATAAATCCATATTAATTTTGAATATTTGTATTTATTTTAAGTTTTATTAAATAAATTAGAAATTAAAGATATACAAAGTTTAAAAAATAAATTAAAGTTTTATTTTTGAAATAATGAAAGAAATATTATGGGTTAAATCAAAACATGGAAGAATTTATACTGAAATAGAAGGAGAGTCAAAAACAGCAGTATTATTTTTTTATGGGTTATTTGATTCTATAGATAATTCAAATTCTAAATTAATTAAAAATAATTTAATTAAAAATAATATTTCTACTATCTCATTTGATTATATAGGTCATGGGAAAAGCGAAGAAGACATTAATAAAATTAGTACGTCAAGAATATTGTCAGATATAGATAACATTATGTCACATATAAAAAATAAATTTTCGAAAATATTTATTTATGGAAATAGTTTTGGTGGTTATCTTGGAATAATTGCTTCTTCTAGATATAAATTTATTTATGGATTGATTTTATTAAATCCTGTTTCAAATATGATTGAACTTTTATTAAGAAAACAATCAGAAGAGGAATTATCAAAAAACACAAATAAGCATAATGAAATAAATTTATTTTCAAAATTTATATTTTTCATAGATTTGTTTAAGTATAATATTTATTTATTATCTAAAAAAATTACATGTCCTGTACTACATTTTCATTCTGTAGGTGATAAAATGGTTCCTTTTAAACAATCAAAAAAATTAAATAAAAATATAGAATCAAAAAAAAGATTTTATCCACTAAAATCAGATTTGCATACTTTATCTGATGAAAAAATCAAGAAATTTATTATTCCAAAAATTGAAGAGTTTATTGTAAAAAATTAAAGTTTTCTATTTTTTCTTAGCCATTCTCCTCTTTGAATTAATGCAAGCATTGTTTTGGCAGATTTATAAGGAATATTGAAGTCAGGAATTTTATTATCTTCTAATAACTGAACTGCCTTTTTAGAGAATTTTCCACCCATATAAGAAGTGATTATTGGTTTATCTGGAAAAGTTTTTCTTGCTTTAATGACTGCTTCTGCATCTTTTATTGATTCAGTCATAGTCTGTAGAGTTTGGATGACAATTAATCCATAGATATCATTTTGCTCTAATGTTTTATTTATTGATACTCTATATCTATTACTAAGAGCATCTCCTACTATGTCCAAAGGATTTCTTCTTGAGTATGCAGGATGCATTATTCCAGATTTATCTAATTTAGATATTGTGTCTTTTTTTAAAATTGAGAGATTTATTCCTATTGATTCACAATGGTCAGCACAAAGAACACCTGCTCCACCACCATTTGTAATTATTGCAATATTATTTTTTTTACAAGGTGGTTGATTTGCAAGTGTTTCAGCCATATCAAAAAGTTCGTCAACATTATCTGCAACAATAACTCCTGATTGTTTGAATGCTGCTTTATAAATTTTATAAGATCCTGCTAAACTGCCAGTATGAGAACTGACAGCTTGCATTCCTGTTTGAGTTCTTCCTGATTTTAATACAATAATAGGTTTACTAAAAGAGACTTTTTTTGCAATTTTCATAAAGTTTCTTCCATCTTTTAGGCCTTCTAAATATATTGCAATAGATTTTGTTTTAGGGTCATTTTCAGCCCATAACAATAAATCTGAGATTGTAATATCTGCTTTATTGCCCATACTTACAATTGCACTAAATCCATATTTTCGTTCTAATGACCAATCTATGACACTATCAATTAATGCTCCTGATTGACTAAAAAATGCAACATTACCAACGTATGGCATACAAGGTCCAAATGAAGCATTAAGTGATTTTGAAGGCCTTATCAATCCAAGACAGTTTGGTCCAATTATTCTTATTTTTCCTTTTTTTGCAATTTTTATTACTTTGTTTTGGAGTTTATGTCCTGCTTCACCAAACTCTCCAAATCCTGCAGAAATTATTATTACACCTTTTACTTTCTTTTTTACACATTCTTCTATGACATAAGGTACTATTTTAGCATTCACTACAATTACTGCTAAATCAATATTATTTTTTATATCAATGATGGATTTATAACATTTTAATCCAAGAATTTTATTTGCTTTAGGATTGACTGCAAAGACTTTTCCTTTAAATGGTGTATTAGTTTTACTATTGAATACTCCACCCTTTAGAAGACTTTTTAGAATTCCTTGTCCAGCAGAATTTTTTTTTCTGGAAGCTCCAATAACTGCAATAGATTTAGGATTAAAAAAGAAATCTAACATTTTTTTTCCTCCCTAATTATTCTTGCATCTACAACACAACACCTTTTTTCATCAGCAATTACGGGATTAAAATCAATTTCAATTATGTTTTTTTCATTTAGTGATAATTTTGATAAATTAATTAGAGCTTGTGAAATTTTATTTTTATCTAGTTTTGGATAAGATCTGTATCCTTCAATTAATTTTTTTCCTTTAAGTTCATCTATCATTTCTAAACAATCAGATTTATTTAATGGAGCAATCCGCATACTAATATCTTTGATTATTTCAACCATGACGCCACCTAAACCAAAAATTATTACTGGTCCAAATGTTTCATCTCTTTTCATACCCATAATTATTTCAGTTCCTTTAATCATTTCTTGCAAGAGAAAATTATATTCTAAAACATTTTTCTTTTTAAGGATTTTTTTAGATTCAATAATTTTTTCATTTACTTCTTTTATGGAGTTCAATCCAATAAACACTAATCCAATATCTGTTTTATGAATTATATCTTTAGAATCAATCTTTAATGCAACTGGAAATTTTAATCTACATGTTGAAATTTTATCTTTTACAATAAATTGTTTAGGGATATTAAAAGAATATTTCTTAAGAATCTTTTCTGTTTTCTCTTGACTTAATAACATAATATCAATTTGCTATTAGCCAGTATAAATATTTTTTCTTTTATATTAAGGGACAAATCGTATATACTACAACATGGTAAAAAAACCGTAAGATATTAATACTAGTTACAATACTTTAATTCTATTTCGGTGGGTATTTCAATAATAAATTAGAATAGCAAGAGGGTGGAATATATGATTGTTAAAGATGAATTTTTGAGTAAATTAAGAAGATATTTTATGCTGAATCTATATGAAGTAAAGATTTGGACAGCTTTATTATCAAGAGGAGTATCAACAGCAGGAGAGCTATCAGATATAGCAAATGTTCCAAGATCTAGAAGTTATGATGTATTAGAAAGCCTTGAAAAAAAAGGATTTGTTGTCATGAAGCTTGGAAAGCCTATAAAATATATAGCAGTACCTCCAAATGAAGTAGTTGACAGAGTAAAAAAGAATGTTAAGACAGAATCAGATGCAGCAGTAAAAAGACTTGAAGATCTTAAAGCAACAGATGTTTTACAGGAACTTAACTCATTACACACACAAGGTGTTGAATTAGTTGAACCATCAGATTTAAGTGGAAGCATAAGAGGAAGACATAATCTATATAATCATCTTGAATTGACTATAAAAAGTGCTGAAGAATCAGTTATAATTATGACCACAGAACAAGGGTTAATAAGAAAAATTGAAGGACTTATGCCTATATTTGAACAGTTAAATAAAAGAGGAGTGGATATAAAAATTGCTGCACCTATTACCAAAGATGCAGAGGCCTCA
This sequence comes from archaeon, assembly GCA_018671515.1. Taxonomy (GTDB): domain Archaea; phylum Nanobdellota; class Nanobdellia; order Woesearchaeales; family GW2011-AR15; genus JABHHN01. The sequence goes on along the minus strand of JABHHN010000080.1, from coordinate 18,506 downwards.
GTAAAAGAAGTATCAAAAGTAGCAGTAGTTAAAGATTGCGAAACAAAAGCAAGATTTGTTATAGTTGATAAGAAAGAAATTGTATTTATGGTTATGGATGATCAGGAAGTACATCCAACATATGATATAGGGATTTGGATAAATACACCTTTCTTTGCAAATGCTATGGCAGAATTATATGAACTTGCTTGGAAGGAAATGAAAGTAGCTGTTAAATAATTTATTTTTTTAACTTTTTTTTATTGATATATTTTTTCTTAATTATAAACTAATATTAAAATAAGAATGATAAAAATTAGATTTTTTAATTAATTATAGAATTCGATAAAAAATAAATAAAATAAAAGAATAATAATTACTCTTTTTTGTCTGCTTTTGGAGTTTCTTCAACAACAGGTTCTTCTTTTTTCTTAGTTGTTTTTTTAACGGACTTTTTTGCAGGTTTTTCATCAACTTTGTCTTTAGGTAAGTCTGTTGTTTTTTTAACTTTCCTAGGTCTATCAGCAGCTTGTTTTGAATTTTTATTCCAAATTTTATATTCTAATTTTTTGAATTCTTTTTCAATATCAGCATGATTTGCTCCACTGGATATTTTAATAGTTTTTTCAAGAGGTTCTAAATGCCTTACATTGCATTTTCTTCTTCTTGTCTCACCATCAATTAAGACATAATTGTCATCATAGATTTCTACTATAACACATTTTTTATTGGCATCTCTACCAGAAATTTTTACACAAATTCTTCCTATATCAATCATTTTTATTTTCCTCCTCAATCTTTTGTGCATGTCGCCATAGCACAGGGAGACTTAGTTTCTTGCGTCAGTTTTAATTTTGTTTCTAGAACATGAACTGCACAAAACTCCCCCAAAAGGTCTTTCAGGTCTTTTTTGGTTTTTTGGCATATTCTGCATTTTAAATGGTCTTTCTCTTGGCACACCAGATAATAATTTACCACATGCAGCGCATTTAGCTTTTGACGGCTTTTTTTTATTGTAATGAGTTACTGTGCTTCCGCCAGGAAGTCGTACTTTAGTCCTACTCATTGTTCTTGATTTTGTTCTTCCTTGTGACATTTTAGACTTAGAATTCACTATTTATTTATAAAGGTAGCGAAAATTTTTATTGTAAAGTCGAGGTTAATAATATATACAGGCATGACCAACTCGACTTTGCAAGTTGAAAATCTATAAAAAAGATTTTGATGTAATATTAAAAAAATTTGAATCAGAGGATAACAACAAAATTATAGATTTTCATTATTAAAATAATTTAATAAATTTTCATTATTTTTCGGAGTCCCATACTAAATATGATTGAAAAAAGAATATATGTTCCTAACCATCCAATTTTAAATCCTAATAGATTAGCTTTAAATGGCTGATTTTTTACTTCAATAAGTTTGGCACTTGATTCACTAGGTATATATTCATCTGTTGATTCATATAGAAATTCAGTAAATCCTTTTACTTTCATTGTTGGTTTTATATAATCAGTTGTACTGATTAAAATTTTTTTAGAAATTTTTTCATCATTTAATTCAAAAATTATCTGATAAAGTCCTTCTTTACTTCCTTTTAATGTCCACGATGCTTTTTTTTTAACAATATCTTTAGTATTTTCTGAATCAATAATTTCTAGATTATTTGGTACAATAAGCTTTACATTATCTATTTCATTATTTTTTAAGAATATGCTTACATCAAATTCATCTCCACTTTCTATTGGAAGATAAGCTATGTGTGAACTAAGCCATCCAAAAATAACAATAATTGGAATGAAAGTTACAAAAGTGGATCTCATGGAATGCATCATATATTTCATATTTATTTCCATCATTTCATTCTGTACTTTTAATGCTTTTTCAGGATTTTTACTTAATTTTTTGACTTCTTTTTGCAATCTGTTGATTTCTTCTTTTAAATCTTTCATAAGGGATTGATTAGTCATTAATTTGTAAGTTATAGTAATGATTATAGAAATAACAAAAACAACACTGATAAGTCCAATAGTTGGATTAATTTCAACAATCTTTCCTACAGAGTTATTTAATAAAAAATCAAAGAAATTGAATACTCCCATCTTATTATTTACCCATGAATTTTCTTACCATTGGATTTAAATCCATAAGGTGTTCTCTAGCGATATCTTCATAGAATTTATATATAATCATAACAGTAAGTAATATTCCTGTTCCTCTTGATAAGGCACCAGTCAAATCTGCTATTGCTGCTAAGAAACCTACGGTCATTGCTCCCATGATTGTCAATGGACCGATATATCTTTGTAGGATTCTTTCAACAATTCTTTTATCTTTTCTAAATCCAGGTATTTGAAGACCTGATGACATTATCTGTTTTGCTTGACTTTCAGCATCCATTCCTGAGGTTTGGACCCAAAATATTGAAAATAAAACTGAACCACCAATCATTAATAAAACATAAAATAGAGATTGTAAAAAAATCTGAGCTGAAAATCCAGTAGTTATTATGGATTGCAATAGATTTGGACCGTTTAATACACTTACAAGTCCAACAGGAGTTCCTCCTTGGAAACCTCCTGGAAAGCAGTACCATTTAGTTACATCTCCTATCCAACAAATTGGGGACCCACCACCAAGCCAATTTTGCATTAATCTAGTCCATAATTGTAAAGTTGCAAAAAGTGATGCAACTAAAATTACTGGCATGTTACTAGTATATATAAAATTTAAAGGCCATCTTATACCATGTCCTCTTACTCTTCCAAATGATAATGGGATTTCAATTTTCATAGCTTGTGCATATGTTGCGATTGCAAACACTAAAGCGGTAGCAATTATTGTTGAAATAGCTATTCCTGCACCTGGTATATCTCCACTAAATAATGATGAGAAGAATGCCCAAAATTTCCCTACAACAGGACCTTGAAAATTTGCACTCCAAAATAAATTTCCTAATGTATCTGAAAATGAAAATAATTGAATAAATATTTGTTTACTGATACCCGCAGCAATGAATAATGAAATACCTGAACCTATTCCCCACTTAGAACTTATTTCATCCATAAACATTACAATAATTCCTCCTAGGAATAATTGGAATACTAAAATAAATTGTAATTTTGTCCTAGCAAGTCCAATAAATGCTGCTGATGGTGCTAATCCTCCTAATAAAACAAAAATGAATGATTCAACAATTATAAATGATATAGCCATAATTTTTTGTAATCCTTCAAATTTTTTCTTTCCTTCTGGTGTGGTCAAGTCCATTTTAATGATTCCTGCACCATTTAATAACTGTAATATAATAGATCCTGTGACAATAGGTCCTATACCTAATGAAAGAAGACTTCCAAATGAAGCACCTAAGATAATAGATAAATACTCAAATTGTTGTAGACCATTTTCACCTAAACCAAAAAGTGGTACGTTTCCTAAAGCAAAGAAGAAAACTAGAATTATTATTGTCCATTTTATTTTTTCTTTAAATGGTAATCTTTTTTGTTTTGGAGGTGCAACCCCTGGTAGAATTGAAACAATATTATCGAACCATGACATTTTAATATAAGAAAAAACTAACCCTTTATATTTTCTTTGTTATCACTCAGGGTTGTAACAATAATTTCTCCTCCTGCGTTCTTTACTTTTTCTATAACGCTAGGAGTTGCAATTTCTGCAGTGATTTTAAATTTTAAAGATACATTTCCTTTTGCAAGTAATTTATTATATCCCATTTTCTTTAAATCTATGACATAAACATCATTTTTTAGTTCAGCTAATCCCGAATCTAATAATTTGTTTATATGAATTTGAATTTGATGGATATTTATTGCTTTGATATCTTTTCTGTTTTTTGAAGTAAAACCATATTTTCCATGATGCTTATTATTATATTTTGCAACTTTTGCTATCTTGAAATCTCCTCTTTTACCTGCACCTGAATTACCTCTTCCTCCACGATGTCCTGCACCTCTTCTTTTCTTAGAAGCACCATGACCATGTGTTTCAGTTCCACGTTTTCTAGTTACTTTTTTTCTTTTTTGTTGCATGTTTTAAGCCTCAAATCATCTTTTGGATAAGTTCAATTATTTTTTCTTTTCTGTTTCCAAGGACTCCACCACTTATAAAAGTGTTTTTTATTCCTTTTCTTTCAAATCCACCTTTTGGCGGGTTTAATCTAAAGTATTTTTTATATTTTTTCCCTTTATATTCACGATATTTTTTATGATTAATTTTATTTTTTGAATCAGATAATCTTGCAGTATATTCTTCTCCTTTTTTTTCATATAACATGTCAACTGCAGCATCGTCTATTTCACCAAAAGTAATGTAATCTTTTAGTTTTCTTAACATACCAGCATTTACAGGAGTATTGTCTAAAACTATACACCAGTTCTGCTTGTAAAGATTCAGATTTTCAAATGTCTTTATTATTCCATGAGTAAGATTTATTTTACCTCTTACTCTTATTGCAGCTAATTTAGTTGCAGATTTTGTAGGAGTTTTTTCTTTAATAGGCTCCTTTTTAATATCTTTTACTGCTTCCTTTTCAATGATTTTTTCTTCACTCATTTTTTAATCTCTACAATTTTTTCTTTTTTATTATCTTGATCTTTATTGTCATTTTCAACACTTTCTTCTTTGACAACTTTTTTTGCAATAGGACCGTCATAAATAAATAAATCTTTTTTATGATGTGGTTGTATTTTTGTTTTATTAAGATTTTTCAATGCTTCTTCACAAGCTTTGATTAAGTTCATTTTTGTTCTTGTCTGTCCATGTGTTTTTGACCAAACATCGGAAACACCTGCAAAACTTAAAACTTTTGCTACTTCTCTTTCAGTACAAAGACCTGTACCTTTAGGAGCTGGCATTAATTTTATTTTAACTGAACTACATTTTCCTTCTACTGCAAATGGAATTGAATGAGGTTCATCTTTTTTAGATTCCCAACTTCCACTTCCTCTATAAATACTAAAAATATTAAGTTTTGCGTTTCTTATTGCTTTTTCTCTAGCAGGAACGGTTTCTTTTGATTTTCCGTAACCAATTCCTATTAGGCCATTTTTATTTCCAATAATAGCCATTGTTGCAAATTTTGGTTTATTACCCTCTCTTGTTTTCTTTTGGGTCTGTTTGAATATTCTTCTTTTTCCACCACCAAATTTACCTTTAGCTTGACCGACAAGTAAATAATCAGTTTCTAAATCAGGTATAAGATGATCAACAATTTCTGGTTCAAGAATGATTTGCCCTTTATTTAAGATTTCTCTTATATCAGTGACTTCACCATTTTTTACTTTTTTACCTAAATCAGTTTTAGGTACCCAAGGAACAACTACGACTTCTCTAGGTCTTCTGTTATTATTATTTCTTCTTTTATTTTCTTTTCTTCTCATGGTCATCAACTTGATTTTAAGATTTTATTTTTAGCATTTTCAAATTCTTCTACTATTTTTTGAGGATCTAAATTATTTTTAATATAGTTTGAAAATTGTTTATCGTATCTTTCTTTATTTTCTTTTAAAGAAGCTGCATATTTTGAAATATGTGATCCATTTATTCTTTCATCACTTGGTAGTTTTTCAGGTGAATGAGGAACTTCAATGCCTGCATCAATAACACCTTTAAGGACTGCAAATATTCTGCTTCCATTTATTGGTGTATGTAATCCCATATCTAAAATCATTTTTTTGCTTTCTGATTTAGTACCTAAAAGCAATCCGACTAAATATGCTGATGGTAAATTACCAGTATTATAATTCCATCCAATCTTTTTTAATTCGCTTGAATGAACAGTTAATGAAATTTTATCTCCAATTGGTAAAAAATCAACAACTTGAGCAATGATATTTTTATTAAATCTTCTTACAACTAACCTAGGTATTTTTGATTTTATATAAGAGATTCTCTTCCTGTAATTTGTTCTTCCTTCTCTTTTTCTTCTGTGGTGAACAGTATATATTCCTTTAGTTGCCATTTTGTTTTATCAGTCCGTGTTCATTGATATATAATTTTATGTGTCTTTTACTTCTAAAAAAGCCACCTTTTGATTTCATATATAATTCTCTATATGTTTTATTATCAATCATTTTTTTATCTTTTAATTCTTTTAAAAATGATCTCTGTAATCTTATTTTATTAATCCAAACTGTTTTTTGGTTTAGTCTAGCATTTTTCTTACCTTGCCTTGTTCCTGGTCCCCTTTGCCTACCTTTTTTCTTTTGTTCAGCTCTTTTTCTTGCTCTAGCTCTTGATACACCAGATTTTTGGATTACTTTGATAGCATTATCTTTTATAAGTGATCTTATATCTACCTTTGTGATTGCTTCTTTAATTTCTTCGAGTCTTGAAGTATCAAAAATAGTCCTCTTTCTTGATCCTTTAATTACGCTTCCTGCAAGTCTTTTTTTGGATTTTAATTTCATTTAGTATCACTTAAAATTTTTTTGTTAATAATCTGTCAACTTCTTTTTTTTCTTGTTTCTTTTTTTCGTCATCAGATAATTTATCTTCTATAGACTCCTTATCTTTTTTATCTTCTTTTTTCTTTACTTTTTTGTCTTCAGATTTTTTTACTTTTTCTTTTTTTACTTTTTCAAATTGTTTTTTTACTTTTTCTGAATATTTTTTAGGATCTTTTATATTTGATATTTTTATATCTTTTGATAAAGCAACTTCAATAATCTTTAGTTTTTTTAATTTACCAACGGTTGAAGCAATTATTGCAACACAATTTTTATCAACATTTTCTAAATCATTGACATTGTTTACAATTATTTCTTTAAATCCATTTCTGTTTAAATATTTGACATCTTTTGGTGAACCATAACCAGGAGTAACTGTTTTTCTCCTAGCATATCTTAATCTTAATTTAGAGTCAATTCCTTTAGGTTTTCTCCATTTATCATCTAGTCTTGCAAGTCTACCTGAGTTTTGCATTCTAAATTTTGGCTTTCTAGCTTTTATTTTTTTCCTAAGTTCTAATGATTCTTTCATTTTATAATTCCTTTCCTGCTTTTTTGGTTATATATATACCATCTTGGAAAATTCTTCGATCAAAACCAGGTCTTCTACATAGTAATTCTATACTAGCTGCAATTTGTCCTGCTCTTTCTTTATCTGCAGCTTCAACAGTTATTTTATCTCCCTGGACTTGAACTTTTACGTCATCATAAATAAATTTACATACTCTTGGAACTTTTTCTCCAAGAAAATTTTTAACAGTTATAGTATTATTATTTACAGATACATTCATAGGAAAGTGACCAGAACATACTTTTAATTCATATAAGTATCCGTTTTGAACTCCTTCTATAGCATTCTTTATTTTTGATCTGTAAGTAAATAGTATTTTTTTTTCATTTTTTGTTCCTTTTATTGAACTTAATTCTAAATTATTATCCTTCTTCTCAATTTTTAAGACTGGTTCATTTAACTTTAAAGATACTTCTCCTTTTTCTCCTTTAAATTTATAAATAGGATGCGTAACTTCTAATGATACCCCTTGAGGGATTTCAAATTTTACATTTAATTCTTTTTTTACCATTTTTCAATATACATATGCAAGTAATTTTCCACCAATTCCATTTTTCAGTGCATTTTCTTGTGTCATGATTCCTTTTGATGTTGTTAATATTAAGTATCCAAACCCTTTTGCAGGTAAGAATCTTCTTTCATACTTTTTGAAATTCTCCACTTCAACACTGAATCTAGGTTTTATAACTCCACATTTATTTATGCTATTCAAAAGATTTATTTCAACAGCGTTTCCTTTTGTTGTTTCAATTTCTTTGAATTCGCCAATATAATTATTCTCTTTTAGTATGTTTAATACTGAGAGTATTATTTTTGAACTACTATTTGAAGTAATGGATTTTTTTCCAAGACGGTCTTCAGTATTTAACTGCGACATTACATTTGCTAAGGGATCGTTTAAACTCATTTTAACACCATTTAACTATATTTCTTAAAGCCTAATTCTTTAGCATTTGCTCTAAAACAACATCTGCATAATTTAAGACCATAACTATTTATCATTCCACCAACACCTGTTCTTCCACACATTGTGCATTTTTTTCTTCCACAGGATCTAGTTTTAGGAGTATTATATTTTTTGAATTTTATCATTTTAGCAGGCTTATGTTTTAGCTGCTTTACAACTTTTTTTGAATCACTAGTTGTCATTTTTTTCCTCTAATTTTATATTGAATTCTTTTGTAAAATAATCTATACTTTCTTTTTGTGTCACTTTTTGTCTAGGACCAATTTTATTTTTTCTGATTTTTCTTCTCATTACTCTTGTTCCTGGCTTATTTACAGTGACTGCAATTTGTAAACCAATAATACCTATTTCTGGTGAATATTCTAAATCTGGAATATCTATATATTCATGGACACCAAAACTTAGGTTCCCATTACTATCAAAACATGAACTTTTCAATACATTTTTTTTAGCAACAATTAATCTTTTTAAAATTTCTATTGCTTTTTCTCCTCTAAGTGTCAATTTACATCCAATTGGTAAATTAGGTCTTAATCCCCATGCAGGAATTCTTTTTAGAGTTTTTGTTTTTATAGGACTAATACCTGTTAGATTTTTAATTAATTTCATACCTTTTTCTAATAGTTTCTGGTCAGTTCCAGCACCTATATTTAAAGTGATTTTTTCTATTCTAAGTTGTTGTATTTTATTCATTTTAATTCGTTATTTTTACAAAAGGTTTATTTTTTCCAATGACAAATGCATATTCTTTTTCAGTCATGATTATGTCTCCATTTGCATTTTTTATTTTGATTTTTCCTTCTTTAACTTCTTCAATAGTTCCTTGTTCGCCTTTCTTTTTTCCTTTATATAAGAAAACAAAATTGCCTTTTTCCATTGAAAATTTTTCTTTTATTTCTTGCTCTGGAAGTTTAAATACTATTGTATCTCCTACACTATAGTCATTTTTTTTAATTGTTATATTTCTTCCATCAAATAAATTAAGTTGAATTTTATCTTTACCTAATATTTTTTTACCAATTATTTTTGTTGGTTTTAATTTAGATTCTTTTTTATCAATTTTTATTAAATCAAGTCTTGTTTTTTCAGTTATTATCATTCTATAATGTTCATCAGTTATTGGAAATGAAATTACATCCATGACTCCAAGAGGATATTTATAATCTTTTCTTCTTTTTCCATCAATTATTACTTCATTTTCATTTAAAATGCTCTTGACTTCTTTTGTAGTTTTACACTTCTTTAAAATATTTTTTAATACAAGTGAAACAGGCATAGACAATTCTGTCTGTTTTCCAGGATTTGATCTTAATACGAACTTAGCTCCTTTTCTTTTTATTCTCCATGTTGTTGGAGCCATCTGAACTTTCATGTGTGTCATTTTTTTCCTCTAGTTTATTTTCTTTTGATTATTTCAGATCTCTTTTTATCTTTAAGATTTAATTCAGTAATCATAACATTTGAATGGTGGATTGGATATTGAGTTTTTGTTCCATCTTTTTTTTGTAATTCTATATTTTCAATGTAAAGTTTTTTTGTTTTTATATTAACATTTTCTACTTTACCTGATTTTCCTTTGAATTGTCCTCTAAGGATTTTAACTCTATCTCCTTTTATGACCCTCAAATTATTTTTATTATGTTTCTTTTTTAGTTCATCTGAAAGCATAGAACATATCATTTTGCTACTTATATGATTAGGAGCATTTGCAATGTATTTTCTTTGCTTATTAGGTTTCTTACTTCCTTTCCATGAAACTACGAATTTTTTTTCCATTTTTATTCAATTATAATATTATACTTGCTACCTTTGCAATACCTGGCCACTTTTCAGTAGCTTCTTTTGCGATAGGACCTTTAAATATAGTTCCTTTTGGATTACCTTTATCATCCTTTAGGACAACTATTGAATTATCTTCAAATTTTACTCTCATACCATTAGGTCTTCTATATTCTTTTTTTTGTCTTACAACAACACCAAAAAATACTTGCTTTACCATATCTGGTTTTCCTTTTTTTACAGTAACAGTTACTAAATCTCCAACTTTAGCAGATGGTTTTCTTCTATGAACACCTTTATATCCTTTAACAGATAAAACTTCTACTTTTTTTGCTCCTGAGTTGTCACAAGTCATTACTTGTGCGCCTACTGGCAAAGCTTTTGTTACTCTTGATTTTGATGCTTTCATTTTTCTAATACTTCGACCACAACGAATTTTTTAGTTTTACTTATTGGTCTACATTCCATAATTTTTACTTTGTAGCCTTCTTTTATATCTTTAAATTCTTCTGGAACATGAGCTTTAATTTTGGAAGTTTTTGTTTCATATCTTTCATATTTAGGTACTATTACTTTTCTATCCCAACTAATAGTTGCAGTTTTTTGCATTTTAAAAGTTTTGACAGTACCTGTGAATGTTCTTCCTCTTCTGCTTAAGTTTTCTGTTTTCATTTTTTTATTCGATCTTCCGGTCTTTTTATTATGTCTTTGCCGAGGATTTTTTGGTTATTTATATTTATTATTGAATTTAATTTCAATAATTTTTTTTTGCCTCTGCTTGTTTGAATTGTGATTGTGTTTTTTGTTTCATTGATGATTATTCCAATAAATTCTTCTTTTGCATATTTTACACATGCTTTTTTTCCGATGAATTCACTTTTTGTTATCATCACTTGATTGTCATTGTTTCAGCTGCAAAACCTAAATTTCCTAATATTTCTTTTACTTTTTTTCTGTGGTCTCCCTGGAGTTCAATTTTTCCTCCTTTATCTGTTCCACCACAAGCAAGCTTGTTTTTTAGGTCTTTTCTGATTTTTTTGATATCAATTTCTTTAGTATCGATACCTTCAATGATTGTGTATTTTTTTCCAAATTTTTTTTTGACAATATAAATTTCAATATTTTGATTTTCTTTTGCGATGTCTTCCCAAGTTCCTAACTCTTTTGGCAAGCCTGTTAATGGATCTATTTCAGTCATTATTTTCCTTTATTATTTTTTGATATCTTCTTTTTGTGATTTTTGATTGATAAGTGTAAGTATTCTAGCGATTGTTTTTTTTATTTTTTTAACCTGTCCAGGACTTTTTAATGTTGTTCCAGTAGCAACCTGAGTATTTAATTTTATTAATTCTTTTCTCAAATCATTAAGAGTAACTGCTAGTTCACTTACTGATTTTTCTTTTAATTCTTTTAATTTCATTTTTCTTCAGGCTTAATTGTTTTTTTATTTGCTTTTTCCTTTTTAATCTCTTCTTTAAGATCTTTAGGTTCAGATTTTAATTCTTCTTCAACAACTTTTTCAACTTCTTTTTTATAAACTGTTATATCATCAGGTAATTTAGTTCCAGGAGGCATTATACTAACTTTAATACCAACAATACCTGTTTTTAAATTTGCAATTTTATAAGCAACGTCAACATTATCTATAGCTATTTGACCACATTTTTTTAAATATCCTTGATAAAATCTCCATACTCTTGCTCTAGCACTTGGGATTTTTCCAGATATTAAAATTTCAATTCCTAATCCACCAGCTCCAATTACATCAGACATAGCTTTGTGTCCAATACCTTTGAATCTCATAGTACCAAACCTTTCTAAAGCACTAGCGATTCTTTCTGCAACAATACTTGATACCAAGTTTATGTTTGGAACATCACCAATTTCAATTTGTGGGTTTTCTAGGTTAAAAATTGATTTTAGATTCTTTGTTAATTTTTTTATATTTGAACCACTACCACCAATTACTAATCCTGGTCTTGAACTTTTGATTATGATTTTTTCACCTAAAGGTGTTCTTTGAATATTAATTTCACTAATTCCAACATCTTTTAGAGTACTTCTTATATAGTCTTTAATTCTGAAATGTTTTAAATTTTTCTGGATTATATCTTTCTCTATCATTTTTTATCTTCTCTTGAAATTGATTTTTTTGTTGGATTATTTTTAGTTGTTTTTTCTTTTTTTTCAACTTTTTGTTCTTTGACTACAACTTCAATATGTGATCTTTTCATCTTCCTTCTTCTCTGTCTTCCAGAATGATAAGGTGTTGATGCTTTATGAGCACAAATATGTGTTATAACTAAATCATTAGTATTAAGACCTTTATTTAATGCATTACTTTCAGCACTTTTTATAATTTTTAAAATTTCGCCTGCACATTTCATTGGATATCTTCCTGAACTAATACCTGGTTTGTGTGCAAGATCATCATTATATTTCTTAAATGGTACGGCCATTTTTCCAACGATTACTGATCCAAGCATTCTTTTTGCAATACCTACTCCTTTATTTCTAACAAAACTACAAACTTCACTTGATTCTTTAAAGGAAATATCTAGATTCTTACCTACTGCATATGCGGAGTTCTCTCCCAAATCTTTAGTTGCTAATCTGTATATCATTTTTATCTTACTGAAACACTTGCACTGCTTCTTGTTGATCCAATACCAGGTGCATTATGTGCTACTCTATTTCTTGTCAATGAAAATTCACCTAAGTAATGACCTAGCATTTCAGTGACTATTGTGACAGGTACAAATGTTTTACCATTATGTACTAAAATTTTTAATCCAATCATCTGAGGAACAATAATTACATCTCTTCCATGAGTTTTAACTTCTTTTTTTCCTTTCTCGACTGCAGTTAATATTTTTTTCATTTCAGGACCTAATGTTCTATTCAGGCTTCTCCTTTGTCTGCTTGGAACAATTTTTGAAAATTCTTCAATGGACATATTTTTCAGTTCATCTGTACTTTTTCCTTTATACCTAAATTCTTGATTTGCCATTTTTATTTCCTTACTCCTGTTCTTCTTGGTCTAATTTTACCAACTTTTGCACCAGGAGGTGCATTTTTCCTTGCAATATCAGGTCTACCTTTTTTAGATGATCTTGATGTACCGAATGGATGATCAACTGCATTCATTGCGATTGCATTTGTTATTGGATATAATTTATTTCTTGCTTTCATGTAATGGAATTTTGTTCCTGCTTTTAAGAAAGGTTTTTCTTTCTTTCCTCCACCAGATACTATTCCTATACTTGCTCTGCAATTATAATTGAATTCTTTTTTCTTTTTTGATGGTAATATTATTGTTACTTTATTATCATTATGTGAAACGATTTTTGCAAGTGTACCGCTGCTTCTGACAAATTTTCCACCATCTCCAGGTTTACTTTCTATATTAAAAACTGAAGTACCTATTGGTATATTTCTTAATAATAATGTGTTTCCAGAAGTTGGTTTTGCATCTTCTCCTATAGTTACAACATCTCCTACTTTTATTCCTTCTGCAGCAATATTATATCCTATTTCACCATCTTCAAATTTTATTTGTGCAAGTGGTGCTGAGTGACCTCTACATTTTACAAAATCTACAACTATACCATTTGAATATTTATTAGTATATTTGACTTCTGCTCTATACTTAAAACTAGGTGCTTTGTATGTATGGCTTCCTTTTCCTCTTGCTTGCTGAATTAAATTTTTTCCCATTTTACATTAATCCTATTTTTGTTGCAATATCAATAGCTGGAGTTTCATTTGAAAATTTGACATATGCTTTCTTTTTATTATTGTGAGTTATAAGGGTGTTTACTGTTAAAACTTTTGCCCCATATAATTCTTCAATAGCTTTTTTGATTTCATTTTTATTAGATTTTTTTTCTACAATGAAAACTAAAGTATTATCAGATTCCATTTTTCTAATGGATTTTTCTGTTGATAATGGATATTTTATGATTTCTATACTCATTTTTTATCCTCTTTAACTTTGATTTCTTCTTTTTGTTTAAGAGCAATTTTTTCTTTTACAATTTTAGGATTATCAGTGAATAATCTTTCTTGTTCAATTCTTAAAATTGCATTTTCAGTATATATTGTTAATCTTCCTACATCTGTTCCAGGTGCTAACATTTCAGCGTTTAAATTTGTAATAATTTCAACATCAATTCCAGGAATATTTCTTGCTGAATTAAGAAGATTACATTCTTTTGAAACTACTAAAAGAGGACCAACACTAGTTTTATATTTTCTTCCTCTAGATTTTCCCCTTCCTGCTCTGATTTTCTTTTTTCCAGCTCTTAGAAGTTCTTTTTCTAATCCTATACTATTAAGAAATGAAATAACTTCTTTTGTGTTTTTCATTTCTTCAAATTTATTTTCAATAACAATAGGATAATCTTCAAAAATGTGTCCTCTTTCTTTAACTGTATTTTTATCTACACTTGCAGCTAAAGCGGATCTGATTGCTTTTCTTCTTTCTTTTTTATTTATTTTTCTATCCCATATTTTTTCTGCTTTTGGTGGATGTGCTTTTCTACCACCGACAGTGTGAGGTGCAAATGCTCCTACCCAATTGAATCTTGTTCCACTGTAGCTTAAAATTTTTCTAGGGACTCTTGAAATACCATGACCATATGATGTTTTATAATCTCTTCTTCTTTTTGATGTTTTTGAAGGATTTCTTGTACCAGCATCAAAATATGCACCGTAAGCTTGTCTATTATTAGCATGTATTACAAGGACCGCTCTTTTAATAAGATCAGGTCTTATTTTTTCATTGAATTGTCCTGGTAGAGATACTTCTTTAATATCTTTTCCTTCTATTGATTTTATTTGTGTTTTCAATGTAATCATCCTTGTTTTGAATCTGTACTTATATGTGCAATTGAAGGAGCTTCTCCTAATTTTGCTTTATTGTATCTTAATGCATGTTTAAAAATTATTAATCTTTTTTTAGGTCCAGTTATTGATCCTTTTACAAGTATGTATGGACCTTTAACTTCACCAAATGCTACGATTCCACCTGCTTGTTGGATTTCAGAAGGCTCGTTTGAAATTTTTAATATTCTTGAATTATATTGTGTTCTTGTGTTAAATCCTTGTTTTCCTGCATGATTTATTGAATAAGCAACTTTTGAAGGAGTCCAAGCACCAAGATTTGCTGCACCACGTTTATGTTTTTCAACTTTTCTTCCTCTTATAGCAGTACCAAATCTTTTTGTTGTTCCTTGAAACCCTTTACCTCTTGTTATAGCATGGGTATCAATTAATTGACCTTCTTCAAATATATTTTCAACTAAAATTTCTTTTTCTAAATTTTCTTTTATATAATCTAATTTTTCTTGATTTGAACCACCAAGTCCCATTTCAAATATTTCTGGTTTCTTTTTTCCAAGATTAGTTGTTTTTGGTTTAGTATATAATAGAACATTAATTTCATCATATTCTTCTGCCTTTATATCTTCTATTTTTTCTTTTTTATTTTCTTTAGGTAAAGTTACTTTTCTACTAAGTTCTTTATCAAGATTTGGTGCTAAGAATTCATTTACAACTTTAAGACCGTATGATGTTTTTTTATAAAATCTTACTGAATATATTTTAATTGGTGGACATTCAATGATTGTAACAGGAACAGAAACTTCTTCTCCTTTAGTTGGTGAAGATTTTTTATTATCTATGTATGAGACATGTGTCATACCAACTTTATATCCTGCAAATCCAACTGGAATTGTTTTATTAATCTTTGTAAAAGTTCTGACTTTAGCATAAGCTTTTTTGGCTCTTCTTCTAGGCCAGAATTGTAATGATCCCATTCTTGGATGTCTTGTGTTTGGCATATTTCTATCTCTATGTTTATTTTTCTAAATTAAGAACCTATTTTTTAAAAAAGCCTAAAGAAAAACTTTAGCAATTTTCTTTTCAGGTTCTATAAACTTATTTTGAATTAAGTTTAAATGATTATCAGTAGCCAACCGGAAATATTAGGTATTTATAAACTTAATGATGAGGGGTTTAGAGGAAAAGGGTATTAATATAAGATTTATTATTATTTTTACTTATCTTTCCTTATATCTATACTATATTAATTACATTCATATTTTACCATAAGAATTTTTTAACTTCATTTAACATATCTGATGCTAAATATGTGACGCCGTATTGTTTTTGACAATATTCTCCAGTTTTACCATTAATATATGCAGAATCTTTTGCAGAATCAAAGAATTTTTTAGATCTGGATAAAAGACCAGCACATATACCTGCAAGTACATCACCTGTTCCTCCAACAGTCATAGTATTAGTACCTGTTTTATTTGTATGTTTTCTATGTCTTGTAAAAATTATATCATGTTTTCCTTTTAATAATATTACATTATTGTTCATTATTTTTTGGATAGTTTTAATATTGTCTTCATTATTTTCGTGAAAATCTTTTTTTCTAGTGCTATTATTATATAGTATCTCAAATTCTTTGCTATGTGGTGTAATTATTGAATTTTCAATAAGACTTACATCAATAACTTTGATTGCATCTGCATCAATAACCATAGGGATAGTGCAATTTCTGATTATTTTATTTACAAATTCTTTTTTTTCTCCTAATCCATTTCCAATAAGAAGGACATCATTTTTTTCACATAATGATAGGATTTCTTTTACATGACTAAGATCAAGCTCTTCACCAAGCATTTTTTTTGTAATTAAATCAGGTGACATAGAATTCAATGTCCAAGAAACTTTTTCAGGTGCGCAGACAGTTACTAAATCAACACCAGTTTTAAAGGCAGCCATTGCTGCGAGATATGGTGCTCCTACATAATCTTTACTTCCACCAACAACAAGTACTTTTCCGTTTTTTCCTTTAGTTTCTTGTCTTTTTATTTTCATCTTATTTCTTTTGATATTTGGTCAAGTTTATTAATTTTTTCAATCTTTTTTTTTGGCTTTTTGTTCTTTTCTTAATTTTTGTCTATATTTTTTTCTTATTTCTTTTTGTTCATTTGTAAGTTTTTCAGTGTTTTTATTTTTGCCTGAAAAAGATTTTCTTAAAGAATAATTTATAGGATTTTTAATTCTATTACATAAATTATCTGGATTGCAAACACCAAGATCTTGATAATATTTTTTACAATTTGGAGGTGGTATTGATTTTTTTTTTGTTTTGTGATATCTTATATGTCCTTTGATTAATACCTCTTTTAATTTTTCTTGGTTTTTTTCGTTCCATTCTTCCATAATATTTTCAATTTTATCATATTCCCAACCTGCAGATCTTAAAAAATTTAAAAGAATAAACATAGATCTTTTTCTTCCATCAATTAAACCTTCAAGAATTTTTAGTATACAAGGAGGAAACAAAGTTATTGGAATTGCATTTTCAGGGATATCAAATTTTTTTTTAGAGAATTTTTTCTCATAATCTGTGTCATTTATTTCTGGTTTCCAATCAATTGCTTTTATGAAAAGTTCAGTGGCTTCACTAGCATTAGTTTTTGAATTATCTAAAAATTTTAAATCAGGATTTATTTTGATATTTTCTGATTTGGCAGAATCTTTTTTAAAATTTAATACACTATTAATTGGTATGACAATAGATACTAAACCTGATTTTTCATTAAAGCTATAAGGTGATCTATAAAGATGTCTTGATGAGATTAATACTGTATCAACATCTACAACAGATAGAGGATTGAAATCATTTACTTCAACAAATTCAATACTTTTGCAATTTTCACATTTATTCTTATTATGTTCATAAATTTGCATGAATGAATTACATTTTTGACATGTAGATACTTTTTCTTTTATATCACTATTTTTTCTAAAATCACATTTAGGGCATACATATTCATATTGAGTTTTTTTATTTTCTTTTTTTTCTGTTCCACATTTTTTACATTTTAATTTGAAGACCAATTGATTTTTTTTAATATCAAGCATAGAAGAAAGTTGGTCAATACTGTATTTTATTTTTTCATCAAATATTATTTCATTTTTATTTTGTGTGATAAGTTCTTTGCTTATGTAATGTAGTAGATATTCAGTAACTCTTTTTGGCCCTTCAGGGAACCAGTCTTTCATTAAAATATTTCCAACTTTTTTAGGAAATGCATTAAATGGGACACCAATATGGAATCCTTTATTTCCTGAAAATTTACATGAAATTGATTTTATATCATGTTTTTTTAATGCTTCAATAAATAAATAAGTAGTAAGTTTAGAAAATTCCCAATTAGGACAATCTATATCAAGGACAAGATCCCATCCTTTTCTTAATTCATCGAGTTGACTTTTATTTATTCCTGTCTTAAGATCAAGAGGATTGAACCAATGTTCTTCAGAAACATGAAAACTAGTTGCTCCTTTTTTTACCATATCGAAAATTTCACCAGGATATTGGATCATATCTGGTCTTTTTCCAAAATAAGTAGAAAATTTAGTAGCAACTTCTTTTTCATCACATGAAGATGTTATTGCTTCTCTTACATCTTCTCTTTTATAGTAAAGAAGTCTCTTGCTGATATCTATCATATTAATACATGAAATTTGATAAATATAAAAATGTTTATTGTAGTTTTTATATTTGGGTAACAACGGCTAATATGAAACCCTCTTCGAATTAGAAAAATATAAGTAGCAGTTCCTCGTCAATAAATAGTAGTTCAAAACCATTTTGTTGAGGAGGAGATCTGCTAATGAAAATAATTGTGTCCAAATATAAAAAAGTTACTGATTT
>JABHHN010000079.1 GCA_018671515.1 archaeon | reverse complement strand
TGATAGAACATTACATCACAAAATGTCAAGGAAATTATGATTATTTTGATGTTAAAAGAAAATATGATTATTGGCAACAAACTAGATTGAAATCATGGTAGATTTAAAAGATACTCCACCCTTTAGGGTGGAGAGTATCATGGGAAAGAAAGCAAATTCTTTGCTTTTTTAGTAATGATGAATTATAAAATAAGTGTTTGTAGAAATTATATGTTTGAATTAATTAAAACTTTAGAAAAATTATTAAAAAAAAATAAAATAAAAAACTAAAAAATTTAGTTCTTTTTTCTTCTTTTAGCTGTGTATAATCCTGCACCAAGTAATGCTAAACCTGCACCAATTGCTGTGAATTCAGGGATGTAAGCATCTCCTGTTACACTTGCTCCACCTTCTCCACAATTATCTTCTGAATCATCACAGATTGTAAAGTGATAGTTTCCGAAAACATCGCTTCCGTCGTGTGTTAAAGTTATTGTAGCTTTACCGTCTACGTCTGTTGGTGATGTTACAACTACGTCAAGTTCTGCAGGTGAGTATGCGTCTCCTACATTACATCCGTAGTTAGGATCTGCGTGTTCTCTACAGTATTCCTCTACATCAATTACAAGACCTACAACAGGTACTGCATTATTTGTTACTATTAGCTCTACGTCTACTGATTCTCCTTGTCCAACGTGAACATTTGAATCATCAAGTGTAAACTGAAGTGCTCCCATAACGCTTGATACAGCTAAAGCCATAACAACCATTAAAATTGCAAATGTTTTTTTCATTTTTTATGCCTCCTTAATTATTTTAAACTTAATATTTTTTGTTGGTAAATACAGGCTATTTATAAATGTTAGTATTATTTATCACTTTACAGTGAAACTTACTAATCAAATAACTGTATTCCCCCTAAGGAATATAGGAAAACCACATTTACTATATAAATTTATGCCTTTTTGGGTATAATTAACACTATTTTAACACGATAAATGCTCTATTTTTGAACATAATTAATTTAATATAGTTTAAAGATTTTTAATATAAAATGAAAATATCTATTCTCTCAAGTATGGCTGATTTAGCATCTAATAACATAAGAGAAAATTTACTTAAATTAATAAATTTTAAGGAAACTACAAAATCATTTGATGGAAATCAAGTATTCAATACACAAACAGAATTTAATGATGTTGATTTATTATTGACTGATAAAAAACATATCACGTTTGAGGAATTTGATAAAGATTTAGATTCTGATTTGATTGTTGTTATATCTAAACATTCTGCAGTTTCAGGAAAACCAAGTTTAAGCGGACATTTTATTGGTAATTATTCTAATAATGAAATGGGTGGACGTGAGGCTGAAATATGTTATAGTGCACCATTATTTTTAAAAAAATATTTTAATAATTTAAAAAGAAATTACACGGAATCAACATATGATATTACACTTGAGTCTACACATCATGGACCATTTCTAAAAACACCAGTAGTTTATGTAGAAATTGGATCAACAAAAAATGAATGGATTGACAAAGAAATAGGAAAAATTGTTGCTCAGACATTATTAAAAACACTTGATTTGGATTTAAATCGAGATTATAAAGTTGCTATTGGTTTTGGTGGGACTCATTATTGTCATAATTTTAATAAGGTAGAGTTTGTTACAGACATTTGTATGTCTCATATTTGTCCAAAACATTTTGTGGATGCAATGAATGAGGACATGGTCAAACAGATGATAAATAGATCAACAAAACCTGCAGAGCTAGCAATTATTGATTGGAAAGGATTAAATGGTGAAGGGAGAAATAAAATAATCAATATTTTAGAGAAATTAAATTTCCCTTGGAAAAAAACAAAAGAAATGATTTAACTAAATTATTCTTTATTTATTCTAAATCTGGACTTTTTTGTAAATCTACATTTGGTTTATTATATAGTCTTAAATCAGAATGTTTAAAATATAAATTATCTTTTGCAGCAGTTTTATGCACATCAAATTCATCAAAAAATTCACCTTCGTAATTTACGTCTTCATTATTTACATATAATAAATTAACAAAAGTACTTTCTAGATTATGTAGTGCTTTTGATAACGCAGGTCTTATTTTTAATTGGTTTTTTTTTGTTGTATTTTTTGTTAGAATACTTAAAAAACTAGGGTTTTCAAAAGATGAATCATGATATGTTTCAGCATAATCATTTATTTTAATTGATAATTGAAATAGATGAGCATAAGTAGAATCTGTATCTATTTTTTCATTAAAGTATTTTCTTTTACCTCCAAAAACTTTTCCTTCTTCTTGAAAGTATCTAGATTTCTCAACATCATGTTTTTCAGGTAAGGGTGACAAGTATGCAAGATCTGTATATAATTGAGCAAATAAACTAGAAATTCTTTCTAACTCTTCAATTCTTTTTGAGTTAGTAATATTTTGAGATTTTATAATTTATGAAAGGGCATAAAAATCAGATATTCTATTAAATACATCTGATATATTAGTATCAATACCATCAAGATTTTGATGATTGGGAATAAGTGTTTCTGCTATGAATTTTTCAAGTCTTGATTCAGGTTTATCAGTCATATTTAAAAGTACTGTCAGAAGTTATATTTAAATATTACTACTAATAAATAATAAAAATAAAATTAATATTCAATTCTTACATCGCATTTATTTGAGTAAATGACTCTTTCTTTGCCATTTTTAGTATCAAATTTAACTTTGTATGCTGGAAGAACTATTCCACCAACTATGTTTAGTTTTGAACGTGTTCTGTAAGTTATGACTCTTTCTTCATATGGTTCAAGATTTGGAATTTCCCATTTAATCAAAGTTCCTTTTCTATCATGTTTTAGAATTTTTGTAGGTTCAATTGTTCCGATACTTGATTCTTTTACAAGTTCTGCTAATTTAGGAATCTTATCAGTTATATGAATGTTATTTATTAGTTCTTGTGTTCTGTTTTTTATATGGAGAACTATTTTTAATTCAGATATTCCACCTGAAGGTGTATTTATAATTAAAGCATTTTTTTTTGAAACAATTGGGCTCCTATTAATATAATATAGAGCAAATGATATTATTATTATAAAAAATAGATAAGGTACTAATCTATAATTTGTATCAAGATTTATTTTGTATTCTTCTTGTGGATTAAGATTAAGATCCCAAATAAAATATTTTTTCCCATTTTCTTTTATAACTGAAGGTTCAGGATTACCTTTGCTGAATTTTGCTTCCCAGAATGTCATTGGGACTTTATATTTTTCCTGTGCCATAACATTTCCATCATTTACTATTTTGATTTCTTTGGTTTCTTTAAAGAAGTATTTGTTTGTTTCTTCTGTTTTTATTAAATCACTATATTCAGTTATTTTGACAGTTTTTCTTTTTGAGCTTATTGAATTATTTTTAAAAAATAATATTGCTTCTACATCTATATCTTGTGGTTGAGTAAGTTTATCTATTGGGAAACTGAATTCTTCAGATCTTTCTTCTAATGGTGCAATATTTATTATTCTTTCTTTATTAAAAAATGAACTTTTAATAATTAGTTTCATGCCTTCTGCATTAAGTCTGTTCCTATTTCTCATATTGATTTCAACAGGGACACTTTGTGCTCTAGGATCAATTATTTCAGGTATTGTTAATCTTAGTTCGAAAGAAGGGACGTATTCTCGTCCAACATAGTCCCATGGTTTTACAAAAATAGGAATTTCACTTTGCTGTTTGGTTTCTCCATTTCTTGATTTTATAATAAATGTTATTTTTTGAGGTCCAATTGTTGCCCATGCATTAGGTGTAAGTTTTACTGTAATTTCTTTTTTCTCTCCGGGTTCTAAAAGTCCAAGAGGTTCACTAGTACTGATATACCATCCAATATCAGTAGTATATGCTTGATAAACATCTGCTTCGTCTTTGATATTAATTATTGTCAAATTAAATTCTGCACTTTCATCTAAGAAAATATCATTCTGGACAGAAGTCATTTCTATTGTAAAATCAATTGCAAAGGCACTAGAAATAAGTATTAAAAATGTAAATGCTACTATAATTATATGTTTAGTCTTCATAAAACCTCCACCCAATGCTCTGTATTATTATATACTTGTATTTAAAGCTTACTGAAAAGTTAGAGTATAAAGAAATGAAATATTTTTGAAGCAATGGGTTCTATTTTAAATTATTTTCATCAATACAAGGAAAAAAGATTTCATCTTTTTTCTCTTCCATATGCAAGCTCATAGAGCTTGCTACAATAAAGAGCGTAGCTCTGAAGTACTTATTCAATAACATATTAAAAATATTAAGATGAATATTATAATAAACAAAACTGCTCCTGCGTAAACTTTTTAATCAACTAACAAATTCATTTTTCAATGAAAAAGCATCTTAATAATGGTTCTATATTAATAGTTCTTGCAGCAATATTATGGGCACTTGATGGGATTATCAGACGAAATTTATACGTCCTTCCTGCAATAATAATTGTTTTTTATGAACATATAATTGGTGTTATTATAATAAGTCCATTTGTGCTTCCTAGTTTATTTAAAAAAAAGATTTTTACAAAGAAAATAGTCCTTCTCTCAGTAGTAATTGGAATACTAAGTGGGCTTTTAGGAACATTATGGTTTACATCTGCACTTGCAAGGGTGAATTTTATCCCATTTAGTGTTGTTTATTTATTGCAGAAACTTCAACCTATATTTGCAATTTCAGCAGCACATTTTTTCTTAAAGGAGAAATTAAATAAAAATTATTTTAAATGGGCTGCTTTAGCATTGGTATCTGCATATTTTGTTACTTTTCCAAATGGTGTTGTAAATATTAATACAGGAAGTGGAACTATTATGGCAGCATTACTTGCTCTAGGTGCAGCATTTGCATGGGGGACATCAACAGTATTTTCAAAGATGCTTTTACGAGAAACAACACATACAATTGCAACAGGACTTAGATTCATATTTACATCAGTTTTTGCACTATTGGCTGTTTTTGTTTTAAAAAAACAGGCATTATTATTTGATGTAAATCTTTCACAGATTTCTCAATTCATATTCATTGCACTCTCAACAGGAATGGTTGCATTGTGGCTATATTATAAAGGTCTGCAAAAAACGCAGGCAAAGATATCTACACTTCTAGAATTAGTATTTCCATTATTGGCAGTTGTAATTGATGCAGTATTGTATAAAGTAGTTTTAGCACCAAGTCAGTATTTTGCTGGTGTGGTGTTGATATATTCTATTGTGAATCTAAGTAAAAGAAATAGTTAGAAAATTATTTTAGAATTCTTTTTATATTACTTATAATTCGCATTTATAAAATGACAGAAGAGATTCAATTACCTGATGAAGATGGCATAGAATACAAAGTAGTTCAAGTGTATGTTGGACAAGAAGAAACTCCAGTTATGAGAGTAGCTCCTTTAAGTGAAAAGTCACATATGAAAATATTATTAGAGTTACTTAAAGATTATTCTATTAAAGCAGTTCCAGAAGTAATAGGTTCTCAATATTTGGTTCCTGTTCAAAGTTTTGTTCAGGGTAAAGAATATAATGCAATAGGGATGGGGAAATGTAAAAAAATTGATAATCGAGTTTATTTCTATGGATTTAGTACTGATTATGAAATGAGGATAGATGGAGATCATTTGAAAAAAATTGAACCTTCTCTTTATTCTCCTTTGGAATTAATTGTTGGAGAGCCTCCAAAATAAAGTTTAATTAAAATTATTTATTTTTTAAAACTTAAAAAATTTTTTAAATAAACCATTCTTTACACCATTGATGAATGAGGATACAAAATCAAAATATAAGGGAAATATCTTCAAAATAAATGTTCTCTATGTTATTGCGGGATTTACTTTGTTTTTTATACCCATAGCTATATTTTATTATCAATATTATGGACTATCATATTTTGATATAGGTCTCACAGCAGGTATAGGATTGCTTGCCACTTTATTATGTGAAATTCCTACTGGTGCATTTGCAGATTTGTATGGAAGAAAAAAATCTGTTTCAATGGGTTTATTTCTATATTTGATGGGTATATTAATATTAACTTTTTCATCTACGCTTTTCTATTTTATTATTTCATCTATTGTATTTGGTATTGGACAGGCATTTCTATCAGGTGCATGGGATGCTTTGATGTTTGATAGTCTAAAGGCAATAAAAAGGGAAAAGGAATACTTAAAAATTTCAAGCAGACAACAATCATTATTTTTAGTAGTCTTGGTAGGTTCAGCTTTTTTGGCGCCATATCTCTATACTAAAAATATTAAATATCCATATTATGTAAGCATATTTTTTGGTGTCTTCTTGTTTCTTCATTCATTAACTCTGTTTGAAATATTACCAAAAAAAAGGAAATTTGCAATAATTGAACATATTGATCAGATGAAAGAGGGAATTAATTATGTGAAAAAACATAATAAAATTATCTGGATTATTATTTTTACAGTAATAAGTTATTGTATTGATCAAATATATCAACAATTAGTTGGTGGTCCATATATTTTAGAAAAAGGATTTATTATTGAACAGATTGGAATTGTTGCTTTTTTTTCAATAATACTTCAAACTGTTGCCATGAATTTGAGTCATACGATAGAAAAAAAGTTCAAAGAGAAAAAAGCAATAATGATTTCATTTTTTGGAAGTATATTGTTCTTCGTTTTGATGTATTTTTCAAATAAGTATACATTCATACTTGCAAGAGGGTTAGCAGGTGGTTTTATTATGATGAGTATGTTGATACTCAATAATGCACTTGTACATAAATTAAGAAAAAAGATCAGAGCTACAGTAATAAGTATTTATTCCATGGTAATGTCATTATTTGGAATAATTGCAATTGCAATTGCAGGAATAATTATTGATAAAACTTCATTACAGTTCTTGATAATGACAATGGCATTGACAGGATTATTCTTTGGAATAATATTACTTCTTATCAGATATCAAAAAGGAATCAAGGAAAAATTTAAGTTTTGACGCAAAATTTGAAAGAAACTTTTATAGGGTAAATTTTAATTATTCTTTTTATGGGAAAAATTGAAGATATACATGTTCCTTTTGCAGATAATGAAGATTTCAAAGTAGTACAAGTATATGTTGGTGTTGAAGAAAAACCTGTAATTAGGATATTTTCAACAAATATGCGTAAAACACATGCGTATATTTTAGATTCATTACTTCATACCTATAAAATTGAGTATACACGTGAGAAAATAAATGATAAAATGCTTCCTCCAATTATTGGAAATATTGATCCATATAGGGTAGCAGGGATGGGAACATGTAAGAAAATTGAAGATAAAGTATATTTTTATCATAAAAGTTTTGACTATAAAATAGGGATTAGTGAAGATCATTTGCAAAAGTCACAAGCCTTTTCTGATTTAGAATTAATTGTTGGAAATCCACCTAGGTAATTTCTTTTTATATAATTTCAAATTAATTTTTTAGATAATTTTTTAAACTATTCCAGAATCAAAAATTTGTGATTAAATTATGAAAGTAAACGAATTAGGAGATAAGACAAAAGTAACAGACATTACTTTAAAGATTGTTGACAAAGAAGAACCAAGAGATGTTAGAGGCGGAGAGCTTCAAGTATGTAATTTTACTGGTGAAGATGATACAGGAAAAGTTATTATTGCTTTATGGAATGATGATATTGGAAAAGTATCAGTAGGAAGCAGTATTAAAATCTCAAATGGATGGTGCAGTGAGTATAATGGAACATTACAACTCTCACCAGGAAAGTTTGGTTCAATGGAAGTTTTAAGTTAATTTTTCTTTTTTTATTTAGTTTTTTTAATTATTGTTTTTAGTGTTTGTTATTTAAATTAAAAATTATGAAACAATTGTAACAGGTCTTTCTTGATATCCAGCACCAATTCTAATGGATTTTAAAATATCTTTATAAGGTTTTAAATTAGTTGTAGGAATTTTTGACCAAGCAATAGGTTGTTCTTTAAATCCAGGGTGATATGTTAGATTTGAAATATGGTTAATATTTTTTTTAGTAATAGGAGTAAAAGCTCTTAATGTATGAGATTCAAATATTGTAGTATATGTCATAAGCCAAAGGGAGTCTGGATTTAAATAAGGTTTTACATATCCTCTTTGTGAATGATCAATACTTCTATTTTTTTCAATAGTTGGAATTTTTCTTGCTTCAAGAATAGTTTCATCTATTGTTCTTCCGGTACTAAATGAACTATTATTGCCTTCTGGTCCTATATCTGTTATAGATACATTAGTTGGTTTTTTAATATATCTAATTGGTGGATCACCTTTATGATTTGGGTCCTTGGAAAAATTTTCTAGTGTTTCTTTAGAAAAATAAAATAAATTTTCTCTTTTTTTTAAGTATTTCTTGAATTCTTCATTTACGTGAGGATTTATATTTAAAGGAAGTGAGATTGTTAAATGCAACCTTGGATTTTGTGTAGCTAAATCTATAAATGCATCAAGAGTAGATTCTCTAGATGGTCTATAATTAGTAAATACACTTATTTTATGTCTATTTTCTTTTTTTTGTCTATATTCATCTAATCCTTTAGTTTCTTCTAAAATCATATTAACTATTTTTATTGCATCAGGATGATCGGATATATCTCCTGAGCTTCCGATCCTCAATGAATCACTCTGCAACATACCATTTTTCAGGATATCAGCACTTGAATCATAATCCCCTGTAAATAATTTGTCTTTGAACAATTTTTCTAAAGATTCATAAGTAAATTTAGAAGAAATATTACTTGAATCAGCTAAACAAGTATCACATTGAACACCACATCCATTTGCAATATCCATTGTTCTTAAAGTATTTGCTAAATTAGGATTTCCAAGTAAAGGCTTTAATAATTTATAAGCATTAATTTTATCTATTTCTTCCTCTGAAATTCTTTTTTCTAATGGATTAATTTGTGGTATAGTTCTCCAAATCCATGAT
This sequence comes from archaeon, assembly GCA_018671515.1. GTDB lineage: Archaea > Nanobdellota > Nanobdellia > Woesearchaeales > GW2011-AR15 > JABHHN01. The sequence continues at coordinate 34,397 of JABHHN010000079.1, read as the reverse complement.
TTAACATCTTTTTCTAAAATATCGTATTTTTCTAATTTAAATAATATTTCAGGAGGAATTATTGGGATAATTTTAGGTAATGATTCGGTAGAAGGAGGAAATTTATTAATTAAATTAAATTCATTATTTATTACTGTAATAAGGCGTTTTGATTTGGAAAACCATTTATGACTACTAATTTCCGTTTCATCAAATGGATTAATTTCAATTTTAATTTTTTCATATATTTCATTAATATTAGGAAATGAAGAAAATTTTTCATCAAATTCTTTCATACTAGAAATAACGTAATATTTATGGTAAGTAGAAATTGGATCAGCTTTTTTCTTTTTTTCTTCTATTATTTTTTCTACAAAAATTTCAAGAGAATCATCATTAGTGTAAGGGTCTAATAATTTAAAATTTGTCATTTCTAAAAAAATATAATAAAATTATTTATAAATTTAATTAATTTAACTATTTATTAGTGGTAAAATGTAATTTATCAATTTATGATTATATTTTTTAATATAGCAGTAAGTCTAAGATTTCCTACAAGATTCACGTGTTTTAATCACCTGTTCAATTTAGGAAATCGAAGATTTTCTAATGTGGAAAAATATAGTAAGAAAAATTCTAAAAGTAAAATTAAGTATTAAATATAAAAGAATGGTGCGGCGACCGAGAATCGAACTCGGGCTTCCACCGGTCTGCGAAAACATTAAATGTTTCTACTCTGCTTTACATGGCAGGGTAGTATCATAGCCACTAGATCATCGCCGCTTATTAAGGATTAAAAAAATTCTTCTTTTATAAAATTTATGAAAAATAAGTAAAATACTCTCTGACTAAGAAAGTTGCATAGATAAGAAGCAAACCAATACCTTCTTGCCAATCAATACTTTTTTTCATAATGAATAGAAGTGCAATATATACTGTTGTTACCATGAAAATTGCAGAAGTTATGAATGGTCCAGGAATAAACCTTATTGGTTGAATGACAGCTGCAATACCAAGAACAAGTGAAGAATTAGCTACAACACTTCCAAGGACATCTCCAAAAGCGATTCCACTTGTCCCTCCAAGTACTGATTTTAAATTGACAATTAATTCAGGTACAGTTGTTGCTCCACCTATTATTATCATGCCTGTAAAAAAAGGATTTATATGAAGAATTTCTCCAATTCTTTTTGTAGATATTAATAACCAATTTGTACTTAATAACAATGCTGCAACAGTTCCACCAATTACAAGCATATCAACCCAGACATCTTTTAGGAGAACTTGTTTTTTTACATGTCCTAATTTACCTTCTTTTTTTATTAATCTAACAATATAAAATATAAATGCAAGTATGCAAAATATACCTTCAATTCTACTTACATATCCATCAACACCGACAATTAATGGAAGTGCAGACATAAAAAGTACAGTAAATACTGTTTTTGTAAGGACTTTACCATGAATAAATAATTTTTTTCCAATTATTGCAGTAACTCCTAAAACTATAGTTACATCGTTAATATTTGCACCAATTATATTTCCTAATATAAGATCACTGCTATTTGTCACAGATGCAATTATTGCAGTAGATAATTCAGGAAGAGATGTAGCAAGAGACACGACTACAAAACCAATAAGGTAATCAGAAATTCCAGTCTTTTTTGCGTAATCAGAAATAGCCATTATGATGTATGCTGCTGAATTACTAATTATAAGTAAACTTGCTGCTGCAAGACTTGTCCAAACAAAAATATCAGTAACTACCAAATTACACCCCTTTTTATATATTAAGAATTTATTTAGTTTATATAATTTTAGATTTTAAGCACTTTTTTAAACCATTCTATTATTTTTTTTAGAATACTTTTTTTGTATATTACATCAATATTTTCATCATCATCTGTTTCATTATTGTTATTGGTGGAATTTGTATCAACAATTAATTCTTCTTCAACTACTTTAAAATTTAAAACATTGGAAATAGATTTTAATGATTTTTCACCTATTTTATATTCAATATTTGAATAAGGAAGAGTCATGGATCCTAATTCATCAAATATCAATTCATACATAACTGATGTATTGGATTCTTTTTTTATAGGGATGTTCCATGATTTTTCACCATCTATAATTGTTACAATTACATCTTTTGAACCAATATTTTTAACTTCATTGTATATTTTTGTCTTTTCTCCTAATATTACTGGAAGAGCTATTTTTTTCTCAATTATTACTAATGCATCATCAATATAATTTTTTACAATTTCTATTTTAAGATTAGTTATATCTTTACTGAAATTTCTTTTTCTACTATCTTTATAATTGACATATGCTCCACCAAAAGTTATTGATCCTATTTTTTTTGGTCTAATTTTTTCATCGTTAATTATAATTTTTTCACCTGGATCTATTTTTTTAATAAAAGAACTAAATGTATTGACAGTATCAGCATATTGATCATTGGTAAAAAAAATTTCTACATCATTTATAGTTTCACTTTCTTCATTAGTGATTGTATAAGTAGTACTAATTGTTTCTCCAATGTAAATAGTCCCTGTTTCAATACTTTTTGATATTTTTAAATCCAATTCTTTAGGTTTAATTTTTAATATATCAGATTGTGTGAATGAAATTTCGTTTCCATCAACAACATATGCAGCAGTAGTGTTTAGTGGATATGGTACTTCTTTGGAAACAAAATTAGGTGCTTTTACAGTATATGTATAAGCAATTTTTTTCTCTCCTTTTGTAAGATCAAGGTAATTTGAAGTTTGACCTTCTATTGTAATATATTTTGGGAATTTTTCAAATAAAAATACTTTTTCAAGATTTTGATTAAGTTCATTAGTTACATATACCGTGACTATTGCTTCCCCTTGTTCTTCAATAGTAGAGGCTGAAAAAGATTTAGAAATTGTCAATTTTTGGATTGGATCAGCATTGATTGATATTTTAAGTACTTCTGAACTTTTATCACCATATTGTGTTAAATAACTTACATTTGCATTGATATAATAACTTGTAGCTGCATCTATATCAGGGATTAAAAATGTTGCATCATATAATTTTTTTGTACCATTGACCGCAAGAGAATTTAAACTGATTTTTTCAAATCTACCAATAGTTGCGTCCATCTCAACATTTATATTTTTTATATATGAATTTCCATTTAGGTTTTCAATAGATAAAGTGTATTTAAAATCTTCATTAGCATCAATATCTAATTTGTCAGTAAGTTCACTTGTTAATTCTATTCCTTCTTCTTCTACTGTAATTTCTTGTTTTATATTTTCTATTTTAATTTTTTTATCATTATACTCATAATCTACAGTCATTTCAATTTTGCTTGCACCTACTTTTTTACCTGCAATAGAAAACCAAATTCCTTGAGTTTTATTTAATTTAAGATTTCCTTCCCAGATGTAATTATCACCTATTTTGGGTATGCTTGAATCTTTAACTATTAATCCAGAAGGAATATATATGGTTGCTTTTACATTTTCAATTACACCATCTATGTTATTTGTCAAATTGAATCTTAAATCAGTTTCTTGATTGATGTACAATGTTGTTTTTTCTGCTATTTTTTTTATGGTAAGTATTTCTGCAGTATAGAAATGAACAGAAGTTGAAAATATTTTTTTATTTAAAAACCCATCATGATATTCAAGTTGTGCACTTAATGTAGTATCAATATCGTCATTGGCATAAACAGTGTATTCACATTCAAGTGTATCTCCTACACTAAGATCACCAGACCATACAATATCATTACCTTCTTTTTTGCAAACTTTAGTGTTAGTTATTGTTATTGCAGATGGTAAGTCTTCTTTGAATTTGATGTTGGTAGCTCTTGTGTCACCAGTGTTTTTTATTATAATACTAAAAGTTGATTCCTCACCAATGTTTACTAAATTTTTTGTTACTGATCTTGATACAGTAATTGTTGGTTTAAGTTTATAGATGTAAATATCTGCCTTGTATTCTCTAGTTTCTTCAACAAATTCAGAATTATTGAAGCAGAATTTTCTGCTAGTAAACGTTTTACATTCATCAAGGTCAACTGACTCAACACCGCCTTCATAATTAAATATTATGGAATTTCCTGTTTCACTGACAAAGACTTTAAAATTTGTTGAATCTAGTTTTAATGTTACATCACTATATACCCAACCAGAATAAACTTTTTCTTTTGCATATGCAGACGAGATTATGATAAGGAAAATTGATAAGAAAATAATAGTTGATTTTTTCATGTATAAATATTTGATACTACTGGTTTAAATATTTTTACTTCTTGGGTTTTTTCATCTTTTTTGTTATAGGGATTTTTTCTTTACATGATTCACATTCAAAAATTAATGATTTAACTCCTTTGAAGTTTTTTCTTATATATGGTATTTTAGTATCTCCTTTGTGTTTACAATGAGGACATGTGTAAATTATACATGCTTCTAGAGTATCTTCATATTCTTCTTTATCAATTGTGAATTTGCATGATGGACATTCATAGAATTTAGCTCTTATTTTAGCTTTACCATCTTTATTTTTAGGTTTTCCCATTTTAGCTTTTCCACATTCAGGACAATCACCTCTATAAGTCCATGCTTTTACATTTCCATCATCAATCTTTCTTGCAGTCCAATAAACTAATTCATCCATATCTTCTGGTAATTCTAATGTCATTTTTTATTCACCTATTATTATTATTATTATTCTTTTAATCTCTTAACTTCAATACTTATAGCGTCATATAATACTCTGATATATCTTGGACATTCTGTGTATTCAAAGTTGTTTTTATCACAATATTTTATGATATTTTGTTTTATTTCATCATTATTAAATTTTACGATTACATTGTATCCAATTTGTTCTGGTTTTAGGATATTTTCTTTTAATATTGAATTATTTTGCAATTCTTTTTTAATATTATTTGATATAGAGAAAAGAAAGTTCTTTCTTTTCTCAAGGTTATCAAGAGCAGTATTTAATTTATCATAGAATTCTTCTTCAAAAATATGTTCTTCGATTTCTAAATTCTCATTTGATGCAATGAAACCACCTTGATCTAACCACAAAGGTTTCCATCTCCCAAATGAACCAAGTAATATATCTCCATATTTTGAACATTCTTCACCTATACTTCCAGAAATATCATTTATTAGAATTGCATCGCTTTTTTTTGCGATGTCATAGAGGTCTTTCATATTATTTTCAAAACAGATATATCCAGGTGCAGAATTCCATAAAATAATTGAGTTTTTATCAATTATTTTTTTTAATTCATATAATATTGATTGTCCTTCATCAGTTTTTATTTTTATTAATTCTAATTTTAATTGATCAGGGAATTGATTATAAGTAATCCATCCTCCTTGATCTTGAATTATTACTTTTGTTTTGTTTTGTAATTTAGCTAGTTTTAGAGCGGTCTTTATAGATGTATTTCCACGTCTTGTGAAGTAGATGTTTTGTTTTGATGTTAGCTTAGATAATGTTTGTGTTGTTTTATTTTTCATTTCTCATAAATTCTTTTAATAATAGTCTCAATTCTAGGATTACTTATATTTATGTCATGTATTGAGAATTCATTTACAATATCATTCATGACTTTCTGGATTGTTGTCTTTTTTAGATTTACTGAAATTCTTGCTTCATAATCTTTTTGTTCTCTAACAATGCATCCCTTTGTGATTTTTTTAATGTCTTTGCTTGTTATTTTCTCTTTGAACTTTATATCAAGAATTTTTGTTTTCATTACTTCACTTTTGATTTTGCTTAATTCTCCATCAAAGACAATATCTCCTTTATTGATTATGATTATGTTTTTGCAAAGGTCTTCAATATCATCCATGTCATGAGTTGTTAATAAGAATGTAATTTGTTTTTCTCTATTGATTTTTTTAATGAACTGTCTAATTTTTTCTTTTGATATTATATCAAGACCTATTGTTGGTTCATCTAGAAATACTATGTCTGGACCATGAAGTAATGATGAGACTAATTCACATTTCATCTTTTCTCCTAATGAAAGTTGTCTTGTTGGTCTATAGATGATGTCTTTTATTTCAAGAAGATTTACAAGATAATCAAGAGTTTTTTTGAATTTTGTATCAGGTATGTCATATATTGCTTTATTTAAATGATATGTGTCAATTGGTGGAAGATCAAACCATAATTGTGATTTTTGTCCAAATACTACACCTATGTTTTTTACATATTTTTTTCTTTGACTCCATGGTTCAAAGCCATTTACTTTTACTTGACCAGAAGTTGGAAATAATATTCCACAAAGAATTTTGATAGTAGTGGATTTACCTGCGCCATTTGGTCCAATAAATCCTCTAATTTCTCCTTTTTCTATTTTGAAATTTATATCATTAAGTGCTTTTACAGTAGAATAATTTCTTTTTATCAATGATTTTATGGAATCCTTTATACCATGACCTTTTGAGAATGTTTTGAATTCTTTTTTTAGATTTTTTACTTCTATAATTTTATCCACCTGCACTTACGTATTTTTTTAGAGTATTTTTCCAAATTTTATTTGAGATTATATAAAATGTTATGATAACTATTCCTATTATAAAAATATTGTCTGATATTCTTCCAAGAAGTAATTCAGCTGGAAATTGTGCAATTATTGCTAATGGGAAAATATATCGTAATATAAATGACATTGCTTTTCCAAATATACTTGTTGGATAGCTTGCAAAACTCTTTATTGTTCTTGTCAATTCTCCAACTCTAGCTGCTTTTATGTTTACAACTATTATTGATATTCTTATTAGGAGTATTGAAAAATAAAAAATCATTGATAGTAATACAAATAGGAAAAACATGAATAAAATTGAAGCAGTAATTGTAATATTTAATCTAATTATTGTATATGACATTAATGCAATTGAAATAATGACTTCACCTAAATGTTCAAGTCCAACTGATTTGAAAATGATAAACTTGATTGTATTAATTGGAAGCAGTAGTAATCTATCAAATGTACCATTTCTAACTTCATCAGCAACAGTCCATCCAGCTCTCCAGAAAAATGTTCTGTCTAGTCCATTTACAAATATTGCAATACTTTGAAAAAGAAGCATTTGGTCAATATTCCAATTTGGAAAACCATTAGTATTTTGATATGTTAAAAAAGTCATAAGAGGGATTATTAAATCAAATGTAGCTAAAGTTAGAAATCTAACAAAGAAATTGAATTTATACATCATTTCTTTTGCAAGGACTAAACTAAGAGATTTTTTAATAACGTTTATTGTTTGGTTCATCCTCCAACAGCTCCAAATTGCTTCATTGCTTTTTTCCAGAAAAATTGGAAAACTAAAATTAAAATTATTATCCATATTGCTTGCACAAATAATACATTTAAGCTTGCATAGACATCTAGTTTCCCAATAAAAATTCTTATTGGACTATATCTTATGTATTGAAATGGAAGAAATGATGATATTGTAATAAATGTAGCTCCAAAGAATTCTAATGGTAGAAATTCACCTGAAAATAATCTTATTATGATAAACCAGAACCATTGAATAGATCTTATGTTTTTTACCCAGAATGCAATTAAACCCATCATTATATTTATCATGAAATTTAATAAAAAACTAAGCATTAATGATATTAAAAAAATTAGTAAAGTTAACATATTTGGTAATTGAAATTTAAACATTAATAGTGATATGAAAAATACAGGGAGAACTTCAGCAATAAACGCAAATGCTCTGTTGGTGATATTCTGTATGAGAAATACAAAAAAAGGAGATATTGGTTTTAATAAATCTGCAGAAAGACTTCCATCCATTATTTTATTTTGAAGATCAACTCCTACGTTGTTGTATATTGCATGATTTATTACCATCCCTACAACGAAGTACGATATCATGTCAGTAAGAGTATATCCTAATGTAGATGTCATCATGCCATTTCCAAAAATAGCAGTCCATGTGAAATAATAAACAAGTAATGTGATTGGTGTAATTACTATTGACATCATGAATTCAAATCGATAAATCATGATTTGTTTTAGATTGATATTTGCAAGAGTGATGTATTTATTGAATAGGGATTTATTTAACATGTTGTGAAATGTAAGGAAGATGTGTATTTATAGATTGTGGGTAATAAATAATAAAAAAATAAATTATTTAATAATCATGATTTTTCATCTAATCATGTCATACTATAACAATATATCATCTGGATATGATGAACTCTATAAAGAAGAACAACTTAATAAAATTAAATTAATTCTTCAAAATGTCAAAATTAATTCTGAAGATAAAATACTTGATGTAGGGTGTGGAACTGGTGTTTCTTGGGACTTGATTCCAACTCAAAACATCGTTGGAATTGATCCATCAAATGAATTGATAGAAAAATCAAAACATAAAAAAAATATGATTTTAGGAAAGGCAGAAAAAATGCCTCTCAGAGACAATGAATTTGATGTTGTGATATCTCTTACTGCAATTCATAATTTTGAGGATATAAAAAAAGGACTAATTGAAATAAAAAGAGTGGGAAAAGATAAATTTGCATTATCAATTCTTAAAAAATCAAAAAAATTAGATTTCATAAAAAAAGAAATCAATAAATTGTTTAAAGTAAAAAAAGAAATAAATGAAGGAAAAGATATAATATTTATTATTTAACAATTATTGTTCGTCTTTATGTGAGAATTCAACAAATCTTAATATTTTTTCTTCCATATAAAATTTGTAATAAAGTCTAAAAGAATCTAGATAAATTTCACGTTCACCTTTTCTGCTATACTTCATGTGTTTTCCAATTTCTGGATTTTCAATAATTTTTAAAATTTGTTTATATAATTTTATTTTTAAATGACTATCTTTTAGTTTTTTTAATAATTTATTAAATTCAACTGAAAATTTTAAAGTAATATTTTTCTCTTTTGCTGTACTAATAATTTTTATTTTAAGTTCTTTAATCATAAAATGTCCTCATTAAATATTCGGAAAATTAAATATTTTAGGTTATAATACTTTATCAGCTGAAAGTTCATTACCATTTTCCATTTTTGTTAAAATTTTATCATGTCTCATAGCTCTAATGAATTCTTCAGCATGCTTACTTTTTTTTCTATTGATATTTAATGCTTCTTTAACTGGTTTTAGTATTATTTCACCATTATCGGATATGACAATAAATTGCTCATTATCAGTTAAACCCATTTGTTCTCTTATGTTGTTAGGGATGACCACTTGTCCTCTTGTACTTAATTTTGTTATTCCAATTTCCATATTAATATCCTCAATAAATAAGAAAAGTAAGATTATTTTATAAATTTATTCTTTTTTTGATTTGGGTTAAAAATGAAACTTAATCATCTTGGCCTAATAGACTTCTTGCTTCTTTTATAGTTTGGACAGCAGTATCAAGTTCTCCTCTGATTTTTGTGTCTATTTCTACAGTTATTGTTTCATCTTCAATATCTATTTCATCTGCAAGCATTGTTAGATTTGTGACAGTTTCTGATAATAAGAGAATTTTATTTGTTCTATCTGTGATAAATGTTTTTAATTCTTCTTCGGATTTGTAAGTAGGTGCATTTTTTAGAGTCATTGTAAGGTGTTTGATATGCTCCATTGACTTTAACACTTTGTGTAATATATTGTCAATTTTTGCTTCATTTTCTTCCAATTGTCTTTCAGAGATTACCATTTTAAATTAGTGAATTGAATATTTAGTATAAATTATTTATGTTTTTCATTATATTTTTGCAATAAAATTTTAAAAGTATGAAATAATGCTTATAATGTATGTTAGGGAAAAAGAAAAAATTACCAATGAAAGATATTGATGAATACATGAAGAATCCTTCTAAAAAGAAATTTGATAAAAATTATAAAAAAATAATTGATACTTTGTATAAGGAGCTTAAGAGAAGAGATGATATAATAGATCAATTAAGAATGGAAAAAGAAATTCTCTTTAAGGCATCTATTAAATCAAATGAGAGATTAAGTGATATACAAAAGATTAAAGAGAGTAAAGAATAATATTAAATATAATTACTTGTTGCCGAAATAAAACATTTTCTCAATTGATACATCTTCTGGAGCAACACGGTTTCTATCAATTGGTTTAGCTGTGTCTTTTGTTCCTTTTTTATCAGTAAGTGTTTTTTGTTCTTGTTTTTCTTGTTGGCTTTTAGATTGTGATTGATTAGAAGATGTAATTTGGCTTGTCTTTTTTAATTCTTTTACTTCACCTATAAGCTGGTTCATGACTTTAATTATTTCAGAAGTTTTTTTCTGGTTTGCTTCAACTGCAAAAGATAATTTTCTTATTTGTTTTTCAATATCAGTTAGATTTTCATTCATAATATTATATCAAATAAATTTTTGCTTTATTAATTTTATGTTTGGTTTACATAAACTATATAAATTTGCTCTAACTTTTCACATAAACAATGACTAAATTTAAATTAGAACATAATAGGCCTGATTGTATAGGTTGTGGTGCATGTGCAGCTGTAGCTCCTGAATTTTGGGAGATGCATGATGATGGGAAATCAGATATAGTTAAAGGAATACATAGAGACGATGGTTGGCAAGAGTTAGGTGTTGAAGAAAAAGACAAAGAATTAAATATGGAAGCTGCTGATGTATGTCCTGTAAATGTTATTCATTTAACAAATCTTGAAACAAAAGAAAAATTAATATGAATTTATTTAACTTTTTCTAATCATCAACTGTAAAAAGTCTACTATCATTTACTTTAAATAATCTTATTCTTGCTCCTGCGTCAAGCCATCCATGTGCATAATTTACTGCAGCAAATGCATTTATGTAATCATCTTTTTTATAGAAGTGATTTGCATCTGAAAAATACCTCTCTGCCATATCCAAAAAATCTTTTGCTTGATCAATTCTAGCTTCATCCATTTTTGTAGATTTTACTTTATCAAGTGCTTCTTTGGTTATACCAAGATACTTTATTATTTTTTCTTTAGTAATGATATCGTCCATGAATTTTAGAAATTGTGATGGTGTTTTAAATTATGTGTTTTTATTATGATTGTTATTTATTTCTTGTTTCATTTATTTTGTAAATGCAATTGAATTAGGATTTTAGAGCTTTGCTCTTTTTATAGCAAGTCTTGTGGACTTGCACCTGTGGATTGCAAGCAATACACTATGTTTTCATTTATGAACTAATGATTCAGAAAAACAAACATATTTGATTAATTAAAGCATTTTTGAAAACTTCATCCTTATACGCAAGAAATATAAAGCACTAGACAATTATAAATTGAGATGTCAGGAAAAACTATAGTTGTTGGTGGTCAGGCAGTTATTGAAGGAGTGATGATGAGGTCTCCTAAAAAATATGCAATTTCAGTCCGTGGACCAGATGGAAAGATAACTACAAAAATTGAAAAAATAAAAAATAATGAAAGTTTTTGGCATAAAACTCCAATTCTTAGAGGTATATTTAAATTTGCAGAAACATTAGTAGTAGGAGTAAAAGCAATAAATTATTCAGCTAATGCTGCTGTTGAAGAAGATGAACAATTATCAAATAAAGAATTAGTAGGTACAATCATAGGTAGTTTTGCAATAAATATTGTCTTGTTCATAATTGCACCACTTTTAGTAACCAATCTTTTAGCAGATAAATCAAATACTGTTTTATTTAATATTGTTGATGGTATAATAAGGTTAGTTTTTTTTGTAATTTTTTTGCTTTTGATTTCATTGATGAAGGATATCAAAAGATTATTTCAATATCATGGTGCCGAACATATGGCTGTGAATTGTTATGAACAAAAGAAAAAATTGACAGTTGAAAATGTAAAGAAATGTAGTAGATTGCATCCAAGATGTGGTACAACTTTTTTACTTATTGTAATGTGTCTTTCAATATTGATATTTTCAGTGATTCCAACTATTAATTTATTTGTCAGGTTTTTATCAAGATTAGTCTTGATACCAATAGTTGCAGGAATATCATATGAAATTTTGAAGTTTACTGCAGCACATGTAGAAAATCCATTGATAAAATTAATAATTTTCCCAGGTCTTAGTTTACAAAGACTTACAACAAGGATTCCAGATGGGTCTCAAATCGAAGTTTCAATTGATGCTTTAAAAAAGTCATTAAGTTAGATATTCTTTTAGTTTTAAAAGTACCATTTTTTTGAATTCCATTCTAGTTACGTTTGATTCAAAATTTTGCTCATTTATTTTTTGAGTGATTTTAGTCATTTGTTCTGCAGTACCAGTATTTTTAAATTTAGTGATCATATGTAAAAAATAATTCATATCTTTTTTGAAATTATCTTGGATTTCTTCCATAGTTAGGTGCATCACTTTAGCTTCTTTTTCAAAATCACCAATATTTGTTTTCCACCTTAATTGCATGATGTCCATATAATTGTTGATATCTCTATCTGTTTTTTCAATATTTAACAATCTTTTTCTAGAATCAATTATGGTTTTTTCAATTTCAGGAAGTTCAGTCATTATTATGTTTCTAATTTCTTTTTTTATATATTTTACTCTATTTTTCGGGTATTGTTACTTTTTAGGTACAATAAAAGTATATAAATACTCAGACTTATAATTTAATAAAATGCAGACTGAAAAAATTATTGATACAAAAAAAGAAATATCTGACTTAAAAGAAAATATACCAAATAATCAAAAAATAGATCTTGGGGAATTACCACCACCTCCAAAATTTGAAGAAAAGAAAAAAGTTGGATTCCTTTCAAAGATAATGGGTACAAAAGAAAAAAAATCACCTAGTAAAATTGATAAACTCCCTCTTCCGCCAGTTCCAGGTAATGAAGAACCAAATCTAACTGGTTTAAATGATATGCCTGATCCTTTAGCACCAAGTGCAATGACTATTCCAGAACCACCTGTTATGCATGAAGATAATAATCAACAACTTAATACAGAATTAGAAAAACAAGTGATTGCAAAAGAAGATAGTAAAAGTTCATTTTCTATGCCTGAACCACCTAGTTTTTCAAATGATTCAAAAGTAGAAGAATTGAATATGCCAGGATTAAAATCAGAAAATATAAATAAAAATCCTTCATCAATTCCTCCACCACCTAGTTTTTCAATAGATATGAAAAAAGAAGAACCAATAAAACCTTTTGAAAAATTGGATTCAGATTTGAAAAAATTAGACGTTGTAAGTAAGGAAGCAATTTCAATTCCTCATCCTCCTTCTGCACCTAAATCAAAAGAATCTAAACCTAAAAAAGGATTGTTTGGCGGATTATTAGGGAAGAAAAAAAAGGATGTAAAGAATTTAGATTTAAAGACAGAAATCAAAAAAGAAGATGTCACAAAGAAAAATGATTTATCTCTTCCTCCTTCATTTGATAAAAAAGAAAGTTTTGATTTCAAACCTCCAAAATTAGAGGAACCAAAAAGTATTTCATTACCACCTGAAGAAAAAATAGGTGATCTACCTAAACCACCTGTCTTTGATGTAGAGATGTCACCAACATCTGAATTTGAGGTATTAGCAACTGACAAAAAAGAAGAGATTGTCGACAAAAAAGTTGAAGTAAAAAGTTTAATTGACGAAGATAAAGAAATAAATGATCTTTTAGCAAAAATGAAAAAAGAATCTGCTGATTTCAAAGATGAAGATTCAGTAGATTTCGGTACTAAATTAGAAAGCGAACTTGTGCAGGAAGTAACACCTTTACATGAAGTTCCAGGTATTGGACAAAAAAGAAAAGACGAACTTGAAAGTGTAGGTATTGGTTCTGCTGAAGTTTTAGCAGACACACATGAGGATCACATAGTTGAAAAAACAAATATTCCAAGAGCTCATGCAAAAAAAATAATTAAGCATGCAAAAAAGATTAAGAAAAAGACATCAAGGAGAAAGAAAGTTGCAACTCATAAAAAAGTATCAGTTCACAAAAAAAAGAAATCAGCAAATAAAGAGCAAAGTATTTCTGAATTAATTAAAGAACTTGAAGCTGAAAAAAGTGAACTTAAGAAAATTGAAAAATCATCTGCTGATATTCCAGATATAAAAGGTCATGAAAAAATAATTCTTTTACTTGAACAATTAGAAAAGAAAAAAATGGAATTAATCATTTATGAAAAAGAATTAGAGACTAATAAATCTAAATTGGATAGTCATAAAGGAAAATATTCAAGAGATTATGCAAATCTTGAACAATTAAGACGAAGACTTGACCATGATATTAGAGAAAGAACCCAATACTTAATAGATCTTGAAAGAGATTTCTATAAGAAAGGTCAGGATTTAGCAAAAAGAGAATCAGTCATTAAAATCCAAGAAGGAGAAATCAAAAATAAAATTGATTCATTTAAGGATACGGAAAAGAAGTTAAGAAAACTTGAAAATACACTTCATGATAGAGAAATAACTACCAAGACAAAAGAGCAGAAATTAAATTCGATATTAATGGAATTAGATAAAAAAGAAGATATCTTAAATAAAAAAGATGATAGGTTAGAAACTATGGAAAAATCTTATGAGAAAAGATTAGAGATCTTAAAAAATCATGAGAAAGATGCTCATAAAGAGCTTGATAGTAAGAAGAAAGAGCTTGAGAAAAAATTTAAGGGCTTACAAACAAAAGAAAAATCATTATCTAAAAAACAGAAAGTAATAGATATTGAAGATAGAGCACTTGATTATGCAGAAAGTGAAATTGAGATGGAGAGAAAAAAGCTTGAAGAAGATGAATTTCAACAATACCTACATGAAAAAATAGGTATGATAAAAGAGACAAATATTGAAATTCAAAATATTGAGCATGCAAAATCAATTCATGTACCTGATCTTAAAGATAATCATAAGCATTCAATCCATGATGATTTAGATACTTGCAGAAAAATGGTCAAACAAGGAAGATCAACTGAAGCTAAAGTATTCTATAATAAAGCAAGGGATAAATATTATACTTTAAAATTCCATAGTCATGAAGATAAAGAGAATATGCATAATGTCATGAGAGAATTGTATGATGATATCAATCTTATAGGACTTTAATTTTTTTAAATTTAATTTTCTATTTTTTATTATATTTGTTTTTTAACTTTTTTTTGAATAGTTGATAAATTATATACACTATATTTTTAGAATTAATTTTTATTATTAAGTAAAGAATTTACTAAAGTAAGTTCTTTTGTAGTAGAGCAAACCTTTGGCTTGCAGAAATATTGATGTAAAAATTTCATAAAAATATTATGCATATATAATATAAATTTTTTAAGAATTAATTAATTACTAAACAGGATCTATATGCACAAAAGCTTTATCTACATCATTTAGTTTTTCAATTTTTATTTGGACTACTTTTCCAATATCATGTGATTCTTTTGTGCTACAATTAGCATCAACTTCTACATGGATTTCAATATGTATTCTGTTTCCTACATAATGTGCTCTAACATCATTTATTCCCTTCACACCATTTACTTTTTTTGCTTTTTTAACTAGTTTATCAACATATTTCTTAGGTGGTGTTTTTCCCATTAAATAATCAATATTTTCAATTGCTATTTGATATCCTGAATAAAATATAAATAAACTGATTATTATACCTGCAATATTATCTAGGTTTCCAAATCCTATAAATGAACCACCAACACCAATTAATGCTATAAAACTAACTATTGCATCATTTCTTGAATCTATTCCTGTTGCTTTTAGAGCTGGTCTTTTCATAGATTTTCCTTTCTTGATGAAGAAATTTGCCATGAATAATTTGATTAATATGTTTATTATAAGTACAATTGCTGCAACGTCTCCAATTAAATTTGATTTTCCAGAAATTGTTCTGATGATTGAAGTCTTTGCAACTTCAAAACCTAGAATTCCAGTGAAAATTGCAACGACAACTCCTGCCAATGGTTCTGCTCTATGATGACCAAAAGGATGGTTCCAATCAGGTCTTTTATTGGCAACTTTTATTGATACGTATACAATTATAGATGAAAAAATATCACTCAAAGAATTAAGTGCATCTGAAATAAGAGATATACTGTTTGTATATATTCCTGCAACGAATTTGATTGTGAATAATATTGAATTAAGAATAATTGCACTAAAAGAATACTTCTCACTTTTCTTCATATACAAATTTAATTTTAATGATAGAATAAATAATTATTGGTTTAATATTGATTAATTGTATACCCTAATTCAAGCATTTTATCTACATCTTCTTTTGAAATTTGAAGATATAATGTATAACCTTTAGGACAATTACATGCTTCACAAACAACATCATATGTCCATTTTATTTTTAAATCATGTATTTGAATTCCTTGTTTGTTATAATAATTTTTTATTATTTCAATTTCTTCAAGTGATAAATCTTGACTATGCAGATTTTTTGGGTAATTTAAATTATCATTTTGATTATTTTTTACCCAATCTATTTCCCAAGGATTTCCAAAGCATTGTATTGGATCTATCTTGACCCATTCTTTATGGTCAGAATTTAATAAGTCTTGTCTATCCAAGTTTTTATTACTATTACATCCAGAGATAATTAGTATTAATGATAATATAATCAATATTTTTTTCATTGTATATATTATTTAATACTTATATAAATACCTATTGATAACTTTAAATTAAATTGAAATCATTCCAAAATTAGAAAAATTATATGTGTGATAGTGGATATGATATTTACCAATTGTTTTTCATAATATTTTTTAATCCTTCTAATGATTTTTTTGAAACAAGATCTAGATTAATAGGAGTTATTGATATCTTCCCATCACTTAAAGCTTTTAGATCAGTGCCTTTTTTTAAATCTTTAAAATCAAAGGGTGGATTTATATGTTTAAATTTTAGATTTTTATTGTGGAATAATTTTCCATAATTATTTCTATATGGTTTTGTTATTTCAAAACCAGAATTTATATTTGCTTTAAATGGTATATTTACAGATATTAAATCAATACCTTCACTAAAATTAACTGTTGAGAATATTTTCACAATTTTAGCAGAAATTTTAGCTGCATTAAAATAAATTGAATAATTTTTAGGATTAAAAAAATCAAGAGAATCCCGTCCATTGGGTGGAAATTGAAGGGAAAAAGATAATGATTTTATTCCATTTATGGATGCTTCCATTGCAGCACCGACAGTTCCTGAACTAAGGATAAAACCATGTCCTAAATTATTCCCTATGTTTATGCCTGAGACAACAATATCAGGTTTTTTTTTAAATACATCATAAATTCCAATTTGTACACAGTCTGCAGGAGTTCCATCTATTAAATGTATATCAAAATCTTCAATTTTTGTTTTTTCTATTGATAATTCTTTGAATTTAGAAATAGATTTACCAACCCAACTTTGTTCAGTTTTTGGTGCAATTGCTTTTACTAAAAAATCTTTTGATAATTCATTAAGTAAAGGATAAAAACCTATTGAATTGTATCCATCATCATTTGTTAAAAGAATTGAAGTCATATATTTTTTAATTGTGTCAGTATTAAAAAATATTTCTAAAATTATTTGGTATTAATTAACATAACAATATATAGGCTTTATAATTAACTCTTATTATGAGGGATTATATATTTTCATATGGGAGTTTAATAAATAAAAATAGTCTTGCACAGACTATTGGTAAAGATAATACAGGAAAATCAAAAACAGTAGTTATCAATGGATATGAAAGAGGATGGAGAAATCATGTACATCATGAAAACAGAACAGGACTTGGAATAATAAAGAAAGAAAATTTTAAAGTTAATGGAGTAATTTTTGAAGTAGAAGAAAAATATTTATACGAATTAGATAGAAGAGAGTATGGGTTTATTAGAAAAGAAATAATGGATCAAAACTACATTGATGGAAAACTTTGGGCTTATTTTGTAATTGATCAAAAAGTTCCAACAAAAGAATTTCCAATAGCATTGACATATGTAGATACTGTAATTTCTGGTTGTCTTACACAAAGTGTTGAATTTGCAAGAGAATTTATAAAAAACACAGTTAATTGGATTTATCCATTTGTAAATGATAGGAATAATTCAAAGTTTCCAAGGATGGCTAAAATTGAGAATAATGAATTAGAAACCATAAATAAACTTCTAAAAGAAAATTTACCTGATGTTTATTCTAAATTAAATATTGATTAATTTTTTTTATTCTACAGAAATAATATCGTCTTCTATTTTGAATTTGACATCTAAGAATTTTTCAATTGTATTGATATTAGTTTTTATGTGATCTGAAATTTCTGGAACTTTTATTCTGGAGTTTGGATATAGTCCCAGATATAACAGCATTTGATCGGCCATCAATTTATCTAAACAACTTTTTTGTTTAATCAATTTTAATACTTCATCTGCTGCAACTTGTGCTACTTCTGGTACTGACTTTCCTTTTTTTCCTAAACTGTCTGCTCCAAAAATTATTGGATTATCAAAATCAATACCATCATCATCATCTCCTGTTAATGCCCAAAGTACAATTCCTGAACCAGTTGATTTTGTAGTTGAATATTCATTTGATATATCAGTACTATAATCTTTTAAAATTAATTCTGCAGTTTTTGCTTGTCTTTCTGCAACTCTTCTTTTCATTAAATCCATTGATGCATGTGATATTCCTTTTATTACTAATACATCTTTAAACTCTAATAGTGTTATGTTTTTAATTCTAATATCAACTAATTTTTGAGGTTTGAGTTTTAATATGACATGTCCAGCACCTTTAGGGTAATAACCTCGTTTTAGTAATTTGAATTCATAATTTGCATATTTTCTTATATGAGGTAAAAAGACTTCTTTGAAATAATCAATTGGTGGACACCACATTGTGTCTGTTCCTCCAAAAACTTCTATTGATATATTTTTCCCAGCATGAATTATTGGTGGAATCATTGCTTGTAGAAATAATGAAATTGATCCGGCAGTCCCTATGTCAATTGATAATGATTTTGGGTTTAATTTATTTGGGATGAATTCTAATTCTTTACTTTTTAAAGTACATCCAGAGAATTTTGCATTACATAATTGAGCTACTCCTTCAACACATTTGATGTGTTGTGCTTTAAGACCAGGTTTTGGTCTTGATTTTCTTATGTTTTTTATCCTAAAGGGTTTTTGTGTTATTGCGCTTAGTGATAGAGCAGTACGAAGAATCTGCCCTCCTCCAATAGAACCATCAATTTCAATCATGAAGTACAGGAAGATTAAGTGATTATTAATATTTGTTTATTTTGCTGTGTATTTTTAAAAAGATATTTAATGTCAGAAATTAATAATTTGAAATATGTCTAAATATAAAGAAATTGAGAATTATTATAATCAAACACAAATTCTTTATGATTTAGTTTATTCCAAAGGAACACATTCCCTTCATTATGGGTATTGGTATGAAAATACTAAGAACACTAAAGAATCAATTTTGAATAATAACAAATTTATCATGGAATCTTTAGATGCAAATTCTAATGATAAAATTTTAGATGCTGGTTGTGGGATAGGTGGGATAAGTTTGTATTTAGCAAAACATACAAATGCTAAAATTGAAGGAATTACATTATCTGAAGTTCAATTAAAAAAAGCAAGAAAGTTAGCTGATAAATTTAAGTTTTCAAAAAATATTAATTTTTCAATTCAAGATTATACTAAAACAGAATATAACGATAAATCATTTACAAAAATATTTGGTGTAGAAAGTATTTGTTATGCTAATAAAAAAATAGATTTTATAAAAGAAGCATATAGGCTTTTAAAAAAAGGAGGAAAACTTGTTGTGACAGATGGATTTCAAATTAGGGAATACTTGAATAAAAAGGAAAATAAAATTTATGATGATTGGTTAGGGGGATGGGGACTAACAAATTTAGCAACAGTTAATAGTTTTCAAAATGATTTAAAAAAAATAGGATTTAGAAAAATTAATTATTATGATAAATTAAAAGATATTAAAAGAACTAGAAATAGGATATATAACATTGGTGCTTTAGCTTATGTTTTTAGTTGGATTTTATATAAATTAGGTATTTTTTCTAATTATATGCATAAAAATACAATTGCTTGCATTAATCAAAAAAAAGTATTTGCAGATGAGAATAATATTGCGACATATGGTGTATTTGTTGCTGAGAAATAATAGTTAGCAAAAACTATCATGTCCTTTTAGTTTAAAAGTAACAAAATCTTCTTCAATTTTATGAACTGATATCCCTAATCTATGTATTTGAATTTCTTCTTTTGTAATTATGAAGTCATCATCAACATCATCACATTCTAAACTTTTTCCAACTGCGTGGATTGTAGCAGACTCTTTATTTATTTTTAAAACAGTAATTATTGGTCTTTTTAAATTCACAGTTTCTCCTAATTTGATTTTAACATATGCTTCATTATTTTGGTTCCATTGAAAATCATTAGGTGATTGAATTTTAATACAACTACTTAGTATTAAAATAAATATTAAAATAATAATTTTTTTCATACAAATTCAAGAATAAGAGTATTATATAAATATTTTTAAAACTTAAATCAAATTGAAAGTTCTGCATATACAGGTTTATGATCAGATAAATTTACATCAAGAATTTTTGATTCAATTACTTTTATTTCTGGAGATATCAATATATTATCATATTTGCAATCTTTTCCCATATGTTTGTAAGTTGCCCCATCAATAAGTGGTTTAAGATTTGTTTTAGTTAGAAGTAATTTAAATTCTCTATCTTGTGGTTCACAATTAAAATCTCCCATTAATATTACAGGGATATTTAGTGAATTTACATATTCAGATATTGTATGCATCTGTTGAATTCTTTCATTTTTATTAAATTTCCATGCACCTAAATGTGTGACAATTACCTTGAATTCTTTACCTTTAATTTTATAATTTGCAGAAATTAGACTTCTTTTTTCTTTATTATATGGTAAATCAATTATTTTTATATTTTTAAAATTGAATCTTGAAATTAATGCATTTCCATCATCTGCAAAATTCAAGAATGTTTTTTCAGGTGCATATTTTTTAAATTTTAATTCAGTTATGTCTGAGACTTTATCAACTTGATTGAATTTTCGATTTCTTATTGAACCATTATCAATTTCCTGTAATCCAACAATATCTATTTGTTTAGTCCTTATGAATTGTGAAATTTTAGACACGTTTTTTTTAGTGTCTACCATTCCAAAATATTTCCAAAATGCAAGTGAATGGTGGAGACTATTTTTTACACTACCAAAACCCCAAAAAATATTCCAATTCATTACTTTTATTTTGACCATATTACTCTAAACATTAATTTTATATATAATATTAACCTTTAGTATATTGGGTGATTTATATGAGTGAATTTATCAAAGCATGTCCGACTTCTCAAGTAAAAGAAGGAGAAGGAAAATTAGTATCAATAGAAGGTGTTCCTGTTGCAATTTTTAATGTAAATGGTGAATATTCTGCAATACATAATTTGTGTACTCATCAAGGAGCTCCCCTTTGTGAAGGTCATATAGATGATGGAAAAGTTGCATGTCCGTGGCATGGTTGGGAATTTGATGTAAAGACTGGTGAATGCCAGTTTCCAAATAAGAATGTAAAATCATTTGATGTAAAAGTCGAAGATGATTATGTATTTGTGAAAGTAAAATGAAATTTAAAAAATATATTTGCTTTAATTTTTACATATAATATTTTTTATAATTTGCAAACACTTGCTTTTGCTAATAAGTCTTTATATTGTATAATTTCATAAGGTCTATGTGTCTTTCCATCAAGAATTTCTTTTGCTTTATTGCCTATATTCATCATTTCTTTTTCAAGATTAATTGGAGTTTTCCATGGTAATTTTAAGCTATCAATCATATTTTGACCTTCATGTATATATCTTAAATTAGAGACAAATATTTTTTCAGTTTCTGGAATATTTAGAATCATCCATTTTCCATTGTATTTATCAGCAATAGGCATTTTATCTATACTTTTTGTAATTTTATCGTCCATTTGATATATTCCACCCCTAAATAATACGGGTTTTCCTTGTGAGTCTCTTACATTTCTTGCAGATAAGAAAAGATTTTCATTTTCATATTTATAAATACCTAAAAATTTACTATCATAAAATAAAATCACTCCAGCTCTGTAAATGTTTTTTGGATCATCATTTTCTGGTGATTTACCTCTCCAAGATAACATTGCTTGAAAATATTCTTCAGTATCATCACAAGAATTAGCTTGTTGTTTTTTTTTTTGGTTATATACAATATTATCTAATGTAAGGTAATTTTCTTCTTCTAATAATTTTTGAACAATTGGATTTCTATCTTCTAATTCTTGTTTTCCTCTTCCTATAGCTCTAATTACTGTTCCAATTGTTTTTGCATCTTCTAATGTTTCTGTTTTATGAAATGTCATTTTATTCACTTAATATAATATATTAAGTAATAAGAATTTAAATACTTTACTACTTATTAGTAAAAAAGAATATAAAAATAATAAAAAATCAATATTTTTTCATGATTTCACCGACTAATTCATGAGATTTTTCTATTGCTTTATAGAAACCATTTTTTTCATACAATTCAATTCCTTGATATGTAATACTTTTTCCAGGTTTTCCAACTTTTAAAGAATAATTTTTTAGTGCTTGCAAATCATCACTTTCATTTTGTTCAAGCATATTTGCAACTCCTCTTAAATTATTTATTATAAATTTTTTTGAGAGTTCATTATCTGGAAAATATTTCCTTAGCATTTCAAGGTTTTTCAATACATATCTGCTATCCCATCCTGGAAGACATGCACCTTGGGCAGATTGAATTACTTTATCTTCATCAACTTTTTGTACATATCCGCCTGCTCCAAAAATAGCTTCAATTTTATCATCTATTTCTGTGTTGTTTGATGAATAGATTGAAACACCTTCTCCATATATACTTCCAACTGTAGGTATGACAATTCCAATTTTTGTATTTTGTCCAAGTATATTTGTCAGTTGTTTTTTTCGAACTGTAGCTGCAATAGTTATGAAAACTTTTTCTGAATAATCAATTTTTGATGATTTTATCTCTTCAAGTACTCCATTTAAATCATCACCAGGTTTGACACATAAAATTACATATTTTGAATCATTTAAGACTTCAATATTGTCAGTTGTAGTTTTAATCCTGTATTGCTTACTTAATCTATCTAATTCACTTTGTGTCCTTCTACTTGCAATGATATTATTATAATCTTTTTTGACAAGTGCACTAATTAAGCACTCAGCTAAACTTCCCGCTCCTATGAAACCAATTTTATCTTCATTCATTAAAATCACCTAAATCTATTTTCTTATATGACCATTTCCTGTTATTAAATATTTGTATGTACTAAGTGCTTCAAGTCCCATTGGTCCTCTAGCATGCAATTTTTGAGTACTTATTCCAATCTCTGCACCCATTCCAAATTCATACCCATCAGTAAACCTAGTTGAGGCATTAGTATACACAGTGGAAGCATCTACTTCATTATTAAATTTGTCAATATTTTCATTATTATAACTAAGAATAGCTTCACTATGTTTAGTTCCATATTTATTGATATGTGAAATTGCTTCATTAACATTTTTAACAATTTTAATTCCCATGATCAAATCTAAATATTCTGTATGCCAATCAGTTTCATCTGCAATTTTACATTTTTCAATTTCATTTATCTTATTGCATCCTCTGATTTCAACATTTTTCTTTTTTAATTCATTAATTATGGATTTTATGTTATTACCAAAAGTATTTTCATGAATTAATAATTTTTCAACAGCATTACAAACACTAGGTCTTTGAGTTTTTGCATTAATGATAATTTTAATTGCTTTTTTTATATCATATTTTTCATCAAGGAATATATGACAATTTCCAGTACCTGTCTCAATTATTGGAACTTTAGAATTATCTCTTACAAAATTAATGAGATTTTTTCCACCTCTTGGAATAATTAAATCAATATAGTTGTTTAATTTTAATATTTCATTTGTAATTGACCTATCTGTTGACTCAATAAGTTGAAAAGCATTCTTTATTTGGCATGAATCATTTAGTAATTTAACAAGTATTTTGTTGGTGTTTATTGCCTCACTTCCACCTTTTAAAATTACAGAAGATGAACTTTTTAGACAGATACTAGCAACATCTATTGTAACATTAGGTCTTGATTCATAAATTACACCAATGACACCAAATGGAACTCTTTTTTTGATTAATTTTAGTCCATTTTTTAATGTCTTTTCATCAATTATTTCTCCTATATGGTCTTTTAAATCAATTAAGATTTTTAATGAATCAATCATATTATCAATTCTTTGATTATTTAGGATCAATCTATCTAGAAGAGATATCTTAATATTATTTTTTGCATTATCAACATCAATTTTGTTAGCTTCTAAAATTTCATTTCTATTTTTATCTAATGATTTAATTATGTTTAACAAAATTTTATTTTTGTCTTTAGTTGATAATTTATTTAATTCAACAGATGTTTTTTTTGCATCTTTTGCAATTTGTATTATATTTTTGTTTCTTAATTTCATTTTGAACTATCCTCCAGATTAATTAGTGTGCCTATATTTTTTCCATTTATAATTTTCAATAAAATATTTTTTTCTTGCCCATTTGCAATTACAGTCATAGTGTTTGTTTGAGAACATATCTTGGCTGCATGAATTTTTGACATCATTCCACCTTTTCCAAAAGAAGACCTATTAGAAGTTACATAATTTTTGATAGTAGAGTCTGTTTTAGAAATGTAGTTTATAACATCTTTTTTTATATAATTTCTATATATTCCATCAACATTTGATAAAATAATTAATAGATTTGCTTTTGTAATATTTGATATATGTCCTGCAAGAATATCATTATCACCAAATGAAGTTTCACTTTCAGTTATTGAATCATTTTCATTTATTATAGGTATTATTCCAATTTCTAATAATTTTTCTAGAACATTTTTTATTCTTTTTTTCCTTCTATTTGTTTTAAAATTTTTGTTTGTTAGAAGTAGTTGAGCAATTGATAAATTAAATTTGTCAAAAGAATTTTGATATGAATACATCAATTTTGACTGTCCAATAGATGCAGAACATTTGTTTAATAATTTATCTTCACTTTTTTGCCATGTTAAGTGATTATTGCCTAATCCTACTGCACCACTAGAAACAATTACAATTTCCTTTCCTTGCGCTTTTAATTTAATTATTTCTTTAATAAATCCATTTATTAATTCATAATTAAATATACCATTTTCTTTTAGAATAGTACTTGTCCCTAATTTGATAATTATTCTTTTTGCTTTATTTAGTTGATTCCTCACAAGGAATACAACCACCAAGTTTTTCTGTTTTCATTTTTTATTTACCTCCAAATTATTTTTTTTAAAATTTATATAATATTTGAATTATATCTTGACTTTCGGTCTTTCATAGCAAGTTCTTTTAGAACTTGCATATAGAAAAAAGCAGATATAATCTGCTTTTGAATAATTGTCAAGAAATTTAATTATTTATTAAGCCAATGTATTAAATCATGGGTGAGCTTAATATAATAATAAAAAGTTGAGAATAGGGTATGGGGTACCTTAAAAAATAAGGAATTACCTTAATAGCTTTTTGCAAATAAAATTTCATATTTACCATCTTTACCACATTTAACACATTTTCCTAATTTTTTAGGTTGGTCAAAAGGAATGCAATTGGTCTTTACACCATTTGTTTCGTCTTTGATCTTTTTTTCGCATTTAGCGTCGCCACAATGCATTGCTTTGATCCATTTCTTTTGGCTTGTTGCAGTTTTGAATTCATCCCAGTTTTTAACTTTTTCTATACTGTTTTCTATCCTTTTTTGGGCTGTTTCATATAGATTTTTCTGGATTTTATCAAGCATTTTTTTTACTTCTTTCTCTATATCATTTAATTTCACTGCCTTTTTGTCTCCAGTATCACGCCTGACAAGCATTGCCTGGTTATTTTCTAAATCTCTTGGACCAAATTCAATTCTTATAGGGACACCTTTTAATTCCCATTCATTATATTTCCAACCTGGAGTATAATCAGTCCTATCATCTAGTTTTATTTTGAAATCATCTAGTTTCTTTTTGATGTTATTTGCTTCTTTTAGGACTTTTTTCTTGGTTTTATCAAATAAGATAGGAACTATTACAACTTGAATAGGTGCTACTTTTGGAGGCATTACTAATCCTTTATCATCACCATGGGTTATTATCATTATTCCTAATGATCTAGTTGAGTATCCCCATGAATTTTGCCAAGGATATTGTTTTTTTCCATTTTTGTCTAAAAAAGATATGTCAAATGCTTTTGCAAAATTTTGTCCTAATAGATGCGATGTGCATCCTTGAACTGCTTTTCCAAGAGGTAAAAATGTTTCACATGAAACTGAATATTCTGCACCTGCAAATTTTTCACTTTCAGTTTTTTTACCTTGGATAACCGGAACTGCTAATAATTCTTCATATATTTTTGAATAGTATTCAGAGATTTCAAAAACTTCATCTTCTGCCTCATTTTTGGTTTCAAAAACAGTATGTCCTTCTTGCCATAAAAATTCTCTTCCCCGTAAAAATGGAGTTGCATGTTTGAATTCCCATCTGACTACACTATTCCATTGATTTAGTCTTAAAGGTAGGTCATTGTGTGATCTTATCCATTTTGAATATGAATCATACATGATAGTCTCACTTGTAGGTCTAACTGCTAGTCTTTCACCTAATTTAGTATTTCCACCATGAGTTACCCATGCTACTTCAGGAGCAAATCCTTCTACATGTGCCGCTTCTTTATTAAGAAGACTTTCAGGAATAAGCACAGGGAAATAAGCATTTTTTACACCTGATTTTTTGATTTTTTTATTAAAAAAATCTTGAATTTCTTCCCATACTTCATAAGAATAAGGTCTGTAGACAATACATCCCGAAACTGAAGAGTAATCTGCCATTTTAGATTTTTGGATTACTTGTGTGTACCATTCACTAAAATTTTCATCTTTTTTAGCAGTCATGCCTAATGTATCTTTTTTTTCTTCTTTTTTTGTATTTTTTACTTCTTTTTTTGGAGCTATTTTTACAACCTTTGCAGATTTAATTGATTCTTCTTCAATTTTAAAATCATAAAAATTACTTAATATTTCTATTGAATCAGACATAGATTTTTTTAAATGCTCATCAGATACATCTTTTGTTCCATATATTAATATCATCAAATCTTTTGTTTTGTCGGACACTTTTGTAAGGTCTGAATCAGATGTTGCATATCCATAATCCATTATTTTTTCATCATCACTTACACAAATTTCTGTTCCTTTGCATTTTTTTATTTTTCCACCTATTTTTATAAATTCTTCATCTTTATTTGTGGTTCTTATTGTGATTTCTCCTTTAAAAGTAGAATGATCAATATATCCCATTGGTAATAATGATTTAGCAGATATCATATTTAGAGAATCAACAATGTTATTTATTCTCCACATATTATTACCTTTAAGTATTCTTCTTAGAAGTGCTTCGGATGAAATTCTGTTTTTTGTTGGGTCCATGGAAAAAGACCAATATAATTCTCTAAATGATTTGATTATTTCATTTTCACCTAGAGTATCTAAACTATACTTAGATTTTATTTCTTTAAATATATCTTTTTCAAAATCTTCAATTGATTTATTTGATTTTTTTTCTTTAAGATTTTTTAAATTAACTATACCTAATTTTACATTATTGACATTAAAATTGACTTTTATCATGATTACCACCTAAGTATGTATATTTCGTAAATAAATTTACTATATAATATTTGTTATATGTGTTGAATTAAATTATAATTGTTAAAAAACGATGAGAAATTAGTAATCGGGTGCTGGAACTACATCAAATAACCAGATTTTTATAAAATCTATAAGATTTTTATTGAATTTCATCTGTTTAAAAATATCTCTA
Source organism: archaeon (assembly GCA_018671515.1). Taxonomy (GTDB): domain Archaea; phylum Nanobdellota; class Nanobdellia; order Woesearchaeales; family GW2011-AR15; genus JABHHN01. The sequence continues at coordinate 6,443 of JABHHN010000079.1, read as the reverse complement.
ATATTTATAAAGTTTTCTATGTTGTTTTAGAATTATCATTCATACAAAAAATTTAAATAAAATAAAATATTGATTTATTTATAACTATGAAATATATGCATACAAATATTATCAGTAAGGACTGGAGAAAACTGGCAGATTTTTACATAAATGTTTTTGATTGCAAACCAACAGGCCGTGAAACAAATTTATTTGGAGATTGGCTTAATAAAGCAACAGATATAGAAAATGCTAATTTAAATGGAATTCAATTAACATTACCCGGATATGAAAAAGATGGACCAACACTTGAAATCTTTCAATATACAAAAAATTTAGAAAAATTAAATCCAATTGTTGCAAATAGAGAAGGATATGGTCATATTGCATTTCAAGTTGATGATGTTAAATTAGTGTTGGAAAAATTGATTTCACATGCAGGAATTAAACTAGGTGAAATTGGAAAAAAAGAATTTAAAACTGGAACATTAACATGTGTTTATGCTAAAGATCCAGAAGGAAATATCATTGAACTAATGAATTGGACTAAGAAATAATTATTTTTTATTGAGTATTTTAACTTAAATTTCCTTCCACATTTCTGTATATTCATCTTTAAATCCCCATTTTTTATAAATTTTATAAGGTAGAGAATTTTCAGAATTAAATGAAAGACTTATATATTTAATTTTTTTAGATTTAAACCATTTTATTGATTCATCTTTTAATTTAGAACTTATACCTTTTCCGCGATATTTTTTCATTATATAAATATCATTAATTGAACCATAGTATTTGAGTTTGAAAATTTCATCATATTTTTTTATGGTACATAACATATATCCGATAATTTTATTATTATCAATGGCAATGATTACATACCCTAATTTTGATCTGATACATTTTGATATCCATTTTTCGAAAATGACATCTGATGTATGAACCATATTTCTTCTGATTTTTTTTTCAGGAGATTTTTTGATTACTGTATTATCATGCTCTTTAACAAAAGAATTCCAAATTTTTACAAGTTCTTTTACATCACTAAGAGTTGCTTTTTTAATTTGCATTATATTAATTTATTATGTCTAAGTTAAATAATTGTTGGTAGTAAAGAATAAATTGTTTAGGTATGTGATTATTATGATATATAATTTAAGAAATATCAACATAATTCAAATAATCTTTAGAAACACTAATCTCAACCTTATCTCCTTTTTTAAGATTGTATTCACAACTTACACTATCTGCAACAACAATTCCAGAATCACATCTTGAAAAAAGAGTAATTTTCTGATTTTTATTTAGAATTCCATTTTTTAATTTATATTTATTCATAAGATTACCTGTGTATGGTTCTCTTATCAAATATTGATATTTAGTAGAATCAAGATTCATTTTTACTCCGCCTGCAGAATTAATCCAAGCTGTTGTCCCAGCAGGTGTTGAAACAAGTATTCCAGAACTTCTTTGAAGTTCTTTAATATTTCCAATTTTAATGTCATAGTTATATAGGTAATATGGTGTTTTTGGACCTATGTAGAAATCATTTAATGCAATATCTTCAATTTCTTTATCATTGATTTTACATCTTAATCTAATAAGTTTTCGCATACCATAATTATTTTTGACAATTGATTCAATAATGATTTTGAAATAATCAACATTTCCATGCATTAAAAATCCTTCTTTCTTTTTTGGATTTGAATTTATTCCAATCATTGGTATATTTTTTACAAAATGAGATGTTCTTAGAAATGTTCCATCACCACCAATGACTATGATGCAATCTCTTTTGAGAAATAATTCTTTTTTTAGATTAGTTCTCTCATATAAATCATAGTTTAAACTATTATTATCTAGTGTAGTTTTAATAGAAGAAATAATATGATGATTATTATCATCATAAAAAATAATAAGAAAATTTTTCATAGGTCTTTATTCCTTTGTTGTTACTTCACCATGTCTTGAAGTTCTTCTAACTTCTATAGGAATTTTTCCAGCTTCATATTCTAATTTAGCGATTTCAATAGGATTGTATCTAATTTCTTCCATTACTTTCTTTGAAAGTTTAAGAGTACTTGGAGCACCCATTGAAATTTGGGTTGCTCTAGCTCCTATTAATCTTGCTTTTTCATATTTGGTGTATTCCATTTGTTCACTTTTTGGCATTTTTATCACCTATACTTTTTCTTATTTCATTTGCTTTAACAATTGCAAGATCAAGCATTTTGTCGATATCATCTAGTGTCAAAGGAAGATCTCCTCCTTTTTGTAATGCACAGATAGTACCATCTGAAATTGTTGTAACTGTTAATCTTGCATCAGCTGCCATTTCTTCATCTTTTAGAGGGTCAACTATAAAATAACTACCTAATTTATAGACCGTAACTGGCATTGGAGATAATTTCAAACCTAGTTTCTTATCTGTTTTTTCTTTGTAGTTTATTTTACCATCTTCAAGTTTAGGATAATAAGTATTTTGCAATGCAGCAAGCATACCTATTCCCGCAGCATCAAGTAGATTTCCTGCGTCGTTTAATGTACATACATCAATTAATATATTCCAGACTGCTTCTCCTTTTTCAATACATAGATTCTTGAAATCAACAGCATTTGATTCTCTCATACCTCTATCTATGACTCTTGCAAGTTCAATTGCTTGAAGACTTGGAGGTCCACTTTCAAAATCTGGTGAACTTAAAGGTAATAATTCTACATTTACCATGATTGTTCCTTCATCTTGCTTATCAGGATAAGGTTTACCTACTTCTAATTTTACTCCTACAAGTACTTCTGTTTCACCTAATTTAACTTTAACAGAACCTTCAGCAGTTTTTGATACATCATATTCTATTGAAATATCTCTGATTTCATCAGATTTTCTACCGTCAAATCTAAGTCCTTGACTTAAATATTTTAATATATGATTTTTAACTCTTTGATCCATCCTCATTCACCTTTGAATTTTGCTTTTAATGCTGCCCTTTGGACATCCATTATTTGGGTTATTGCTTTCTTTCCCATTTCAAGACCTTTCATAAGATCATCCTTTGATATTTGTCCATCCATTTGTAATAATGTCAATTCACCTGTGCTAGGTATAATTGCAATAGGGACATCTGAAACAATTCCATCGAATGCTTCTTCTTGGTAATCTAAATCTACAAGTACTTGTCCATCGACAATTCCAACAGATATAGCACCAACAAGATCTTTCATTGTGATTCCCGCGTCTGCAAGAGCCATTGAAGCTGCACATATTCCTGCACATCTACTTCCTGCATCTGTTTGTGGAAGCTCAATAAACACATCTACAACAGCATTTGGGAAATCATCTAATTTTAGTACAGGTTCAAGAGCGTGTTTAGTAACTAAAGAAATTTCTTTACTTCTTCTTGAAGGTCCTGGTCTAACTCTGTCTCCACTTCCTGAAAACGGCATCATATTGTAATGTGTTCTTAATAATGCTTTTGTTGGATTTTGCATAAATCTAGGAAATAGTTCTCTAGGACCGTAGACTGCTGCATAAGCAATTGTTTTTCCAATCTTAAAATAAGATGAACCTACAGCTCTATCAATAACTCCTACTTTTGCTTCAATAGGCCTCATTTCATCAAATTTTCTTCCATCAATTCTTTTCTTATATGCCATCTTTACCACCGTTATTCTTAAGATACTGTTTTATTTCTTCAGTAAGTCCACTTCTATGGCTATTTTTTTCTATATTTTTTATTGTTTTTACAGTAAGGATTTCTCCTTTTGGTTCACCTTTGACCCATACATATCCATTTTGTCCAACAAGTATATTTGTACCTGTTGCTGATTTTATCATAGATACCATTGAACCTTGCTTACCAATTATTCTTGGAACTTTTGTAGGAGTAACTGAAATTATTCTTCCACCTTCAAGTTTTCCAAGTCCAGGACTTTTTACTGTCAAATCTATAAGCATCTGACTTGTTACATTTGTAATTTTACAAATAACATAGTCACCAATCTCATAATACTCGCTAAGATCTGCACCTCGTCTTATATATTCATTACTTCCATCTTTCATAGATAAAAGTGCAGAATATGCAGAATTGGTTTTTAGTCTCCAGCCATTTAAATTTATGTCTATAACCTTTCCTATTATTGTATCTCCTTTTTTAGGAAGATATGCTCCTGATAAAGGAATTAAATTTATTACTTTACCTTCTACTCTTACCAAACCTAACAATGAGGAAATTATTTCATTACCCTTCCTATATGTTCCTTGGCTTGGTAAATATTCCATACCTGTCGCCAATATATCACCTGGGACAACAATATCCTTATTACCTACCATTAATTTACTTTCTGTCATTTTTCTTTTCACCTTAGAATTATTTCTCGTTTATTTCTGATTGAAAATCACCATGTGTTAATCCATTTAATTGATCAAATAAATCATTCTGCAATCCTGCAGGAATTTCTATTACACAACTCCATGAACCATCATTTAACCAGTTCTCATTACTTATTTTTCCAAATCTTCTTACAAAATTACTTCCAGCTCCTGCGAATTTAGCAGGTATTGTAATAGTAATTTGTTTAGTTGCAAATTTTATTGGAAGAATAGGTCTCAATGAAGTAATTACATCATTGACTTGAGATTCTGGATCTTTGAATTCATCAATCCTTACTTTTATTTCTTCAAAGGAATTTTCTATCCTTATCCTTGGATGAGGAAGATTAGTTCTAGGATCTATAGCATTTCTTACGATAATATCTATTATTCTCCTTTTTTTGTCTTCTCTAATCTTTTCTCTATATTCTTGAGTTAGTTGTATTTCTCCTTCTTTAAGAATGATTTCTATTATTTTTATTTCATCCTCTGTAGAAAAAGTTGATTGCAGATGGATAGTTGAAGCAAATAAGCCTCTTTTAGCATCTGAGAAAATTTTTTCTGATTCAACAACATCTCGAACATCTTTAATTTTTCCTTCTTTTAGCTCAACAATTTTTTCCGGATTTAATACAATTTCAAATGTTTCTCCACCTTTTTTTAATCTGGCTATATTTAGTTTAACACTTTCTTTTGCTATTATTCCTGGTTTCATTGTCTAACACCTCGTATATAACTGTGACTGAATCATTTCATCAGTTCAGCAATTCTTTTTTTTGTTACTTTTGTGAATTTATTATCTCCTAATTTGATAAATGCAGCATCGATTCTTTCAGGTTTTATATTTTCTTCAAGAACTTTTTTTAGTGCATTTACTGATAATTTTAATCCTTCATCAATTGTCATTGTGTCTTTGAAATCTTTATAAAGAATTTCTTCAATTTCATTTTCCCCTTCGCCAATTGCTGTCGCTCTATATCTGAAATAGATTCCTGTAGGGTCTGTTTCATATAATTTCGGAGTTCCATTATCAATTCCTGCAATTAATAGTGATACACCAAATGGTCTTAATCCACCTGATTGTGTGCAGATTTGTTTTAGATTACATAAATCTCTAACAACTGCTAATATATCAATTGGTGAGTCATATGTTACCATATGTTGTTGAGCTCTTACTTGTGCTCTGTCAATTAAGACTCTAGCGTCACTTATTATTCCAGCAGCTGTTATCATTATATGATCTTCAATTTTCCATATTTTTTCTACTGAATCAGGAATTATTAATTTATCAACAATTCTTTTATCAGTTACTAAAAGTACTCCGTCTTTACAACTCATACCTATAGCTGTTGATCCTTGTTTAACTGTTTTTTTAGCATATTCTACTTGTAGTAGACGGCCATCAGGACTAAACATTGTAATTGCCCTGTCATACCCCATCATTTGGTGATCCATTGGTTGCATTTTTTCTTTTCCTCGTTCTCTTTTTTTATGTTATTATTATTTTATTAATCTGATTAAATATTTTTTACATATTTGTATTCTGCCTTTTTTAGTATTCCACTTATTCCAGCACAGTCAACTATAAAATCTTCATTTAGTAAAGTAAATGAGGTTTTAAGTTTATCCACACATTTTCTATTTATTCTAATTATACCTTTATTATTTAATGACTTGTTTTTTAAATACATTAATCCAGCATCTGCAAGACCAAATTCACCAAATAATTTTTTATAATTTTTTTCTATAAGTGTAAATATTTGGTCAATATTTTCATTTTTTTTAGAGATTATGGAGAAAACAACATATCTTTTCTTTTCTTTTAATACTGGTAATAATGGTTTAAGTTTTTCCATGATTTTTTAATGAGAAATATTTAATCTATCTCCTTTCTCTTCTCTCTCCTTTATAAAGAATTAATTTATCATTTATAAAATTTTAGGTTGGAATTGTTGAATTTCCTTCTTAAATTATGTAGGCTAATATGAAACCCTTGTTATTCTGATTATTATCAGAATAACTTTTTTGTTCAATCTTATCAATCGATCTATATTAAATGCAATTACTCTTGTCAGAAATTCTACTTTTTGAGTTT
>JABHHN010000078.1 GCA_018671515.1 archaeon | reverse complement strand
TCTTTATTTTCTTGATTTAATTTATCTCTTTGATTTGAAATAACTGAGCTTAGACCACCTATGCCTGCAGTATATGATGCTGCAGCATATGCTCCTAAAGCTGCAATTGATAATATTGGCGCTCCTGCTGCAATCATACTAGACAATGTAGCAAGTTTAAAACTTCCATAAATCAAACTACCAACTGCATAAGCAGGATTAGTAGGAAGTTGTGCAAAAGCAATATTTAAAATCCCATAACCTAATCCTTTTAATCCCGATTTATTATTTTTTCTCCCTCTTTTAATCCAATTATAGAATTTCATATATGTATTTCCAATTCCATCTACAGTTTGTTTAACTATAGGAACACTCGTTATTGGAGCAAGAATATGAGTAATTCCACCTACTAAATAATTATAATATGGTTCGATATTTGCTTGATAGAATGGTTTAATTACATTATTGTAATATCCTTTTGCAGTATTGACTAGAGGTTTTACTATTTTTTCATAAATAGCTCCTTTTTTAAACCTCTTTATTAAGTCTTCTAGCCCCATTTTACGTCATATTTTAGTATCATATTTAAATATTTAGAAGCATTTATATACCAAATTAAAGATGAAAAAATACCAAAAAGTTACCGTCGACACATACGATAGAACTGCAGATGAATTTACTAAAAAAGTTGAGTCTTTACACAATATTGAACAATCCAAAATTTTCTTGAATCTTATTCCAAAAAATTGCCATATCCTTGATTTAGGATGTGGTTCTGGACGTGATTCTGAAATTTTTTCTCAAAAAAAATACAAAGTAACAGGTATTGATTTATCTTCTAAAATGATTAATATTTGTAAAAAAAGAAATATTGATGTTGATTTTAGGATTATGAACATTCTTGATTTAAAATTTGAAGATGAATCATTTGACGGGATATGGGCAAATGCATCATTTATACACATCCCTAAAAATGAATTTTTTAAAGGATTAAATGAAAGTTTAAGAATTTTGAAAAAAGATGGAGTGATGTATATTTCCCTAAAACTAGGAAATAATGAAGGAATTGAAAATGATGATAGATATGGTATTGCTAATAAATACATGTCTTATTTCTCAAAGGATGAAATAGAAAAAGATCTTATAGATTCTGGTTTTTCAATAATCCAATCAGAAATAGAAATAAAATATGACAATTATGCAAATCACCCATGGATAAATATTTTTGTGAGGAAATAAAAATGAACTATATGCAAATAATAAACAAACATTACACCTTTGGCACTGACCTATACAACCTTTATATATCTCATGTAAAAAAAGTTACAGAAAAAGCACTTGGTGTTGCAAAGAAAAACCCACAATTAAATGCTGATTTAAAATTCATAGAAGAAGCTGCAATGCTTCATGATATTGGAATTTTTATGTGCAATGCACCTACAATTTTTTGTGTTGGTAAAGAACCATATATTCAACATGGTATTTTAGGAAGACATATTTTAGAAATAGAAGGTTTTTCTAAACACAGCCTTGTTTGTGAAAGACATACCGGAACCGGCATTACAAAAAAAGAGATAATAAAAAGAAATCTTCCATTACCACAAAGAGATATGATTCCAATTTCTATTGAAGAAAAAATAATTTCTTTTGCTGATTTATTTTTTTCAAAACTGCATCCAGAAAGGGAAAAATCTATTGATGAAATTAAAAAAGATATTTCAAAACATGGTGTTGAGAAAATTAAGGTTTTTGAAAATTGGATTAAATTATTTAATTACGATAGACTATAAATGTCTGTTTTGCATTTCTTGCTTCTGTCATTTCATATGATAATTTATTTGCAACTTTCATCATATTTAATCCTTTTGTAACATTTCCCCAATGTTCATCTATAATATCATTTGCTTTCTGATAATTTAATTTATTAAGACGTTTCATACCCATTAAATATTCTTTTTCATCTATCTGTTTATTTTTTGACCCAGATATACCCATAGTTGAAACTACTGCTCCTTTTTTCATTGATTCTGTCAATTGCTGTGGTTGGTATGATGAAGCAGATTTAATATATTCCAAAAATTCTT
>JABHHN010000077.1 GCA_018671515.1 archaeon | reverse complement strand
TTTTAGCCTATCCATCTATTCACTAGCTTATTTTTTTGCAGCAATATCAACAAACCCTTCTACTGCCTTTTTCCTTGATAAAATTTCAATAATTGGTGCAGTATTTTCTGTTTCATTATTCATGAATTTTACTCTCATTTATACAGAACAAAAAAAAAACTACTTAATTGAAATATCATATTTTGCATCAATAGTTTTGACATTAATGGCAATAGGAAATAAAATTATTTCATCTGTTAGTATAAAACCATTTCATGAAGAATTAGGTCAAGGCTATTTTGCCTTTATGCTTCAACTTATATTTACTTATATTTTATGTACATATTATTTAGTAACATATTTTAATAAAGCCTCAGCAAGTGAAAGGACTAGAACAATATACATGCTATTCTTTTTTTCAATATTATCACTCGCTGCTGCAATAGATATGTTAAGACTAGCTGAAATAATAGTTTTTATTGACGTATTATTACTTCAATATGCTATATTTTTATTCATAATAGGAATAACTTATACCATCTTAAAATATAGGCTTCTAAAAATACGTGTAATAATTCACAAAAGTGCAAAATATACACTGATTGCAACAATTGTATTATTAATATTTGAATTATTTAAAATAGTTCTTGATGAATTATTTAGCGACATCTTAAGTATTTCATATTCTTCAAAAGTTTCCATTATATTACTTACTTTCTTATTTGAACCAATAAAACAGAAAACAGAAAAATTTTGTGATAGATTATTCTTAAAAAAAAAGAATTAATTTAATTCTAAAATAAAAAAAATTAATCAAAATAATCTTCAAATTCAAAATTAGCTTTTCTTCCTGCAAATGTGCAACTTCCTTTTTTATCTATAAAATTCCCATCTAAAAACTCTCTATATTCGTTTCTTAAAGATGTACAGTCTGAACATCTTCTAAAATCAGTCCCTACTTCTATATTGAATTCTTTATCGTTTATTTTAATAAGTTTAGTTGGAACTTCTGCTCTTTGAAGAAATTGTTTGTATATATTCTCTATAAATCGATTGTCATTAAATGCATCTGAAAGAGTTATATGCAACATACATTTTTTTGGAGAATATGTACTCACTAAATCTCTTTCTATTTTAATACATCTTTGATATTTCATCTTTCGTGCCTCATCCTCATTCTTCTTTGAGACAGCTTCTGGCACTTTTATACTTCCATCAGGATTAAATTCAAACATAAACAAATTAGTTTTTATGATGATTTAAATTATTATCGGAGAGAGAGAGAAATATTATTTAGATGATCTCCAAACTTTTTTACACTTTTTACATTTGTAGAATCTTGTTGGAGCTTCATCTGCTCTTGCCATCTGATGCATCCAAAAATATACACCTACATTTCCACAATTCCAACAAGTAAGTGGAATAGTTGAATCACCTATATGCTCATTATCTTCATCAAGTATGATTAAGTCTTTCTGATCAAATTCTTCATTTAGTGAAACTTCTGATTTCTTAGAATATCCACAACTACATACTACTTTTCCTTTTTTAGGAGACAATATTGATTTACATTTTGGACAAAATTCCATAAAGTGTTGCAATTAATAGTAATTTATGAAGCTTTTGAATTAATGATCTAAAATTTATAATAAAGAACATAATTTAATTGAATCATTAATTTAATACTCCTAGCAAGCCTCTGGCTTGCAATTGTGCAAGGCGCTTTAGCGCTTTGCTATAGGAAAAGCGTTAGCTTAAAATAAAATTAAAAAATAAGTCAAAACTAAACCAAAATTTAAAATAACTCCTTCTCTTTGACAATATTTAAATATTCTCTACTCTTCCCATTTTTCTATGTATAGCTTATATCAAACTTTAATTGTGATAGTGGTAAGCTAAATTTCATTGTTTTTCTTCTAAAATTTTATAAAAAGTTATAGATTTCCTAGAAGAATTATAATTATGTAAAAATATATGATATTGGTGATAAAAAATGGAACTTCCTTCAAGATATGAACCTAAAGAAAGCCAGAAAAAATGGCAAGAATTTTGGGAAAAAGAAAATATTTATGCATTCGATGTAAATAATGATGAAAAAGAAATCTATTCAATAGATACACCTCCACCAACTATATCTGGAAATATGCATATTGGTCATGCTTTCTCATTTTCACAACAAGATTTCATTGCTAGATATATGAGGATGAAAGGATTAAATGTTTTCTATCCATTTGGAACAGATGATAATGGACTTGCAACAGAAAAACTTGTCCAAAAAAATAAAAAAGTCAATCTAAGAAAAATTCCAAGAGATGAAGCAATAAGAATATGTCTTGAATATTTAGAAGAAGAAAGACCAAAATTTATCCAAGACTGGAAAAATATTGGAATGAGCTGTGATTTTAATGTCAATTATTCGACAATTGATGATCATTCAAGAAAAATTTCACAGAAATCATTTTTAGATTTTGCTAAAAAAGGACTAGCTTACAGAAAAAAAGGTCCAGTTATGTGGGATACTGTTTTCCAATCTGCAATTGCACAAGCTGAACTTGAAGACAAGAAACAAAAATCAACTCTTAATTACATCAAAGTAAAACTAGAAGATTCAGATGATACATATTTAGTTTTTGCTACAACTAGACCTGAACTACTATTTGGATGTGTTGGTTTTAGTATTGAAGATAAAGGTAATTATGTCACATTAAAAGTTGGAGATGAATTCTGGATTACTGGAAAAAATACATACGAAGAAAAATTTAAAGATTTTGAATATGAATTAATTGGTGAAGTTAAAGGAAAAGATTTGATTGGAAAAAAAGTTACAATCCCAATTTCAAATCAATCTATAGAAATTGATCATGACATGTCAGTTGACGCAGATTATGGTACAGGTATTGTTTATTTCTGTACATATGGTGGAATTGAATGTGTTGAGTGGATGACAAGACGACCAAATAAAAAACCAATAGATATTATGAATATAAACGGTACTCTAAATCAAAATAATGGTAAATATGAAGGTATGAGAGCACCTGAAGCAAGAAAACAAATTTTAATTGATTTAGATGAAAATGGTTCACTTATTAAAAAAGAAAATATTGAACATGTTGTAAATGTAGGTGAGCGAAGCGGTGTTGAAGTTGAATATATTGTTTCAGAACAATGGTATATTAAATATCTGAACAGAAAAGAAGAATTCTTAAAATCTGGAGCTGAACTTGAATGGCATCCAAAACATATGAGAAACAGACTTGATAATTGGATTAAAGGTCTTAATTGGGACTGGTCAATCTCACGTCAAAGACATTATGGAATTCCAATTCCTGTATGGTATGATAAATCAGGTAAAATATATTATGCTGATGAATCACAACTTCCAATTGATCCTACAAAAGATCGACCAAAAGGAGTTCCTGATGATTTAGAATTATTCCCTGAAACTGATGTATTTGATACATGGTTTACATCTGCAAGTACACCTAAATTAGCTGTTGAATTAATGCCAGAAAAATTAAGAGATAAATTATTTCCAATGGACTTAAGACCACAAGCTCATGATATAATTAATTTCTGGTTATTCTACACAATGGCTAAATCACAATTGATGAAAGGAATAAACCCTTGGAAGATTGTAACTGTATCTGGATGGGCACTTGATCCACATGGAAGAAAGATGTCAAAATCAAAAGGAAATGTTGTTGCACCTCAAGACATGATTGAAAAATATAGTGCAGATGCACTAAGATTTTGGGCTGCAGGTTCAAAACTCGGAGATGATATGCCATTCCAAGAAAAAGATTTAGTTACTGGGAAAAAAATGACAACAAAAATGTGGAATGCAACACGTTTTGCACTTATGCATATGGAAGATTTCAAAGGCAGACCTGAAAATTTGGAAGTTATTGATAAATGGCTTTTATCAAGATTACAAAAAGTCATTAAAGAATGTACAGAACATTTTGATAATTATGAATATTCAAAAGCAAAACTATGTGTTGAAACATTCTTCTGGCAAGTATTCTGTGATCAATATCTTGAATTAGTAAAAGACAGATTGTATAATTCTGAGAATTATCATGATGGTGCAAAAGCATCTTCTCAATTTGCTTTATATGATACAATCCTTAATGTATTAAAGATTGTAGCTCCAATAATGCCTTATATTACTGAAGAGATATATAGTCTATATTTTAAAGAAAAAGAAGGTGCAAAAAGTATCCATACATCTTTTTGGCCAAAATATAATGAAGTATATGTTGATGAAGAAGCTGAAAATGCAGGTAATATTGCAACAGATATTATTTCAGCAATACGAAAATTCAAATCTGAAAACCAAGTTTC
>JABHHN010000076.1 GCA_018671515.1 archaeon | reverse complement strand
GTATAGATTCATCAATTGCACCTAAAAGTTCAATCTCCTCAGCTTTTCTATAATCAACATAATCCTGAATCTGTTTTTCTGACCAAGAATACGCCCTTACAACAATATCTGCACGACCTACATGAATTGGTCCTTTATTCTGATATTCATAACTATGAAATGCTAGTTCAGGTTTTACCCTATAATTTACATGCCACAATATAACACCATAAAGTTCTGATTTTTTATCTGCATTTAAAGAAACTTTTCCAAATCCGCCTCTAGCATATAAGGTTTCAATTTCAACCATGTTAGTCTCAAAAGAATGTATGATTGAAGCGGTGTCCATTGTTTTTTCATGTAATTGAAGTCTTTTTATATTCCTCAGATAAGGTTTTATCCATGAAATATATAATCGAATTGTATCATGATGCTGTCTAAGATATTTTATTTCAAACATTCTTCTTTGTTTTAATTCTCCACCTGTCCTTTCCTTCCATTCATAATATTGTCTTAATTTTCTCATAAGTATTTCTTTAATTTTCCTATTGAATTTTAATTTATTTACTTCCTCTTCAATCTTATTTTTCTTAGTAGGTTTGAAACTAAAAAAAAGATCAGGTAGTATTGTAAACCCAACTTGTTGTGCCATACCATAAACTGATGTTGGATTTTTTGATCCTCCTTCTACTTGATCAATCCAAAATCCTTTAAGAACTATTTCAGAACTTCTTGCCAATTCATGATTTTCCTGTTCTGAATCTTTATAATATGTTAACCTATCATCAATTACTCTTATTTCTCTAACAATTTGAAATAATCCTTTTACCATCTCACTTATTCCTTTTAGATATTGTGATGCCTGATTCTGTTGAGCTGAAATTCTTGATTGAATATTTCCAAACATAGATGAGGCAACACTTGTTGAGAGATTATCTGTAACTTTTATTAATTTTTCACATCCTTGCATCTCTTTATAGAATTTTACAAACCAATAATATATACTTTCAACATTTAGTGCTGGAAATTCTAATGCCAGATGCATTCTTTTATGAGAATTAGGAAAATCAGTTGGAACTTCTCTGTGCTGTACTATTTCAGCTGTTTCCTGATCAGGTTTCCACTCTCCTTTTTTATTTTTTCCTGCTTTAAACCCATATTTTATTAGTTTTTCTCCAGCTGATAATTCAGATATTTTTTTATTACGGATGGCCTTCATCTGCAAGTCAGCAGGATCATTTTTTTCTTTTCCAAAATTAGGCAGTTTCATTTTTTATTGATATAAATAATTAGTTTACTAAATACTATACTAATTTATCATTTTTCACGTATAAATACTTTTCTATTTTTTATAAAAATTTTAACTTAAGAAAAATTTAAAAGTATAATACCATTTGACATTTTATGGAAACACTAAATCCATTTATTCTATATATAGCTAAGAGGTATTAATTAATAATATGGTTAAGATCCTATCAAAAAGAAGAAAAAGTTCTACAGGTCTATTTGGCGTAAGAAAAGGTGAAAATCCATTTGATATAAAAAAATATCTTACACCAAGAAACATTATGATTTTTTTACTATTAATTCTATTGTATTTTATTTTTCCAAAATATATCCAAGCATTCATTTTGATTTTAATATTCTATCCACTTACACTTTTTGGTGCAAAAACTAGTAAATATCTAAGAGGTATGAATCTTAATATGGACTCACCATTCACAATTTTTTTAGGATACCACTATGGATGGCAAATTGGATTATTTTTCGGTCTTGGAATTGGTGGATATATATGGTCATTAGCAGGTATAAATCAAAAAACGTTGGTCCAAATTATGACAACAAGCTTATCTGCATATTTTGGCTATCTTGCAAGTATTTATTTCCCACATAATTTTGTATTAGGATATATATTATGTAGCTTAGCAAGAAACATCCTTACATTCTTACTCTATCTGCTTGCAAATCCAAATTTCATGGGTAATTTAACTCATACTTCGATTGATATTTTCTGGGGAACTTTCTTGATGTCAATATTCTTAAGTATTTTGCATGATATAATAATCTTTATTTCTCCAAAAGGCTCGTGACTTTAATTTAGATAATTATATAAAACATCTTTAGTTAATTCTATTTCATGGGATGGGATTATACTAAAACTAAAAATTCAGTTACATTAAAGAATCCAATTTTTATATCTGGTCTTCCTGGAATTGGAAATGTTGGAAAGATTGTAGCAGACTTTCTAGTGGATGAATTAAAAGCAAAAAAAATTATCACATTTAATACTTATAACATGCCAAATAGTGTCATTGTAAATGAAAAAAACTTAATTGAACTTCCATCAATCGATATATATTCAAAAAAAATCAAAAATAATGATTTGATGATATTAACAGGAAATTATCAACCAATTAATGAAATCTCATCTTTTGAATTTTGTGAAATTATACTTGATATCTTAAAAGATATGAAATCAGAACAGATCATCACACTTGGTGGAATTGGTCTTAGAGAAATCCCAAAAGACCCAAAAATATACATAACAGGAAATATAAAAAAAGAAATTATGGAATATAAAAAAGGAACAAAATTAAATAATAAGGTATATGGTGTTGTAGGTCCTATCATGGGTGTGACAGGCATTCTCACTGCTATGGCTAAAAAAAGAAAAATAAGTGCCATTTCAATCTTAGGAGAAACTTTAGGGCATCCTCTTTATTTTGGACTAAAACCAGCAAGAAAGATATTAAGTGTACTAAATAAAAAACATAATTTAAAAGTTAAGTTAACAAAAATTGATAAAGAAATCAAAGAAATTGATTCTATGATGAAAGGTAACAAAAGTTTTGAAGCTCTAAAAGAAAAACCTGAACTAAAGAAATTTACTAAATACTCAGATATGAATTATATAGGTTAAAAAGAAAAAAATTATTACTTCTACTTTCTCATAAATTTCATCAAGTTTTCCATATTCTTCTTGACTCTGTTTTCATGCTGATCTAAAAATGAGATTGGATCTAATTCCATCATAATCCCATGAACATTCCCTTCATAGTTCATAGCGACAGATTCTACTTCTACTGCTTCTTTCATTTCTTTTTCAGACATATTTCTTTTAATCATCATTTTATTCATTTTAAAAACTCCATTGGATTTAAAGGTTTTTGTTTTAAAAAAGAATTATTTTAGATTAATATGAAATTTAATTTCTAATAATAATCCATTATTACTAAGAAAAAAGATAAAATCTTTTTTCTTTTTCAGATGCAAGTTTCTTTAGAAACTTGCTATATGGAAGAGCGTAGCTCAGATATACTCATTCAATAAGATTTAAAATTAAATATTAATAATAAGAATTACAATAAACCTTGTTTTTCCAAATCAGGTCTTTTAGTTTCTCTTCTATACTTTGCGTATTTGTCTTCAGGAGAATACTTTGGAGGTTTAGGTACAACACAAACTGAACCACAAGAACATTTTTCTAACATAGAATAATTATGACATGATTGACATTTATAGATGTGCTTCATTGTTTGGATTTACCATCTCTAGTAAATTTTGCCTGACCACCATTGTCTTTCATATATGAAACAATTGAATCTACAGATTTTTTAAGTGTAGCCTCAGCAGTCTTATACTCTTTAGCATTGACTTCAAGTTTATATTTTCCACCACCTAAATACCTTATATCTGTACCTTTTTCTTTGATACCTAATTTAAGTGCTGCTTTTACAATAGATAATCCGTCTGGATCATATGATCTTAATTCTAAATCTCCTTTAATAAGAACTTCTTTTGGTTTTATTCTTTGTTTAATTATTTCTTCTAATTTTTCTTGTACTTTTCCAGTAATTCCATATTCTGATAGTGGGATCTTTTTTTCTACTACATCTTCAAAAGCCAAGAATACAGTCCTTGCTTTTTCAAGTAATTTGACTGAAACTTCTTCATTTAATTTAATTGAATCTACTTTTAGATCCTTTGCAACAAAATCAATTATACTTTTTGCCTGACCTTCTCTTTTAAGGTCATTTATTTTTTCTCTTCTCTGTGATTCTGTAACTCTTCTTAATGAAAGATCTATGTGTCCTCTTTCTGGATGAATCCTTAATACTTTACAGACGACAACTTTACCTACTTTTACATAATCATTAATATTTCTAATCCTACCTGCTGCTATTTCTGAAATGTGAATCATACCTGTAGATCCATAAGCTTCAATTTTTGCAAAAACAGAATGATATTGGATATTGGTAATTGTACAGATTAGAAGTTCTCCCTCTTCAGGAAGATTTTTTCTACCATCCATATTTAATCAAGTACCTCTAGAATTCTTGATTTAACATTAATTTTCCCACCTGTTGGGACTGCTAATGTTGTATTACAAACTAAACATTCTACTACTCTAGATGCTTTTCCAAAGATTATTTGCTCATTTTTGCACTTTGCACATCTTACTTTTATAAATTTTGAGACTGGTCCATCACTCATTTTAAATCCTCCGTTTTTGATAATAATAAATATTTTTTGATAACACTAATTATATTCCTAATAATTAAAAATCAAGAATTATATAATATTTATAAAGCTTTTTAGACTAATTCAAGTTTTTTCAATCTTATCCCGTGTGATTGGCAATGAGATTTTTTACACTCTTTGCATTGGAACTTCAAATTGGTCTTTTTTGTATTCTTTTTCCCAGTCATTTTCCATTTACTTATAGCTGGTTTTGAATACCTACCTAAATTACCCATACCTCTTGCTTTTCCTCTTGCACGAGCTCTGAATTTTGATCCATATGATAATGAGCTTGGTTTTGATGCTTTTACTTGCATACATTTATGATCTGTATGTTTTCTACAGCTTGGACAATAGGTCCTTTTCTCTTTTGGATATTTCATAGTCGTGGAAGAAATCTAGTTTGTTTATAAAATTAACTGAACAATTATAGAGAATAAATACACATATTATTTTTTAGAGAATATTTCTTTTAGTCGATTATTTGCTTTTTCGTATAATATATATGATTTACTAATATCGTCTAAAAATACATCACTACATCTTTTAATATCTGCATTTTTGCTCAAATCTGCATAACTAAGTAATACACCATATAAAAAAGCTAAACTACAAATATCATTTCCAGTTTTAACTATTATATCTAATTTTTCATCATATACCTTAAAATTAGACCTTAATTGTTTTTCTAACTGTGAACTCCAATCCCTATATACATTCATATCAATTTCATACTTTTCAAATTTAGATAAAGCATTATATTTACTAATTCCTTCATCATGACCTATTGTTTGAGCCATTATTCTTCCATTATGAGACACTATAGTTTCAACAATAGTATCTAAATTTTCATCACTTGTAGAAAACCCTGATGTAACCAATAAATTTTTGGCTATTTTAGTATATGTATCTGTTAAGTATGTAGAATTTAGATTTCCCATTTTAATCATTTATCAAACTATAATGAAATTTTTCAAAATATCTTATATATAAATTATTTTATTTTGAAGATCATCAATATTTTTTTATAAATCTAATTACGCAAAATTCTCAGAATACTCTTCTAATTCAGCAAATAATTTCTTCCCTGTCTTTGAAGTGAATTTCTTCTTATAAAACGGAAGAAATTCTTTTAAGATATTTCTTTCTTTTTTTTCTGAGTAAATAACAGTTTGAAATAAAGTGTCAAGCTTATCACATTCTCTTGCTAATTTAGATTCTTTTGTTTCTTCTTTTTGGTATTCTAAAAATAATTTCATGAATTCTTCTCTAATTTCTTTAGGAATATTACCAAGTAATTTTTCAGAGAGACCATTTTCAATATCTCTTTTAGAAGTGTAATTTTCATCATCAGGTACAAAATCATCTATGTGAGCCATAATCAAATCATGCATTAGAAGTAATTTAATGATTTTCTCTTCATCTTGTCCTTCTTTTTTTGCCATTAACCAACCAATTAGAGATGCACCCCAACTATGTGATGCTATTGTGTCTCTTGGAGGTTCAATTTTTCTATCAACCCAACCCTGACGCTCACTTTCTTTTAGTTTGTTTATGTCTTTATAGTATTTTAATAGGTCTTTCATTTTTATCATCTAAACAGGTGCTGCAGTATAAATATTATGTTTTGTCCTAATTAGTTTTACTTTAAACCTTCCATCTTTATGACAACTTATCACATTTACAATTTTATCTTTTGCAATTGCAATTTTCGTATTTTTAAGACGACCATCCCAAACTGTTTCAACTTCAATTACGTCCCCTTTCTTAAAAATTCTTGGAATCTCTACATCTTCTTCAATCTTAAGGTCACCGTCCAATCCTTTTAAATCAATATCATATTTTTCTTCTAATCTATCAATCCTTTCCATAAAAACTTTCATTGGAATAGAA
The DNA here is from genome assembly GCA_018671515.1 of archaeon. GTDB lineage: Archaea > Nanobdellota > Nanobdellia > Woesearchaeales > GW2011-AR15 > JABHHN01. The sequence goes on along the minus strand of JABHHN010000076.1, from coordinate 5,558 downwards.
TTTTTTACTGGTTTTTTACCAAATTGGTATTCTAAGAAATTCTGAACTCCAATTAATGCACCAATTTTTTTACCGTATTGAATTATTTTTTCTATTTCTTCTTCATTTAATCCAGGAACCATGACTGGTGCAAGAATCAGCTTCGATTTATCTGACGCAGCAATCATTTCACATAATTCCATGACTTTTTTTACTGGATATTTTGTCTGTGCAATTCTATCTGCTAAATCTTGATCAATTGCACATAATGATATATGAAAATGACTAAGTCCTACATCAATTAATCTTTGAACCTCACTTTTTGTTAAAATAACTGCATTTGTAACCATAGAAATAGTATTTATTTGATCTATTTTCTTCATATCCTTAATTAATCCTACTAAATCACCATATAATGAAGGATCACCTTGTCCACCTATGTGAATGTTTACTCTTTTATCTTTAACATCAATTATTTTTCTTAGCTCTTGAATCAAATAATCTTTCTCTATTACAATATCTCTTTTTCTTTTATCATGATCAACTGAACAGAATACACAATTTACATTGCAATAAGTCATAGGTTTTACTTCAATCATGTTTGTACCACGATCAACAATACCGAATTCACCACTCCCAATTAAAGGAATCCCTGAATTTTGATGAATATATAAGACTGGTTTTCCATTTAAAGTGTTTTTTAACTTTGAAAAACCCTCGCTTAATATGAAATTGAATTTATTTTCTATATTTTCTTTCTTTTTGTTTGTAATGAACTCAATAGAATTTCTCTCTACTTTGATTTTACCCATATTTTCAAGGCTTTTTCTATTAATATAGAAGTAATTATACTTAAGAAAAATAACTCTTATTTTGTCTTCTTTTTCACTAAATTGCAGACTTTTAAAACTAAGTTTTACCATAGAGAAGAAGAAAAGATGATTTGTATATATATTTTCTTAAAGAAATGTATTTTTATATTATAGAATATTAATTATTAGTGATTTAATAGGAATACTGTTTAAGCCTAATTTATTTAATTTCCTTCAAAAAAGAAATATTTATATATATGGTGACTTATATAGTTATTATGGCAACAACAATCTCCATAAGTCAAGAATTACTCTTAAAATTAAAAGAAAGAAAACTCTATGATAAAGAATCTTATGAAGAAGTTATTTGGGACGCATTAGAAGACTCTATGGAATTATCTAATGAAACCAAAAAAAGAATTAAAATTGCAGAAGCAGATATAAAAGCAGGCAGAATTTATTCTCTTGATGATGTTAAATTGGAGCTTGGCTTTTAAAGATGTTTGATATATTTTTTACTGCAGAATCTAAAAAATATTTAAAAAAATTAAATGAAAAGGATAAAATAAGAATTATATCTTCCTTAGAAAGATGTAGAATTAGACCTCATTCTTTTATTAAAAAATTGGTTTCCTCACCATATTTTAGGCTAAGAGTCGGAAATTATAGAATAATCCTAGACATACAATCAGGTAAATTATTAATTATTGTTATTGAAATTGGCCATAGAAGAAATATCTATAAATAAAGAATTTAATTCATTCTGTTTTTTATCATTTTACTTTTTTATCATTATTTAGATCATAATAGAATCTTCGATTCTATAATTGAACATGTGGTGTTAGTACGTACCCCTTGCAGAAAGCGTAGCTTTATGCTATAGGATTAATAATAATGATTCAAAAAAAGTTCAAGATTATAATTTAGAAAATTTAAGATAATTAGTTTTTAAAATTTGTTCTTAGAAAAAAGGTTTAAAAAATAAAAAAAAAATAAAAAAAGTTATTTAACTTTTTTAGCTCATACTCACAAAGGTTACGTCTGTTAAGCTTGCTACTGCAAGTTCAACTTCTGTTCCTTCTAACTGTGGGTAATTTGCGTGGTCTGCTAAGACGTAAGCAGCTGCTAATGTATCTGGAGCACCAAATCCTGCTACCATTAATACGTTTTTGTCTCCTCTTGCGTAGTTAGCAATTTTTGCTTTACCTTCTGAGAATCCTTCAACACAGCTTTCTTTATCGCCTGTTACTTCGTCTGAGATTACGTTAACACAAGGTCCACCTACTGAAATCATGTGCTTATCCATTGATTCTGCATCAACGTCAAGTACTGACATTCCAACTGGGATTCTGTTTACTCTCTCAGCGTTAGCTCCACCTGCACTTCCACCAACAATTTTAGCGTTTAGAGGTGCAACGAAAACATTTGCATAAGCTTGAGCTTCAGGGTACTGAATTACAAACTCATCTTCGTTTTCTTGGTCGTATCTTACTGTTGAACCAAAAGTTGTAGCTGCAAGTTGATCATCTGCATCATCTTCTTCTTCAGCAAGAACTGCGTTCGCGTCTGTGAACTCAGGATCTTGTATTGCTACTTCGTCACCATCTGTTCCACCACTTTGAACTACTGCACTGAATCTACTTCCATCATTAGCTACAGATCCTTCATCTTCAGTTACTGAAATGTTTATTGCTGCACCTGCAGTATCAGTTAACACTATCCAAGCACCATATTCAGTCTGCATATTACCACTATTAATTGTAGTAAAAGTTACTCTATTAGCTGTACTACCAATTGTCATAGCAATATCTGCAAATCCTACATCAACAGTTCCTGCAACATTATCCACGTATGTGTCTGTTGTTGACTGACCGGTTGATAAGTCTCTGAATGTTACTTCAAAATCTGTGTCATCTATATCATCAAGCTCTAGTAATCTTGCTTCATCTGATCCTGAAACAACTAATACTAATAGACCTTCACATTCAGTTTCATCAGATCCACCGAATTCATCAGCATCACAGAAATCACCATTTGCATATGCCATTGATCTGTGTGCTCTTCCTGCAGATGTGTTGATTTTATCAAAGTCGTCATCATCGTCTCCCCATCCAACACCGTCTTCAGTTGAGTTTTCCCTAAAAGGAATTTCAATTTCATCTCCATCGATGTTATTGAATACTAACTTTCCACTTGTTGCTCCTGAGGTTATTTTGATTTCTTCAGTTTTCTGTGTGATTCCTTCGAAAATTAATTTGAAGTTACCTAGAACTGGGTCAACCCATTCATCTCCTGCTGATAAGTACAAATCGTCATCTTCTGGTGTCCAGTTAATACCGAAACCATTCCATGCTCCATATGTTGCTGCTCTATCACGTGTGGATGATTCCAAAAATACATTTGAACCATCTACTTCAACACCATTGATTTTTACTTTTTCACCATCTTCAAGATCTAATTCTTGTGATCCAAGTGATAATTCACATGTATCCTGGTCTGCAAGTTCTGAGTGTACTGCGATAGCATCTAATAGACCTACTTCTAATGAACCAATAGTTTTTGTCTCTCCTGTACTTAACCATTTAGTTTCTCCGTCTACTTCAATACCACACTGGTCACCATCTGTATTTACACTAACAACTGTAACTGTTGATTCTCCAACATTTACTGGTGCATCCTGTGATACCCATCTGACTACATCTCCAACAATAAGCTCAAGTTTAGTAAGGTGATTATCAGTCATCTTAGCACCTGTTATGGTATAAAGATTTCCTTGAACATCTATTACTGAACCTTCAAAATCTGCTTTAGCTAAAGCTGCTGTTGTGTTATCATATGTTACATCGCTATCAAATTCAAATGTATATTGATATGCAGGTGTATCTTCTACAAACTTCAAGTATGTTCCAGTTTTATCTGTTTCATCATCTTGTTCATAAACTAATGTTCCTGTTCCTAATGGGAAAACAATTTCCTGATCATAATCTTCATCATTATCGTTTTCTCCTTCACTTTCAGCATATGCACCATCTGCCAATAAATCAGGCATGTCATTTGCTGTCAATTTAGAATCAATTGCATTTAAAACTTCGTTGTAGTTCAAATCGTTTCCACTTTTTGACATTTTATATCCTTCATCTACTGTTGGAGCAACTGGTGCACCAGTGTCGACAGGTATCTCAGATACTGAGTCAGCCTGTAGTGATGCTGCAAGTTCTATTGCACCAAGCACGTCTGAAGTTTCAGCTTTTTCACCAACTACAATTACTGCTGATGCAGGGTCAAAGACTCCGTCAGCTATGTATGGTGCTGGGTATTGATTCAAGTCGTATGGCGCTTGTGCCATTGCACTTAAAAGAGTAGCTCCTACTAATGTAGTTGCTGCACCCACTGCTGCTATTTTTTTTATAGCTTTTTTCACATTCATGTTATTCAACCTCCGTATTTATTACGGATTGTGTTTTTATATATATTATGGCTGTCGTCTGCGTCGTTTCTTTTTTGACTCTGTTATCTCTATAAACCACTTATTTTAGAGTTGTAAAGGTGAACGTTCATTTATAAATTTAACTAAAAGAAATAAATGTAGTGTATCTATTTTTCACTTTCAAAGCTTAAAACCCCAATTATTTTGCATTTGAAGGTGTTGTAACTGTTTGATGAATAATTTAACATTTCTTTATTTATCATTATATTTCCACAATGTTTTTAAAACATTATTTTCTCATTTATAAATGCATAGTTTTCATATTATCAATTTTAATTTACACTAAATAACCATTATTATTTTAACTACTATATAATATAGCTAAACACAACTAAAAATATAAATAATTTTATTTTTCCTTTCAATAATGAAATCACCCACATATAATATAGCTGATGAAGATCTTCAAAGTTTTCATAAAGATTTAATTTTATTAATAAATATCTCAAAAGGCATAGATAAAGAATATAATGAAGCCCGACGGGAATTCATCCATGATTTTATCCACTTTAAAAAACTTCTAGGAGATTGGAATAAAAAGTATCCAAATCTGCTTGTAAGCCATAAAGAAGATGGTATGCAGATAAAACTTAGAATTTTCATAAATTCTAAATCACTATTTGAATTATTTAGTGAATCAGCTTCAAGAATACCCAACCTCACAGTTGTGAATGGTGTTCCAATAAACCACGCCAAAATTGAAGCGAAAGACTTTAGTGATATAAATTTTAGCACTAAACTTAGTATAAATTACATAGATCAAGAAAATAAAAATAATTCACTTACGTTCAAACTTGTTAAAGATTTCAATCTTATCGAATTATATTATAATTATCCAGATATGTTTCAAAAAACTACTCCTGAATTTGAAATATGTGCATATTATGCCTTAAAACAATTTGACCCTAAGATTAACATAAAACAATATGGTAAATTCATGTGTTTTGATACTGATAAATTTGAAAGTGAATTTCAAGGTCTTGGTTGGCAAAGAAAATACAATTTCATTAAATAAATTCTACACATTCAATTTAATTTTTTAATAAATTGAATTGTTTGATAATGTCGACAAAGTAGGCATTATCTACACATTCAATTTAATTTTTTAATAAATTGAATTGTTTGATAATGTCGACAAAGTAGACATTATCTACACATTCAATTTAATTTTTTAATAAATTGAATTGTTTGATAATGTCGACAAAGTAGGCATTATCTACACATTCAATTTAATTTTTTAATAAATTGAATTGTTTGATAATGTCGACAAAGTAGGCATT
>JABHHN010000075.1 GCA_018671515.1 archaeon | reverse complement strand
TATTCAATTGAGTTCATATCATTCCCCAATGTCTTAATAAAATCAATAATCCAGTTACAAAAACAGTAAATACAGCTAGTTTTTCTTTACTGATAAATTCATTTTTCTTTTTTGTTGTCATTTTTTTAATTTTAAATTATTAAATTCTTTTGCTAAAATATCCATAAATATTTCATCATAATATTTACCATTGAAAAATTTTGATTTTCTTCTTTTTCCAATAATTTTGAATCCGCATTTTTCATAAACTCTTATTGCTCTTGGATTAAAATCAAAAACTTCTAGCATAATGTTATTTAAATTTAGAATATTGAATCCGTAGTCAAGTAATAATTTAGTACTTTCTGTTCCATATCCTTTATCCCAGTACTCTTTTTCTCCAATTATAATTCCTAATGAAGCAGTTCTATTTATACTATCAATTTCTCTGAGATCTAATCCACCAATCAAATTTCCATCATTAGTAAATATACCATAATAATGAATTGACATATCATTAAGACATTCTTCTTGGAATTTTTTTGAAGTTTCAATCGTATGTTTTCTAGTAGCTTGACAAGTATACATAGCTACGTCTAAATCATTCATCCATTTGACAAGTTTAGAGATATTTTTTTTAGGTACTGGTCCTAGATAAACATTTTTCCCAATTAATTTTTTAATTTTTTCCATTTAAATCACTCTTGGTCCTTTGAAATAACCATCTTTCTTGTGTTTTGTATTTTTTAGAGATTCTTCATTTGTAAGTGATTTTTTGGGTATGTCATCTCTAGTTGCATTTTTTAATTCTACTGCATGATAACTAGGTTTTACATTTTTGGTATTTAATTCTTGTATTTGAGAAAATGAATCTATGACTTCTTTTAATTGTGGAAGAAATTCTTTAATTTCCTCATTAGTTAATTCAAGTCTTGCAACTTCTGCTACATGTTTTATTAATTTTTCATCAACATCCATAGTAAAATAAGTATTTAGTAAGGATATTTAAAATATTAGTTTTGGAAGTAGATAATTTCTACTAGAAGAGGCATTATTAAATAGTAAATTATCTATTTTTCTTCTTTTTTTAATTATTATGTGTTTGATAAAGCAGAGCTATGCTCTGCAATTTAACATATTAGGAAACACGTGGACAATTATGAGCGAAGCTCATTCTGGAATTAAAGAATAAAGATGAAAAAATAAAATAATTTAGATGAGATTTAAAATCAATTAAAAATAGTTATTTACTTTTTTTCTTAATCTTTTTTTTCCCACTCAAATATGCCTTGAACATGAATATATGTTCCCAAGTACTGACCATAAATTCTACACATATAAGAAATATTACTAAAACTATTCCAAGATATAGATTAATTTCAGGTAAAAGTTTAGTTGGACTTTTTATAACTACAAGTAAAATTCCAAGAACAATGAAAATTATCCAAGCAATAAATGTATGTCCAATGTGTGTCTTAACATAATGTATATCTTTTTTGAAAGTTCCAAGAGGAGTTGTATGTTCAAAAGTCATGACTGGAAAAACAAATAATAATCTAAATGTTATATGAAATAGATATACTAAAGATACTAAAAATAGTACACCCATTATAATTGTGCCAAAAATTTCAGATCTTATTAGTAAATTAAATCCAATACCTAGAAGTATAATTACAGGTAAAAACATCATTAAATAATATATGATTGTTACACTCATTATTTTAAGATAATGTGAAAATCCATATTTAAATCCACTATGTAATGTGGTTTTACCTTTTAATATGATATCTCTAATCATACCATATTTCATTCCAACAAAAAATATTTCAAGATCAATTTCAATTAAAAAATATAATATGAAATAAATCCATTTTTTTGATAAAACTTCCATAAGTGTTGCAAGTAGGCCTGCAGGAGATAATAGTAAATTGGGATTATTTAGAAAAATCTGAATTAATCCAGTAACATTAAGAAATATTAATGATAGGAGCAATGTTATGAAAAGCATGAAAACATTTGGAATCATTATAACTAAATTCTTTTTTAATAAATTATATGATTGATTTACTAATCTATGGTATTCTTGTGTCCTAATATGTTTCATATAGATTTTTTTTAGATTGGATTGTATATAAATTTTATTACTAAAAAAGAATATTTTTCAATAAACTTATAACAAAATGAAAATTATTCAAACTAAGATGTTATTTATAGAAAAACCAGATAGCTTTGTTGCTGATAGGATAGCAGCAGGATGTTTTATTATGGTTGAAAATAAATTTTTAATCTTGAAGAGAGCTGAATCTCAAAGTCAATCTGGTACTTGGGGTCTTCCTGCTGGTGGAATTAATTCAGATGAAGAAATAGACGAAGGAATGGTTAGAGAATTGTATGAAGAAACAGGATTAAAATTTGATAAAAATGAATTGAAACATGTTCAAAAATTTTATGTGAAGATATACCAAAATTTTGAATTTGATATTTATATGGTTAAATTAAATATTATGCCCGAAATAAAAATTGATAAAAATGAACATACTGATTTTAAATGGGTAACACGGGATGAAGCATTAAAACTTTCATTAATTTTAGGATTCAAAGAATCAATGGATTATTTTTTTGATGAATTTCAAAATAAATAGTTGAAATTAATTATAAGTTAAAGTTCTGAATTGAATCATGTTTGATTTTTAATGCTTTTAGACCGGATGCTTTTGCAAGTTCAATAACATCATCATCATTATCAATAAGAAGGGTTGTTTGTTTATCAAATTTATATTTAATAATCATAGTCTGCCAGAAATCTGGATCTGATTTATTTCCAGAAATTATAAGTTCAACATATTGGTTTAGATTAAAATATTTCAGAAATAAATTTATTGTTTTTTCTTTGGAATTTGAAACAATTCCTATTTTTTTACCATTATTTTTTATTTTTTTAAAGACAGAGACAATATCAAATTTTAATTTTCCATATTCTTCAATATATTGTTCAAGCAAGTCATAATAAAATTCTGTACAATTTAATTTTTCACAAAGTTCATATGTATCAACTCTGCTTTTTTTTGTTTCTTTTTTGATTTCATTAATTATTTTTTGAAGTTCAATTGCAGATATTTGTTCTGCTAATTTATTTATTATAGGTTGATACATTTTAGTGTAAATAGATGCATCTATTATTGTATCATCAAGATCAAATAAATAAGTACTAATCATAAGAATATAGTTATTTTATTTTATTCAAAAGTTTTGTGGTAACAAATATCATTATTATCATTATAAGGATGATTATGTGAAAACCATATGGGTGATTACCAAAAGGCAATTTTACATTCATACCATATATTCCTGAAATGATTGTCGGAACTGAGAATATTATTGCAAGATATGTCAATTTTTTCATTGAAATATTTAATCTTGAAGAGGCAAGTATTGATTGTAGATTAAAAAGATTTGAAACATTTTCTCTCTGAATTTTTTCATTATCTAAAAGCTGTAGTGCATCATAATACAATTCATTGAATAATTCTCTATTTTCATTGTCAAATTTTTTGTTTTTAGATTTTCTAAGTACATTTAATACTTCAACATTTGCAATTAACCCTTGATTGAAAATTGTTAATGCTACACTTTGATCGTATAGTTTTTCCATATCTTTGTTTGAAAGAATTTTATTAGATGAATCTTCATATACATCAATTTGTCTTGAAATTATATCAATTTTTGATACGAAATCATCATTAATTTTATCTAATAGATGATATGCAATATAAGGTAAATCTTCTTTAAAAATTTCTTTTTCTTTTTGATTTTTTAAGCATGTTGCAAGTTTTGCTACAGCTGTTACTTTGTCTCTTTCAATTGTGACTATTTTGTTTGCTAAAATGTATATGTAAAAAGGAGTTGTTTTTATATCTCCTTTTTCAACAATTGGAGCTCTATAGATTATTTCAATATATCTTCCTGTTTCAACTTTTGGTCTTTCGTCTTCTTCAATAGTTTCTTCTAATTCTTCAATAGGGATTCCAGTTTTTTCTTTAATTAAATTTAGTTTATCTTCATCTGGGTCGATAATTCTAATCCAGGTTTTATTATTTGATAAATTTTCAAAATCTGTTTCAATGATTTTACCTTTACTGTATTCATAAACTTCTATCATGAAATGTAGGGAGAATCAAGAATATAAAAATATGATTATTTTATGTTAGCAGTTGGAACATTATACATTTCTGCAATATCACGAGATGCTAAATAGAGATTAACCATACCTCTTTTAATTCCTTTTTCTGCAACTTTATCTTTTTCCATCGTACTAGCATATTTATTTACTCTTTTATTTAGAATCCAAGAAATCCATTTACCTTTTTTATCATATTGGTCAAAAAAATCTTCACCTTCTTTAAAACCCATTCTAATAGGCCAGATTAAGCCTAAATCATCATTAAGTATTGTATCAAAACGATTAAGTCTATTTTCAAGATCACCTTTTG
>JABHHN010000074.1 GCA_018671515.1 archaeon | reverse complement strand
TTTTATATGATTTAATAAATTGTTCACGGATTGGATAAATCTTGTTCACATCGGTTACTTTTATTGTAAGATAAGTGTCGCTGCCAAGAGGGCGCATATCGAGATAACGATCAATCCTAATTGAATCAAATTGATTTTGATAAGGGTAAATTTAAGTATTTCATGCATAAAGAAATCCATGAACAAACGCTGACTATAAAGAATACCTTGAAAGGCAGATCAACTGAAAGCAGCGTATTATTGCATGGATTGTTAGAATATTGGGAAGAAATATACAAAGCTGAAAAAATATATATTACCGCTTGTGGAACTTCGTGGCATGCAGGACTTATTGGTAAGAATTTCATTGAAAGATTTGCACAAATTCCTGTTCATGTAGAATATGCATCCGAGTTCCGATATAATCATAGCATTATGGATAATAAAACGGTAGTAGTTGCTATTTCTCAATCAGGAGAAACTGCTGATACTCTAGCTGCCATTTCCAAAGCAAATGATTTTGGTGCAATCACCATCGGTATATGTAATGTCCCGGGTAGTTCTGTTTCTAGAGAAACGAATTGTGGAATCCATACAAGGTGTGGTCATGAGATTGGTGTTGCTTCTACAAAAGCATTTACTTCACAAATTGCTGTACTATATCTTCTTGCACTAAAATTAGCAGATAGCAGAAAAGAAATAAGTAAATCTGAAATGAAAAAATATTTAATGAGGGCAAGTGGTGCCGTTCAAAAAGATATCAAAGCTCTTTTTAGAAAAGAGAAGTCAATCAAAAAGATAGCAGAAAAATATCAGAATGCTTCAGATTTTCTTTATTTAGGACGAGGATTAAATTTTCCAGTTGCACTTGAAGGTGCTTTAAAATTAAAAGAAATTTCTTATATCCATGCAGAAGGATATCCCGCAGCAGAAATGAAGCATGGACCAATTGCTTTGGTAGATAAAAATATGCCAAATGTATTTATAGTTCCTAAAGACAAGACTTATGAAAAGATTATATCTAATATTGAAGAGATTAAATCTCGAAAAGGAAAAATTATTATTATTACAGATTCTAAAGATAAAATTTTAAGAGATTTATCTGATGATTTAATCTTACTTCCAAGAACTAATCAATATGTATTTGTTATATTGGCTACAATTGTATTGCAATTATTTTCATTTTTTATTGCTGTAGCTAGGGGCTGTGATGTCGATCAACCAAGAAATCTTGCAAAATCTGTGACAGTCGAATAACACTTTTCTCGTCGTCAAATTCAAAAAAATCAATAGATAGAACATAACCTTTTGTAAATTGTAGGGTGAGTGAAAATATTCCTTATAAAGTATGGTACAATACTTGGTATCGTTTATCAAATAGTAAAAAAATATTTCAAGGAAATTTTGATAGTTGGAAAGATCAATGTCCAACTGGTCCAGGATTTTACTTGTTTAGTTGTCCAACAATTCCCTTCCCAGAAAAATATTTAAAATGGGGTATAGGTGAAGGTCAAGGTGGTTTATTTGAAAGGTTGGAAACTCACTTTAGTGGAGAAGTTAAGGATTCATTTGGTTCTATTCTTAATACAAGGATTGGGAGGGTTTTTCAAAAAAAAGACAAGACAAAAAAATATTCAAGAAGAGACATAGATTTAGGTAATTATGTTTTAAAACATTTTAAAAAAGACTTAACTGAAGAAGAAGATAGAATATGGTTTATTGAAAAGAAATGTGATGTTAGAGTAATAGAGTGTAATCCTTTAAAATTAAGATTTGATAAATTAGAATACATTGAGAAAAAAATTGAAGATAATTTTCTAAAACCTAAAAACTATATCAGATTAATTAGTGGACATGATCCTTTACATTTTTAATTACTCAAACCTCAACCGATGAAGATAGTTACCTGGAACTGTAAAATGAAATTTCGTGAAGATTCTAAAAAGATTCTTCCATTAAAACCTGATATTCTTATTATACCTGAATGTGAAAATTTTAATCTGTCTGATCAGTCAGATTCTCATTGGATAGGAGATAATCAATCTAAAGGTCTTGGAGTATTTACTTTTAATGGATTTAAAATAGAGTTGTACAAAGATTATTCAGATGATTATAAATATATCCTTCCTTTAGTAATATCTAAAGAAGAAGAATCTTATCATGTTATGGGTGTATGGACACAGAAAGTGGGAGAGAAAAAGAAAAACCATCAAAACTATATTCGTCAATTTCAATTATCATTAAATCATTATGATTCATTTCTAAATCATAACAATGTTGTTATATGTGGAGATTTTAATAGTAATCTTATATGGAAAAGAACAGGAATAGATCAAGATCATCAAGATGTTTTAGATCATTTATCGGGTAAGAGTATTTATAGTTCTTACCATCATTTTTTTGATGAAGAACAAGGAAAGGAAAGTCGTCCTACCTATTATCATTATCATCAAGAGGAAAGACCATTTCATATTGATTTTTGTTTCTTGTCACAATCACTAATCAATACTCTCCAAAGTGTTGAAGTCGGAAAATTTGATGATTGGATGGATTTGAGTGATCATGTCCCAATGATTATTGAATATTAGTTCTCAAACCCCAACCGAAATCCTTTATAGTCCCAATTGATTAATTCTTCATTAAATTCATACGTATTGGGATCAAAACAATATGAACAATGTAACTCAAAAAATAGGAAGGGTTTCACCCTACACAAAGTAGAGTGTGACAGTAGAATAACTACTACTTTAACCTTTTTCTTTATAAGTTATTATTATGAGTAATAAATACCCTTCAAAACAAGAAGTAACATTAACAATGTATGGATTATTTTTATTTATTATAATTCTATTATTGACTTGGGTTTTTTGGTTTATGGATGAAGAAATGTTAATAGCGTCCGGGATGATGGGTTGTGTAGTATCAGGATTGTTCGTTTGGATAAATTTTCAAATTTTAAAAAGGAAATATCCAGAAATCATTTTTCAAAATTTAGGTGAAATATTTGGAGGACAAAAAATTACAACTTTCACTAAAGAACAAATAAAGGAGGTTGAGAAACAGAAAAAAATAGAGAAGAAAGAAGATTTTAATTATTACTTAACTTTAATTCTTTTAATACTCCCTCTAGTTTTTGGATTTTTCGGTTATATTTCATACGGATTACCAAATGTTCAAATTGGAGTTAGTCCTTCTCAATATATTGAGATGGTAGGAATGAGTAAAATAGTCCTCATGTATGGAATTAGATCTTTGATTTGTTATCTACCTTTTATCGTTTCAATTTTTAGAAAAAATGAAAATAGTAAATTAATTGTTTTTCTTTGTGGTTTAACCCTGATGTTATTTGTTTTTAGGTTAGATTTAAGTTTTACTTTCGGAATGGGTCCAACTTTAATTCTTATAATTATTTCCTATATTTCATCTTGGTTATTATTGTTCAAAAAGTAAATTCTTCAAAACCCAACCGAAATCCTTTATATTCTCAATTCATTAATTTTTCTTTAAATTATAGGGTGAGAATTAAATACATACTGTTTCTATTCCTTTTTATCTTGATTGGGTGTTCTGAACCTGAACCTAGACCTGATGGACCGTACAAAGAATACTACAAAAACGGACAACTCAAAGAAGAAGGAACCATAAAAGATGACTTATGGAATGGAACTCATAAATCCTATCATGAGAACGGACAACTTTCAAAAGAAGGAACCCTCAAAAACAGTGGATGGGATGGACCATACAAATCCTACTATGATAACGGAGAACTTTTTGAAGATGCAATCAGCAAAGATGGTTTATGGAATGGATCTTACAAATCCTACACCCAAAATGGACAAATCATTCAAGAAGGAATATATAAAGATGGAGAGTATAGTGGACTTTATAGAGAATTCTATGACAATGGAGAACTGAAACTAGATACAGATTCTAAGGATGATTATCTAGATGGACCATACAAACTCTATTCCGAAAACGGAATTCTTGAAGAAGTGGGAATCTATAAAAATGGTGATGTAATAGAATTTACACCAATAAAAGATTTTTCTGGTACTTGGAGATATAAAGATACATACAACAATGCTACATTAATAATTGATGGTAATACATACACACTCCGTGAAGTATTAATGGGTTCTACCGTAACTAATGATGAAGGTTCCCTTGAAATATTTACAACAACGACGACAAATGAATTTAATGATGAAATTATCATTCAAGGTATTCGTTTATTAAATAGTTCTAGGAAACCAAAATTTTGGTTAGATACTAACAGAGGAACATTAAGTGTACCCTGGAGATATATGGGAAGTAGTAAATATGTAAATCAATCATACTATAGTGAACATTTGTTTTATAAAGAATAATCTGTTTAAGATCAAGATCTTGAAGATTAAAAATAAATTTAACTCTCAAACCCCAACCGAAATCCTTTATAGTCCCAATTGATTAATTCTTCCTTAAATTCATATGTATCAGGATTAAAACAATATGAACAATGTAACTCAAAGAATAGGTAGGGTTTCACCCTACAATATCTTGTCTCTGACCGTCGAGTAAAATTTTTAATTTCTAAGTCTTAATATATATATACTTAGGGATTATGAAACTTTTTTATTAGATTTATGTATAATTAATTAGACAAATAATTAATCACAAGGAATAGAATATGAAAAACTTTAAAATACTATTTATCTTCACTTTACTTTTAGGATTCACATTTAGTCAAACCTACAGAACTACATCAGATGGGTTGGGTGGATCACGTACAACAGGTAGTGACGGAACATCCTATAGAACTACATCAGATGGGTTGGGTGGAACACGTACAACAGGTAGTGACGGAACATCCTGGAGAACTACATCAGATGGGTTGGGTGGATCACGTACAACAGGTAGTGACGGAACATCCTATAGAACTACATCAGATGGGTTGGGTGGATCACGTACAACAGGTAGTGACGGAACATCCTATAGAACTACATCAGATGGGTTGGGTGGAACACGTACAACAGGTAGTGACGGAACATCCTATAGAACTACATCAGATGGGTTGGGTGGAACACGTACAACTAAAACAAGTAGTAACTGGTGGGACTAGAAGATTAAAACTTTAATTGATTTAAAAAAAGGGTTTCATTTTGAAACCCTTTTTATTTAAACCCCAACCGAAATCCTTTATAGTCCCAATTGATCAGTTTTTTATTAAATCTATCTTTCTTTCAACTCAATCCTAAAATTCTTTATCTTCTTAAAATTCATTTTAGTAAATTTTACTTTAGTATGATAGATAGTTACATAATCAAAAACAAGGAATGGGATATATGTATCCCTTACACCTAAACGAACTTCGTCACCGTTGAGTAAGAGAGAGAGGGGGTATAAAAATTATGGAAAATAGAACCATCTCAAATAATAAAACTGAAAAAAAAGGAATTGAAATTTTAAAAAATAATTTCCAAAATTTTTTAGTTCCTACAAAAGAACAAAAAATTCATATTCTTAATTTGATGGGTATAAATAGAAAAAGATTTATTCGAACTTTTGATGGTCTATTACTGAAAGTAAAAACATTTGAAGATATAAGATCTCACAAAGATTTTGAATTTATAGAGGTAAAGAATACAAAAAAATCATTAGAAAATTTCCCAAATGGTTTTTTCTTTGGGTTTACTATGAATGAAGAATGTTTATTAAGAGTTTTTGATAATTTTTCTTTAGTATTTGTTAATACTGAAACTGAAAAATTTACACATCCAATAAAATTCGATGAATATGATGAGTTGATTCATAATAAAAGAATTCAATATCAAATTAACTTTAAAAAATGAGATCAAATGATATCTATGAAAAAACACACCCCCCTTCATCCTCAATCGGTCACAGTGGAATAAGTCAGATTTCTCGATTAGTCATCCTTAATAAAACTACTTATTCTTTCTATTTTTTTTCCTACATTTAATCAGATGAAGCAATTACAAACTCATAAAAAAGATCTCAATAAAGCTAGAGTCATCTCAAAACAAATCGACAATGATATTGGGCCAGATGAAGTTCTGCTTAGAATAGAGAAATTTTCATTCACAGCTAACAATGTAACTTATGGAGTTGCAGGAGATACGATTGGTTATTGGAAATTCTTTCCTGCTATAGAGAATT
>JABHHN010000006.1 GCA_018671515.1 archaeon | reverse complement strand
TTCGATCAAAAATCAATTTATGAAAAAATAAATAGAAAATCTTACACAGTATATCCAAATTTTATACTTCATTCAGACTTTAATTCAATTTATATGAAAAAAGCTCATAAAGAAGGTTTTAATACCATCAACGGTATGTTTAGAAAAATATCAAAAGTGTTAAAAAAACCAGGAAAGAAATTTATCCATTCATATTGGCATGCACTTGATTCAATACATCATGCTACAGGAACTAATAGTATACAATCATTAAATCATATTTATGAAATAGACCATAATTTACAAAATTTTATAAAAAGAATTAAAGGAACTAATTCACTTATTATTATTGCTTCTGATCATGGTCATATTAATATTCCTGAAAAAAATTACATAAATACAGCTAAACATCCTAAATTGATGGAATGTTTAACATTGCCTTTAAGTGGAGGAGCAAGATATGCTTATGCTTATGTTAGGCCTAGTAAAACAAAACAATTCGAAGCCTATGTTAAAACAAAACTAAAACATTGTTGTGTTTTAAAAAAATCAGATGAATTGATTAAAAATAATTATTTTGGCTTATATAAACCACATAAAAAACTATATGATCGAGTTGGAGATTATATGTTAATAATGAAAGAAAACTATGCACTCATGCAAAAACTTCCAAATTTAGAACCTAGCTTTAAAAAAAGCCTTCATGGAGGAACAAGTTCAGAAGAAATGTATGTTCCATTGATTACTATTGGTGCAAACAAATTTTGAATATTTTTTAAGATGATTTTTATTTCTATTTTTTGAATTATTATTTTTGGTTTTATATCACAAGCATAAAGTCTTGTGAATGTGAGCATTGTGTCGAATTCTATAGGAATTTGACTATGAAATTAAATTAGTGATTAAAGAAATTTAAAATAGTAATAAATAAATGATGCTTATGCAAATCAATACTTTTTTTGTCTAATTTCAAACAAAAATAATCCTAAAAACTAGTAGATAATCAATAACTTTAAATAGTATGTAAAAGTTTATCTACATTTTGATGAGTGCAAAATTAATCCTTGAAGATGGAACAGTTTTTGAGGGTGAGTCATTTGGTTCTAAAGTTAATGTTACAGGTGAAGTTGTCTTTAATACAGGTATGGTAGGTTATCCTGAAAGTTTTACAGATCCATCATACAAAGGACAAATTCTAACACTAACTTACCCAATGATTGGAAATTATGGTGTTCCAGAAAAAATAATTTTAGATGATTTGGCAACTAAATTCGAATCTGATAAAATCCACATAACTGGCCTTATTGTTTCACAATATGTTTCTAAATATAGTCACTGGGATGCTAAAAAATCACTTTCAGAGTGGCTTATTGAAAATAATATACCTGCAATTTCAGGAATTGACACTAGAAAACTAACAAAAAAACTTAGAGAAAAAGGAGTCATGCTTGGAAAGATTGTCTTTGATGGTGAAGAAGATATTGATATAGTAGACCCAAATAAAGATATTTTAGCAGAATTAGTATCATGTAAAGAACCAATTACTTATGGTGATGGAGAGAAAAAAGTTGTTTTAATTGATTGTGGTGCTAAATATAATATCATTAGGTCATTAGTAGGACGAGGAGTCACTGTAATTAGAGTACCTTGGAATTATGATTTCAATCATCTTGAATTTGATGGTTTAATGATTTCAAATGGCCCTGGAGACCCAAAAATGTGTGTGTCTACTGTTGCTAATATTAAAAAATCCTTAAAAAAAGAAAAACCTACATTTGGAATTTGTTTTGGAAATCAACTTCTTGCTCTAGCAGCAGGTGGTGACACTTATAAAATGAAATATGGTCATAGAAGCCAAAATCAGCCATGTATAGATACTGAAACTAAAAGATGTTATATTACAAGTCAGAATCACGGATATGCAGTTGATACTAAATCATTATCAAAAGATTGGAAAGAATGGTTTGTAAATGCAAATGATGGAACAAATGAAGGAATTAAACATAAGACTAAGCCTTTTTTTACTATTCAATTTCATCCTGAAAATTGGCCAGGCCCAAAAGATACAGAATACTTATTTGATAAATTCGTAAATATGCTTTAAAATGGAATATGTAGACTTAATTAATGAAAAAAATGAAGTAATTGGAAAAATCCCTCATAGTGAAATGAGAAAAAATAATCATTGGCACAGAGGTGCTATCATAATAGTCCTTAATTCTAAAAATGAATTTCTGATTCAAAAAAGATTAGAAGACAAAGAAGTTTATCCTGGTTTTTACGCATCTGGCGCAGGTGGATGTGTTTCAGCTGGAGAGTCTTATGAGAAGGCAGCTAAAAGAGAACTTGAAGAAGAATTAGGAATCAAAAATGTGGATTTAAATTATCTTTTTAAATTCAAATTTAACGATGAACAGACAAAAGCAATCTCTAATATATATTATTGTATTTATGATGGTATAATTACAATTCAAGAAGACGAATTAGAATCATATTTGTGGGTTCCATTAAAAGAAGTTAAAAAATTCATTAGTGAAAATAATTATTGTCCAGATGATAAATTAATTTTTGAAAGATTCTATGAAACTTATAACTTAAAAAATAAATTTCAGACACTTTATAGTAATCTTGTTAAAAATAGATCGAATTGCCCTTGGTCAAGTATACAAAACATTGATGTTTATACTGATGAATTAAATGAAGAGATATTAGAAGTCAAAGAAGCAATAAAAAATAAAGACACAACTAACCTAAAAGAAGAATTAGGCGATGTTTTGATGGATGTCATTTCATTGATTATAATTGCACAAGAAGAAAATGATTTTAAATTTTCAGATGTGATTGATTCAGCTAATAATAAAATGATAAGACGAAAACCATGGGTTTATGGAAATGAGAAAATAACAGATTCAGATTTAGCAATTCAAAGATGGAATGAAATTAAAAAAGAAGAAAAAGAGGGTTTACATGGTTAATAAACCAAAAAAGATACTAATTTTAGGAAGTGGAGCATTAAAAATAGGTGAAGCTGGAGAATTTGATTATTCTGGTTCACAAGCAATAAAAGCTCTTAAAGAAGAAGGAATTAAGACTGTTTTGGTAAACCCAAATATTGCAACTATTCAGACATCTGAACATTTAGCTGATAAAGTATATTTCCTTCCAGTAACTCCTTATTTTGTAGAAAAAGTAATTAAAAAAGAAAAACCAGATGGCCTATTCTTAAGTTTTGGTGGTCAGACTGCACTTAATTGTGGTGTTGAATTATTTGAAAACAAAGTTTTAGAAAAATATAATGTGAAAGTTTTAGGAACTCCTGTTCGAACCATAATTAATACCGAAGACCGTGAATTATTTTCAAATATTTTAAAAAGTATCGATGTGTCTACTCCAAAAAGTTTTGCAGTTGAAAATATTGATTCAGCAATAAAAGCAGCAGATAAAATTGGATATCCAATAATGATAAGAGCTGCTTATACACTTGGTGGGCGAGGTTCAGGTGTTGCAGAAAACAAAAAAGAACTTATAGATTTAGGTGAAAAAGCATTTGCTTATGCACCTCAAATTTTAGTAGAAGAATACCTTAAAGGATGGAAAGAAGTCGAATATGAAGTAGTAAGAGATTCACAAGATAATTGTATTACGGTATGTAATATGGAAAATTTTGATCCAATGGGAATTCACACTGGAGATAGTATAGTTGTTGCTCCATCTCAGACACTTACAAATTCAGAATATCATAAATTAAGATCAGTTGCTACAAAAGTAATAAGACATTTAGGTATTATTGGTGAATGTAATATTCAATATGCGCTTGCACCTGATTCTGAAGAATATAGAGTAATTGAAGTAAATGCGAGACTTTCACGTAGTTCTGCACTTGCATCAAAAGCAACTGGTTATCCTTTAGCATTCGTTGCTGCAAAATTAGCATTAGGTTATTCATTAACAGAAGTTAAAAATTCTATTACTCATGTTACTAGTGCTTGTTTTGAACCTGCACTTGATTACATTGTTGTAAAAATTCCAAGATGGGATTTACAAAAATTTACAAGAGTTGGTAAAGTAATTGGCTCAGGTATGAAAAGTGTCGGAGAAATTATGGCTATTGGTCGAAGTTTTGAAGAAGTTATTCAGAAAGGATTAAGAATGATTGGCCAAGGACTTAATGGATTAGTTTGTAATACAACTAAAATTAATGATATAGACGATTCTTTGATAAATCCAACTGACAAAAGAATCTTAGGAATAGCACAAGGAATGTTAAAAGGAAAAACTGTAGATGAAATACATGAATTAACACAAATTGACAAATGGTTTTTATATAAATTAGAAAATATTGTAAAAATTGCAAAAGAATTAAAGAAAAGCGAAGATAGAAAACTATTGCTTGTTGCAAAAAAGAATGGTTTTTCAGATAAACAAATTTCAATTATAAGAAAAAAAGAAGAACTAGATATAAGAAAACTAAGGAAAAAACATAATATTGTGCCTTCAATAAAACAGATTGATACTTTAGCAGGTGAATTCCCAGCAGCAACAAATTATCTTTATATGACTTACCATGGTGATGAACACGATGTTGGGTTTGACAACGATAAATCAGTAATAGTATTAGGTGGTGGAGCATATAGGATAGGTAGTTCTGTTGAATTTGATTGGTGTTGTGTAAATTCAGTTATGACTCTTAAAAAATTGGGTTATAAAACAATCATGATTAATTTCAATCCTGAAACAGTAAGTACTGATTATGATACTTGTGATAAATTATATTTTGATGAAATTTCATTTGAAACTGTACTTGATATTTATGAATTAGAAAATCCTGAAGGAGTTATTATTTCTACAGGAGGTCAGATTCCAAATAATTTAGCTATGCCATTACATGATTATGGTGTAAAAATATTGGGGACATCTCCAAAATCAATTGATAATGCAGAAGATAGAAATAAATTTTCTGCCTTACTTGATAAATTAAGTATTGATCAACCTGAATGGGCATCTATGACTACATATGACGAAGCTAAAAAATTCGCTAAAAAAGTTAATTATCCTGTACTTGTAAGACCATCTTACGTTTTAAGTGGTTCAGCAATGAGTGTAATAACAAACGAAAAAGAACTTAGTAAATATCTTAAAAAAGCAGTTGAGATATCAAAAAAATACCCAGTAGTTATATCCAAATTTTATGAAGGTGCAAAGGAAATTGAAATGGATGCAGTAGCAGCTAAAGGTGAAGTAATATGTTATGCAATATCTGAACATATTGAAAATGCAGGAGTTCATTCAGGAGATGCTACTATGATTTTTCCCCCTCAACGAACATATTATGAAACTATGAGGAGAATTAAAAAAATAGGTAGAGGTCTTGCAAAAGAACTTAATATCACAGGTCCATTTAATATGCAATTTTTAGCAAAGAACAATGAAATAAAAGTAATTGAATTAAACCTTAGAGCTTCACGTAGTTTTCCATTTGTTTCCAAAATTTTAAAGTTAAATTTTATTGATATTGCAACAAAAGTAATGGTTGGTGAAAAAGTCATCCCTCCAAATAAAAATATTTTTGAAATAGATTATGTAGGGATTAAAGCGCCACAATTTTCATTTTCAAGATTACTAGGTGCTGATCCAATAACAGGAGTAGAAATGGCCTCTACTGGTGAAGTTGCGTGTATTGGTGAAGACATATATGAAGCATTGTTAAAATCTATGATTTCTGTTGGATATGATTATCCAAAGAAAAATATATTATTGTCAACAGGTCCAATTAATTACAAGGCAGAATTTTTGAAAAGTGCAAGATATCTTGTTAATTTGAAATATAATTTATTTTCTACTCATGGAACCCATGAATTCTTAAAAGAAAATGGAATTGATAGTACTGAAGTTGACTGGCCATTAGAAAATGGAGATAATAATGCTGTAAAAATGATTAAAGATAAAGTAATTGATTTTGTAATAAATGTTCCTAAGAATTATACAGAAGAAGAACTTACAAATGATTATCTAATCAGACGTGCAGCAGTTGATTATAATGTTCCATTAATTACCAATATTAAATTAGCAAAATTATTCATTGCTTCAATTGCAAGATATAAAATTGATGATTTGAAAATAATGAGTTGGGATGAATATAAATATTCTTAAAATTTAATAAGGATTATTAATTCTTTTTTATTATGATATCAGTATCCGACATGATTAAACTTGAAAACCTATCTGTAAAACATGGTGTTTCTAAGATAAAATTAATGGAAAATGCAGGTAGAGGTCTTTTTCTAAAAATGAATGAGAAATATGACTTACATAGAAATAAAGTATTAATTTTATGTGGTTCTGGAAATAATGGTGGAGATGGTTTTGTTCTTGCAAAATATCTAATCAAAAGTGGATGTGATTGTAAAATTTTATTTTTAGGAAATGTTGAAAAACTAAAAAAAGAATCACAATTTAATTATTGGATGTTAAAAGAAAAAAATGAAAATATATTTCTTCAAATGGATTATTATGATAAAATAATTAATAACTATCAAATAATTGTTGATGCCATACTCGGAACAGGAGTTAAAGGTAATATTAGAGAACCTTATTCATCTATAATTGATTATATTAATAGTAGTTCTGCAACTGTTGTTGCAGTTGATATTCCTACTGGAATCGATCCAGAAACAGGATATATATTAGATAAAATCACTCGTTTTGATATAATTTATACTTTCCACGATATTAAACTTGGATTGAAAAGATATCAAGACAAAGTTGAAATAATTGACATAGGAATACCAAAAGAAGCAATTGATGAATTTGAAAAAACAAAATCTTGAAAATCCTAAAAATTTTCGAGATGCCAAAAAAGCGAAAGAAAACATTCATACTCTTAACTAAAATAAAAGATTTTTTGCTTTTTTTAGCATAAATATTTCTAAATTATCCATCAATCTTTTATATATCTATAAAATCCGAATGTTCTATTCATTATAATTAAATTATTAAAAATAAAATGACATTGATAAAAATAAAAGGACATGAATTCAGTGCTAAAAGCATTAAAGATTCTTATAACAGACGATCTCAAAAATTTAAAAATAATATAATTATTAGTCTGAAGTATTTTGGTCTAACTGAAGATGATGTAGAATTAGATCTTGAACCAGTTGCAATAAAAAACATTCTTGCTAGCGTTACTTGGTATATGGAAGGATCACGTTTACATTATAGTTATAATAGGTGTAATAAATATGCTGAAAATTTGTACGTTGTTTCAAAATTAATAGAACTTGAAATAAAAGCAATAATTGATGGTAATAAAACTGTTGAAGAATTTATAAAAGATTTTGAAGAAGAAGATGATGTTGAAGAAGAAAGAAAAAAAGCTAGAGAACTTTTAGGACTTGAACAAGACATTATTGATTTAAAAATAATAAATAAAAAATATAAAGATTTATCAAAAAATTGTCATCCTGATACTGAAAATGGAGATGTGGAAAAGTTTAAAGAATTAAATAAAGCACATAAGGTTTTAAAAAGAGAATTAGAATAAAAAATAAAAATTAAAGTAATTCAAAGTGAATAAAAACTTTCTCACAATATTTACATCTGACTTTTAGCGGACTTTCAGAAAACTTTTTGAATTTTGATTTAACTGGTTCATTTCTCGTAATACAAGTAGGATTTCTACACTTAATTATTCCTTGAAATTCATCTGGTAATTCAACTTTAAATTTTTCTGCTACTTTTGCCTTTTTTATTATGTTAATCGTTGCAGTTGGTGCAATTATTGCAATAGTATTTAATTCATCTTTTGTAAGGAATCTATTTTCAATTTTAATTATGTCTTTTTTTCCTACTTGACTGCTTTCAAAATTCATACCCATCGAAATAATATCTGTTGAATCTTTAAGGTTGAGAAGCTCTATTACTTTTGTTCCTTTACCAGATTCAATGTGATCAATTACTGTCCCTTCTTCTATTGCATATACTTTGTAGGCTCTCATTTTTCTGCCCCCAGAACTAATGAAATTATCGCTTGTCTTATTGGTACTGCATTTGCAGCTTGCTGGAAATAATACGCATGTTTTGTGTCATCAACATCATTGTCTATTTCATTTACTCTTGGTAATGGATGCATTATTTTCATATTATCTTTTGCACCGCCTAACATATTCTTTTTTAGAATATAAGTATTCTTTACTTTTTCATAATCTGCCAAATCTGGAAATCTTTCTTTTTGGATCCTAGTTGCATACAATATGTCTATTTTATTCATAACTTCATTGATATCTGTATGTTCACTGAACTTTATTTTTTTAGTTCTTAATTCATGACGTATATATCCTGGAATTCTTAGCGTATCTGGAGAAACAAAATACAATGTTGGATTAAATAATGATAATGCTTTTGTCAATGAATGCACAGTCCTTCCATATTTAAGGTCACCACACATAGCAATATGTAAATCTTTTATTTTCCCTTGTGATTGTTCTATTGTGAATAAATCAAGCATAGTTTGCGTTGGATGTTGATTAGATCCATCGCCCGCATTTATGACTGGTACATCTGCGCTTTCAGCTGAAAGTCTTGCTGCACCCTCAAGATAATGTCTTATTACTATGACATCACAATATGCTTGAATCATCTTTGTAGTGTCCCACAAAGTTTCTCCTTTTGTTACTGATGTGATTTTTGGATTTCCAAAACCCAAAATCTCTCCGCCTAATCTTTTCATAGAAGATTCAAAACTTAATCTTGTTCTTGTACTAGGTTCAAAAAATAGAGTTGCCATAATTTTCCCTTTTAAAATATTCTGGACAGGATTTTTCTCCATCTTTTTAGCCACTTTAAGAATCTTAAGAATATCGTCTTTTGAAAGATCTTCTATAGAAATTATATCTCGTTTTTTAAAGTTCATATCAAAAATTAATTGAAATAAGTATTAATTATAAATGTTTCTAAAGTAGGATGGAGTAATCTGATTCAAAACAAAAACTTTTTAAAACCATAAATCAAAAAACAGATAAGAGGTTGATACAATGAAACACAAAATAGGAGTAATGGGTTCATCAAAATTACCAAAAGATAAAAAAATACAGGAAAAAGGAAAAGAAATTGGGCGTGAAATTGCAAGACATAATTGTATGTTAATTAATGGTGCTACTACAGGTATGCCACATATGGCTGCTATGGGTGCAACAGAAGAATCAGGTTTTGTTCTAGGTGTTTCTCCTGCAAGAAATCATACTGAACATAAGATGATATACAAACTGCCTGATGAATGTTATGATTCTATTATTTATACAGGTTTTGGATTCAATTTAAGAAATATTGTGAATATCAGAACAAGTGATGCATTGATTTTCTTAAGAGGTTCAATGGGAACATTAAATGAATTTACTATTGCATATGAAGATAATAAATTAATTGGTGTACTTGAAGGAATCGGTGGAGTATCACAACATTTCCATGATATTATCAATTATTGCAAAAAGAAAACAAAAGCAAAATTGATATTTGATGCAGATCCACAGACGCTTGTTAAAAAAATCTATAAAGAACTACTTAAACGAGCATAATTAATCAAAGTATAATCAAAAGTATTTTATACTTCTATTTCTTTTTTCAATTTTATGACATATACACATATACTTAGAGAATCAGCAAAAAGATTTGGAAACATTACATGTATGGGGATTGACCCAGATCTTGATAAAATACCATTCAAAGAAAAACCACGTGAAGCAATAATTAGATTTTATTCTGAAATATTTGAAGCAATGGATAGTGAGGCATGCCATCCTTCTGCAATTAAACCAAATATTGCGTTTTTTGAGCAATATGGTTTTGAAGGTTTAGATGCACTTAAAAGTATAATTGAATCAGCAGGTCAATATGGAATACCTGTAATTCTTGATGCAAAAAGAGGAGATATAGGGAAAACTGCTGTAGCATATGCAAAAAATATATTTGACTTCTGGAATGCAGATTCAGTTACACTTCATCCTTATTTAGGTTATGATTCAATAGGGCCATTTATGGAATACAAAAATAAAGGTGCATATGTTCAAGTAAGAAATTCAAATCCTACTGCTAAAGAAATTCAAGATTTAATGGTTGATGGTGTACCTATTTATATGAAAGTAGCTGAATTATTATTAAAATGGGACCAGGCAGGCTTAGGTGCAGTTGTTGGTGCAACATACCCTGATGAATTAAGAAAATTATCTAAAATGTTTGTTAAATCTGGAAAAGAAATACCAATGTTAATACCGGGTGTTGGACGTCAAGGTGGAAGTGCAACAGAAGTCATGAATATTTTACGAGAAACTGAAAATGATCTTGCAATCCACAGAATAAATAGTTCTTCAGGAATAAGTTACGCATATATTAATACTGGCTCAGATGATTATGCACAAGCAGCGATTGATGCATTAAAAAAATTGAATGAAGAAACAAAGATTTAATTTATTTTTTATTTCTAATTTTTTAATATTTCTAGATATCTTATTGGATTATTCCAAAAATGATTTGTGAACTTATAAATACTTTTTTGAGCTTTTTGATTTGAAGGCAAAGTTGATATTGTAGAAAATTGACTTCTATTTTTTCTTAATATAATTCCACCATTAAAAAGTCGATCCATATATTTATGCTCTTCTTTTATTGCATTACTTTCTTGTTTTGGTAATGAATAAATTCCTTGACACGGAATTTCATTTGTAAATGATGAATTTGGAAAACTTGAAAGTTTTTCATAGGGAACGCTTGCTTCTAAAATTATAACATAATCTTTATTATGTATTTTGTCTATAATATGATACCCAAATAAATATCCAAATTGATTATTTTTTGTTTCTATTTTAGTTTCCAATAATCCTCTTTTAATTGCTTCATTATAAAACACTTCAGTAGGTTGCATTTTTGCATCAATAGAAGATGAACTATAAAGATTTTCTGTCAATTTAGAAATAGGACTCCCTAATTTTTCAACAACTATTTTACCATTCTCATCTACTAATTTATTAAATATTGTTGATAACTCTTTTCTTTCTTCTAGTCCTTCTAATCTTAATATATTTAATAATCCAGGCATTAAATTCTTTAAAAATAACTTATATAAAAACATATACAATCAGTTATACATCTAATAAGTATAAATATGCCACACTGTTTTTATTATTCCAAAGAATGTAGTTATAAGAACTATAATATTTATTATATAGTAATTTAATCCAATATCAAAAATCATTATCTTATGATTTAAATCATATAAAACTAAAAAGAATAACATTACAAACATCAATAAATAAATCAATAATATTGCAATTGTTCTTTTCTTCATGAATGTAATGATTATTTTAGAGTTTAAATATTTAATTGCAATTATTATTGGGGATTAATTTGTCTTAAACTATTCTTTTGAACATTTTCTCTAATTCATAATATGAAAATTTAATTATGATAGGTCGTCCATGTGGACAATTATATGGGACATTCTTTTTATCAAGTTCATTAAGAAGTTCTGCAACTTGATAGACTGAGATTTCATCTCCGGCTTTTATTGCAGCACGACATGCTTTAGATGCAATTTTTTCATGTTTTATAATTTTTGCAGAATTTATTTTTTTATCTTTATGTAAATCATCTAATAATTCAAAAAATAATTCTTTATTAAAAACAGAACCAAATAGAACAGGGTATGTCCTTATCAAAAATTCAATTTTTCCAAATTTTTCAATTTCATACCCACACGAATCAAAAAACTCTAAATTAGATTCTAAAAAATCAACTAATGATGGAGGTACCACAATTATTTGTGGATCAAGTAATTTTTGTTTTTTAACTTCTTCTTTTTCAGTCTCTTCTAAAAACTTTTCATATAATATTCTCTCAGCTGCTGCATGCTGATCAATTATTGTAAGATTTCCTCTCATCTCTGCAACGATATATGTTTTATTTATTATCCCTAATGATCTTATTTCTGGTAATTTATTAGTCTCTATTTCTGGTTCTTTTGTTTCTAACGTTTTTTGTTCTGAATTCTCAAATAAATATTTAGGTTGGTATTCTTTTTTTGTATAATTAACATTTCCAAAATCTTGAATTTTTCTATCTACTACTTCTTCAAGTTCTTCAGGTATTAAATCTGATTTTTCAAGTGTTTTTGTTATTGCATTAAACATTGCATTATAAATAGATTTTTCATCTTCAAATTTTATTTCTGCCTTTGTAGGATGAACATTCACATCTATTTTTTCAGGTGCAATTTGAACGCTTAATATTGACACAGGATATCTTCCTACCATCATAAAAGTATGGTAAGCATCATTTAATGCATTAGATAGTATTGTTGCTTTTTTTACATATCTTTGATTGACAAAAAATGATTGTTCTCCTTTTGATGCCCTATTTAATTTAGGTTTTGAGATATATCCTTTTATTACAATATTTGGCTCAACATAATTTACTTCAATTAGTTGTTTTGCAGTATTTGACCCATATAAAAATGAAATATTAGTTAGTTGACTATCAGTCTGTGGACTATTTATAATTTCTTTTCCATTATTTTTTAATCTAAAATGAATATAAGGATGCGATAGTGAATATTTTGTTATTACATCAATTATATGTCTATTTTCAGTCTCGTTTGGTTTTAAATATTTTTTCCTTGCAGGTGTATTAAAAAAAATGTTCCTAATTGTAATTGATGTTCCTTGTGGAAAACCTATAGTTTCAGATTTTTTTACATTTCCACCTTCTATAATTATTTTTGTTCCTTCCATAGAATCTTTAGATTTTGTTTTTACTTCTAATTCGCTAACAGATGCAATACTTGCAAGTGCTTCACCTCTAAATCCAAGGCTTTTAATTGAGAATAAATCATTAATATCTTTTATTTTAGAAGTTGAATGTCTCTCAAATGCAATTGCTGCATCTTCTTTTGACATACCTGTTCCATTATCAGATACTTTGATTAAGTTTTTTCCACCATCTTCTATATCTACAAATATTTTTGTTGATTCTGCGTCTATTGAATTCTCAACCAACTCTTTTACAACTGATGCAGGTCTTTCAATTACTTCTCCTGCTGCAATCTTGTTAATCAATGATTCGTCAAGTATTTTTATTTTGCTCAATTTCTTCTCACTGACATCTAGATAAATTCAGGATATTTAAAAATATATTTTTTAATCAGGTTCTGTGTATATTTTACATACAATACATTTTTAATTATATTGAAGTTCAAATTTAATAGGTGATTTAATATGGTATCAATAATAGGATATGGAATTATATTTGTAATAGTGTTTTTTTGGGGTGTAAGAATTGTCAGACCAACAGAAAATGGAGTAGTTGAAAGATTAGGTAAGTATAATAAAACTGCTAAAATGGGTTTTCATTGGATTATCCCAGTTATTGATAAAATGAGTAAAATAAATGTGACTGAAATTAGAGTAGATATTCCACCACAAGAAGTTATTACTAGGGATAAATTAAATGCACATGTAGATGCTGTAGTTTATTATAGAGTAAGAAACGGAAAAAAAGCGTTATATAATGTAAATAATTTTCATAGTAGTGTTGTGTCTTTAGCAAGAACAACTCTTAGAGCTGTAATTGGAAAAATGAATCTTAGTGATGCAAATGAAAAAAGAGACCATATAAATCATTATGTTGAAACTGAAATGACCAATCAGATTGAAAAACCTAATAATGAGAAAGAAGGTTGGGGAATCGATATATTAAGAGTAGAAATTCAGGAAATAACTCCGCCTAATGATGTACAGGCAGCAATGAATAATGTAGTTAAGGCAGAAAACGAAAAAATTGCAGCAATTGATTTAGCAACAGCAACTGAAACAAAAGCTGATGGAGAAAGAAGAGCAGAAATTAAAAAGGCAGAAGGTGTCAGACAAGGAAATATACTAAAAGCTGAAGGTGAAGCTCAAGCAATTAAATTAGTAAATGAAGCAGCTAATAAATATTTCAAAGGAAATGCACAAATACTAAAAAAACTTGAAACCGCAGAAATTTCTTTAAGACACAATGCTAAAATTGTAGTACCTGCAAAAACTGAATTAGTAAATGTAATTGGAGATTTAGCAGGTGTTTTACCTGTAAAAAAATCTAAGTAATTTTTCTTATTTTTTTCTTTTAGATATATTTTTATATTTTAAATTTTGATTTAGTTCTTAGGGTGTAACTTATGGAATATAAAATACGTGGTACTACTATGCTAGTTGCTGATCTGTAATTAAAATTTTCAAAAGATGAATTGGATGAATATCAATTAAAAACTAAAACAAAATTAAAACTTACCGGTCTTAATTTATGGTTTTCAAATATCAATGTAAATATTGCATTTAAAGAAGAATTATTAAAATCACCTAAAGATATTGATGACGCAAATCATTTAAGAGTCGTATATAATGAATTAATTAAAGATAATGAAATTACAGAAGTAAAAAATATGATTAAAAGGTTAAGATTATGAATGAACAAGTAATAAGATGGGCAAACTATGTAAAAGACAATCCAACTAAATGGAAAAAAACCCACACAAAATTCATCAATGCACAATTTGATAAGCATAAGCAATTCAACATTAGACTTCTAAAAACAAAAAATGGAAAAGAGAAATTTATTAAATTATATAATATAAAAAACAAAAATTCTGTTAAAAGACTTCTAGAAGAATAACATTTCTATTTTAATTTAAAAAATTCTTTACTTCCTAACTAACTCAACAACTGTTTCAACATGTGGTGTCTGCGGAAATAAATCAAACATTCCAACACTTTTTATTTCATAGTTTGAGAATTTTAATATGTCTTTTTTAAGCTGTTGTGCATTACAAGATACATAGATAATGACTTCAGGATTCAATGCTTTTAATTGAGTAATTGCATCTTTATGCATTCCTGATCTTGGTGGGTCAGTTATTACAAATAATTTTTCTCCAAATTTTAATTTTTTTAACTGTTTTACATCAAGTACTTGTGCTTTTGCATTATTTATTTTATTTTCAACAATATTTTTATTTGCACAGTCAATTGACTGATCAAGGCTCTCAATTATTGTAACTTCTTTGAAATTTTTAGCATTTAGTATTCCAAATGTACCTACACCACCATATAAATCAAGAAGTTCATAATCTTTAGTATCATATTTTGAAAGAACGTCTTTTGTGTATTTTAACATGGACTCTGCCATCTTTGAATTATTCTGAAAAAAACCCTGAACATGATAATAGAATTTATGCTCTAAAAAATGTTCATATAATAATTCATCTCCTTTTACACTAAAATAATTTGGAGACGTACTATGATCTACCTTTTTTGGAATATATGTCACTACAACATTATCAGCAGTAGTAATTTTTGCAAATTCTTTTATTTTCTCTACTGCATCTTTTAATCTTGGAGAATCTTCATTTAATGCAAACGAAATAGAGCAATTTTCATTTGGAGTCCTGATTAAAGCATATTTATATGTCCCATATTGTTTTTTAAGATCAAATGAATCAACTATTTTGAAATGTTCTCTTAATTCAGACAATAATTCATTTAGTTTTTTATTAGAAATCAGACATTCATCAATATCAATGATTTTCCACCAGCTTCCTTTCTGTCTAAAACCCAAACCATTCTTATGGAATATCAAATCCATTCTGTTTCTATATTCATAATCAACATCTGAAAATACTTGTATATCATCATATCTAATTGCATGAAACACTTGTTTTTTCTTATTTTTTAATTGCCAATCATAATCTACATGTTGTGCGGAGCATCCACCACATTTTCCAAAATATTTACAATTAGGTTCTGACATATTATTTTAGAAAAAATAATCCTATAAATATAAATCTATTAATTTCTGATAATATTTATATACTCTCTTTGTTTATTGTTATTTTGAGATTGGAAATTTTAAAAATGAAAAAAGTATATTCGATAATTTTAATAATAATTTTATTAGTTTCTTGTAATCTTTCAAAACAATATACTATCTCTGATGTAAAAAAAATTACTGGACATGACGTAGTAAATGATGGATTAGAATCTTTGATTGATGGTTGGTATAGGATTCATGGGGATTTAGATTCTAAATCTGTATGGTTTAATCCTAATGAAGATAAATTCAGACGTACAGAAGTTATACCTTATGATGAAGAAACCGCTAATATTTTTGCAGAATTATTAGAATCTGAAATGAAAATATTAGAGATTGGAGACATAGATTCTATTAAAGTTAAATATTGGGAAAAGGTAGATAGATGGGTTGTTGAAACACCTAATATGGGTATAAAAATTGAATATGCCATAGAAAATAATTTAATTTCAGACCTTGGACAATTAGAATTAAAAATTATGGAATTGAATAGAAAATTGTATGAAGGTAACATAGCTATTGTAGTTGATAATCAATTAGATCAATATTCAATTAATTTAGAAACAGGCGATGTTTTTTTAAATGATTTAGAAACTGCTTTTAAATTGAATGAACCTCTTCCACAACCCCAATATGAAAGATATTTACCAACTTTTGTTGATGAAGCAGGAAGATCTGGAAAAGAATTTTATTTATATAGGCTGAATCTTCAAATAAAAGCTGATTTAAATGGTTTAAATTATATATTTGATTTCACCGATGATGGATGGTATTTGCTTCATTCAAGTGAGCGTTTCTTAGAAAGAAAAACAGGTTGGTATAGTCCTGAAAAAAATATGTGGAGAAGAGCTGAAACAATATATACAGACAGAACTTATTTAGATGATTTTGCTTATGCCCTAAAACGTGAAATGGAAATACTTGGTAAAACAGATTCAATAATTGATAAAGTAAAAATAGTTGAATGGAAAATTAAAACACCTTTAATGCCTGAAGCTCAAACTGTTTGGGCACTTGAGAATCCTTACATGGGTCCAAACATTGTAAATGCAATTGATAACAATTTATTAACACCCACTACCGCAAAAACACTCATATTAGATTTAAATAAAAAACTACATCAAAATGGATTAGTCATATCAGATGTAGGTTTAAATCAATATTCTTTTGATCCAATAACAGGTAAAGTTTTTTTAAATGATGTTGAACAGTTTTATTTAAAAAATTTACCAGATGGTATAATTATCCATAAAAATACAAATATTCCTGTTGAATTCATAGATGAAGATGGTTTTTTAATTTTTGTGGAAGATATAATTGATGATCAATTAATAAGACTAGGACATTTATCTGTAAATTCAATTCCTGCTGCCGCAAGTACAGGAAAAACAACAGAAGTTTCTGTTTATTCTTATGCTGATGATACTACTAAGACATTTAAACTTCAATTATTAGATGCTGAATTAGATTTATTAAAAGCAGGCAGAGGTGCAGAAATATTTGATCTACATGGTATTCCAATACCCAAACCTACAATACTTGAAACTAGAATTTTAAAAATTGGAAGAGGCATTGGAAAAACATTGGTAGTAGCAGGAATTATTGCAACAGTTTATGAAGTTTATGGTACTATTGCTGACAGAATAGAAGCAACCAATCAAATTCAAATAGGTGCAAAATATGGAGATTATATAACCAAAGTTGAAAATATTGATGAAAATTTATTTGAAGATTATTATGAGAGGAAATTTGACCAATCACCTTTATTTTATGAATATAATAGAGTTTTTGATACATTTACTGACCCAATTGGTGATGAATGCAAAATAATACGCTTTGATGATAATTCTAGATTACTTGCAACCATTTTTTTGCCAGACTATGATTTAATAACACCAATACAAATTTGTGCTACTCAAAATACCCTTACATTTAAAAATACTCAAACATATGAATCAATCATCTGGGAAAAAATAAATAGTAATTGGGAAATTCAAGCAAATAATTTAAATAAAGAATGTTTTACTTATTATGCTAAAGTTTCAAGTAGTTATGAAGAAATAGATGCAGAATTTAAAATGTGTTTTGATGCCATCAAAGGTTTAGTAAATACACCAATGTGGTGGGAAGAGTAATTTTTGACTATTTTTAAACAATGTTTTTATAAAAGAGCTAAAACCTATATTATATATGAAAAAAATAAGCCTTGTTTCTCCTGCTGGAGATTTAGAATCATTAAAAGCTGCAGTTTATAATGGAGCAGATGCAGTATATTTAGGAATTGACCTATTTAATGCTAGACGATTAGCAAATAATTTTTCTTGGGAACAATTAAAAGAAGCAATTGATATTGCACATTTAAATGGTGCAAAAATTTATCTTGCAATGAACACACTTGTAAGAAATAACGAGATTAAATCATGGTTTTCTACTCTTGAAAAAGCTTATCTGATGGGAATTGATGCAGTAATCATGCAAGAAGTCTTTTTGATGAAATATGTCAAAAAATTCTTTCCTGGTTTAGAAATTCATGCATCAACTCAATCAAGTATGATGAATTATAGATCAATAAAATTATTTCCTGAACCAGACATGGTTGTACTTGCAAGAGAACTTAAACAAAAAGAAATATCTGAAATAATTAAAAAAACAAAAAAGAAAATTGAAGTTTTTGTTCATGGACATCTTTGTATTGCTTATTCTGGACAATGTCTTATTTCATCACTAATTGGAAAAAGAAGTGGAAACAGAGGAATTTGTGCAAGTAGTTGTAGGAAAGATTACAATAGAGATGGATATCTAATAAGTGCAAAAGATCTCAACTTAGCAAATTATATTGAAAATATGGCAAAAACTGGTGTTGACGCTATTAAAATTGAAGGAAGAATGAAATCACCAGAATATGTTTCAATTGTAACTAAGACTTATAGAAGACAAATAGATAGTAGAGAACATATTCAAAAATTGAGTGGAGAACAGATTAATGATTTAAAAATGGGATTCAATAGAGAATTCACAAGTGGATTCTATTCAGGTGAAGACTCAATTGTTGGTAGTGAAATGCCAATGAATCGAGGAATATTTTTAGGAAGAATAAAAAAAGGAAGAGTAAAATTAAATCATGAAATAAAATTAGGAGATGGCCTAGGTTTTTGGGATTCAAGAAGAAAAAAGATGAATGGTTTTACTCTTAAAAAAATGTATATTGATGGAAATGATTCAATGATTGGAAATAGAGGAGATGAAGTAAAAGTTCCTTCAAAATATTTCAGAGACGAAATAAAAGTTTATCTTACTTCAAAAAACTATGAAGAAAAGGCAGCATATGAAATAAAAATAAAAAAATTTGATATAAAATTATCTGGAAAACTTAATTCTCCACTAAAAATAATTGGTCCTGATTTTTCTTGTGTAAGTGAAATTGTCCTTCAAAAATCAAATAAACATAGTTTGGATGTAAAAATGGTGAAAGAATTTTTAGATAAATCATATACAAAAGGAATAAAATGGAATATTGTAAAATTTGATGTAGAAGAAAATCTTTTCATGCCAAAAAGTATGTTAACTAAATTAAGACTAAAATTAGAAGAAGCATTATTAAAAAGATTTACACCTGAAAAAAAATCAGAAATGATTCCATTACCGTATGTTCCTGATGCTAAATTTGATCATGACTCAAGGCTTTTAGTAAAAGTATATGGTCTTAGTCAACTAAAAGAAGCAAATGAATTAAAACCATATGCTATATATTATGATGCATTTGAAAAAGAAGCACTAGCTGCAAAAAAACTATGCACTAATTCAAAATTCTTTTTAGACACACCAGTTGTAATGACAGATAAAGATATTGATGACGTACAGCACATAATAAATAAAATCAAACCTGACGGAATAATGATAGGAAATTGGGGATTGATGGATTTAAAATTTAATGGAGAAATACATGGAAAATATTCTCTTAATACATTTAATGATTATGCCGTTGAGGCCTTAAGAAAAAAAGGAATAATCCCTATGGTCTCTGTTGAACTTAGTTCAGATCAGATTTTAAGATTTAAGAATAAAGAATTCATCCATTATACTCATGGAAGAATTCCCGTAATGCATCTAAAAGGAGAATATGATGAATATACCTTAACAGATGATAAAAACTATACATTCCCATTAAGGCTTGTAAATGGAAATACTGAAATGCTTTACTCACGTCCTATTGCAACACTTGATAAAGCTAAAAAATTCATATCTGGCGGTATAAGATACTTCTTCCTTGATTTAGAAAGAGATACAACTACATATATCAAAGCATACCAGAACATAATAAATGGTGTCAAACAAGATATTACAATGCTTAAAAGAGGCACAACAATAGGCAATTTTGAGAAAGGAGTCGCATAAATTTTATTTTTTAAATTTAATAAAAATAGAAAATTATATATATTCAAAATCCTAGAATTTAGTCTAATATAATTTAATATTAAATGGTGGTTTATTTGAGAAGTTTATATGATAGTCAAGGTCAAAAAAAAACATTCCAAGGAAATATTGGAATTCTTATAGCTCTATTATTTGCACTTTTCCCATTTGGGATTCTCTATTATTTTTTAAAGCTCAAAGTTGCAACAGAAGATACACCTGAATATAAAGCAATGATTAAAAAAATGAAAACAAATGCTAAGAAAAAAGCACCAAAAATAATTAAAGCTTCTAAATTAAAAAAATACGTTGATTATATAGATGAAACAAATAAATTTTCAATTAAAATCCCAAAAAAATGGAAAGAAGAAAAAGGTCAAATTACTGTTGCAAAATTTGCTGCACCAGATAAATTTTCAAAAATAACTGTAAAAATATTTGAATATTATGAAAATCAAAAAAAATATAATAATTTCATGTTAACATTACCTGATGAAAAATTAAATGAGTTGAATGTGCTTAAAAGAGAAATTTCATTAGTAGAAAATGATGATCTTCCAACATATTTAATTACATATAAAGATGAAAATCTTGGTCTTAAATGGACTTCTATATCAGTAATAAAAAAAGATAAATACAAAAGATATGAATTAAATTATGTTTCCAAAATTCAAAAATTCAAAAAATACCAACCTGAAGGTGAAGTAGTGTTGAATTCATTTAAATTTATTTGATTTTTTGTTAAATTTGATATTATTTTTAATTCTGTTTCAATGAAAGTAGTAAAATTATTTCAACACTTCGTAAAGAATTTTCAATTTGAAAATTCTTTTATATAAAAGCAAGAGTTTTACTCTTGCTAAAAAAAATTAAAAAAAGAAAAATTACTCCTAACCAATACGTTCCCTACTCTGTATCAACTAATCTCATCTGTTTAGTCTTAATGATTCTTGATGTTTCTTCAACTTGATTTGTAACCTTATCTTTTTCTTTGGTCTTTTTTGTCTCAACAACTATTTTTTCTGTAATTCTATCTTCGCCTTCTAATTTGAATTGTATCTCTCTGCTTCTCTCAATTACTTTTTGTGGAAGACCTGCAAGTTTTGCAACATGGACACCATATGATTTATTTGTTCCGCCTTCAATTAATTTTCTTAAAAATACTATCTCATCATATTCATCCCTTACAGCAATATTATAATTTTTTATTCCTGGAATATCTTTTGCTAAATTATTTAATGTATGATAATGTGTTGCAAAAAGAGTTTTAGCTTTGATATTTTTTGCAATATGCTCTGCAACTGCCCATGCAATTGCTACTCCATCATATGTGCTTGTTCCTCTTCCTATTTCATCTAGTATTATTAATGAATTTTTTGTGGCATTATTAAGTATATTTGCTGTCTGATTCATCTCAACTAAAAATGTACTTTGACCTCGAGAGAGATCATCACTTGCACCAATTCTTGTAAATAATTTATCAACTATTCCAATTTTTACTTTTGTTGCTGGAACAAATGAACCTATTTGTGCCATCAATGTGATTAATGCAACTTGTCTCATCACAGTACTTTTTCCTGCCATATTTGGTCCAGTTATAATCATTACTTTAGAATTTTTATTTAAAAATGTATCATTTGGTACGAAATCTGTCAATGTTTCAATTACAGGATGCCTACCATTTATTATTTCAATATCATATGCCTTATCAACAACTGGCATTACATAATTATTAGTAAGTGCAACAGATGAAAAAGAACACATTACATCAACATAAGATAAACTATCTGCAACTTTCTGTAATTTTTTTGTTTCAAATGAAATCTCTTCAATTAATTCCTGGAATATTTTCTGCTCAAATGAAACTAATTTTTCTTCTGCACCAAGAATTATTTCTTCTTTTTCTTTTAATGCAGGCGTAATAAATCTATCACTATTAACTAATGTTTGTCTTTTTATGTAATTATCAGGAACAAGTTCTAGATTCTTTTTTGTAACATCAATATAGTATCCAAAAACCCTGTTATATTTTATCTTAAGAGATTTAATCCCTGTAGATTTTCTCTCTTCATCTTCCATATTTCTTATATGTTTTTTTGCATTTAGTGATATATCTTTTATCTCGTCTAAATCTTTATTGAATCCTTTTTTTATTACTCCACCATTATTTAACAGAATTGGTGGTTCATCAACAATTACTTTTTCAATTTTATCATGAATATTTTTTAAAACGTCAAATTCGCCTAATTTTTTTAAAAGTACTGATTCTGATTGATCAAGTATTGATTTTATATCTGGAATAACAGAAAGTGAATTTTTAAGACCTATCAAATCCCTAGGATTAGAATTACCATAATTTATTCTTGATGATATTCTTTCTATATCTTTTACTTGTTTTAATAGATTAATCAAATCTTCTTTCATGAATGGTTTTTCAACTAATTCTTTTACTGCCATTAGTCTTGCCCTTATTTTTTTGGTATCAATTAATGGTTTTATGAAAAATTCTCTCATCTTTCTTGTACCCATATTAGTTACAGTTTTATCCAATATATCAAGAAGAGTTCCTTTTTTGGAACCATCAGAAATCCTGTTTACTAATTCTAAATTTCTTATTGTAACAGGATCCAAATCCATGAAATCTGATGCAGAATAATATTTTGGTAATTTTAAATAATTTAATGATTTTTTCTGAGTATCATTAATGTAACATAGAAGAGCACCTGCACTACTTACAGCTAATTCCTTATCATCCAGTCCAAGTCCATCAAGGCTCTGTAATTTGAACTGTTCTTTTATATTTTTTTTTGCATTGTTATGATAGAAAAATACATCTGAATAGAAACTAATATATTTCTTTGTTTCAGTCTTTAATTTTTCTTCTTCTACGCTATGTTCATAAGTAGTAGGAAGCAAAATTTCGGAAGGATCATATTTAAAAATTTCACTAAAAAGTTTTTTTTCATCTTCAACAACCGACACAATAAACTCACCTGTTGATATATCTATAAATGAAATACCATATCTTCCCTCATATATAGCAATAGCCATAATATAATTGTTTTTTTTATCAAGAAGATTTGACTCCATTATAGTACCAGGAGTTATTATTTTAACAAGTCCACGTTTTACAGTGCCTTTTGCAAATTTTGGATCTTCAAGTTGTTCAACAATTGCAACTTTATAGCCATTTTTTACAAGTTTTCCAATATGATTTTCAACAGCATGATGTGGAACTCCTGCTAATGGAATATCCATATTATTAGTTTTTCCTCTTTTAGTAAGAGTTATTCCAAGAACTTGAGAAGCAACCTTAGCATCATCAAAAAAAGTTTCATAAAAATCACCCATCCTAAATAATACTATGCAATCTTTATTTGCGTTCTTAATATCCATGAACTGCTGCATAGCAGGTGTGAGTTTATCTACCATATATCGCCCCTCTAAAACCAACTCTTAGAAAAATGAATTTAATTTAAAAAGGTTGTCAAAAAGATGAATAAATTAGATAAATATAAAAAATGAAGATGTTAACAATAATAAATGGCAAAATATGACAATCACCTTCTCTTTTCAGTTTTTGTTCTTTTTTCAGGATTCATGCTATTCATATTCAATCTTATTAATAGACTTCACACCACAATTGACTTCATGCATAAATTTTATGTGATTTTTTTATTTCTGAGCATAGTAATATCAATTATTGGAATATTTTTAGTATTCTCATGGCATTTAAAATCAAGCAATCCTTTTTTAGAAGGAGATTCAAATAAAATAACAAGAACTCAATTCCCATCATATTTAGCATCTGGTATAATCATGCTTATGATAGGTCTTTCTGTTATGTATTCAATAGATAATGAATCAATATTTATCAAAAATTTTTCTCTTTTAACAAGTATAGTTGGAATATTCATGCTTACAAATGGTTTAAGGTTTTTTTGGTTTGAAGTACTTTTTCATAATATAAAATTAAATAAAAAAAAGAGTGCACATACATGAAATTTTCTGATAAAATTTATACACTTCTAAAAAAAGTTCCCATTGGTAAAGTAACTACATACAAAGAATTAGCACATGCCACAGGTTGTGATGCTTATAGAGCAGTAGGTCAGGTTCTTAAAAAAAATCCTGATGCTCCAAATATACCATGTCATAGAGTTGTTGCAACAAATGGTACTATAGGTGGTTTTAATGGATTTAAAACTGGTCCAAATATTGATAGAAAGAAATCAATGCTTGAACATGAAGGAATTGTCTTTGATGGTGATAAAGTAGTTGACTTTGAGAAAAAATTGTATAAGTTTTAATTTTTAAAACAATACTTTTAAATATTATTAAATATTTTAAAATATCATGTCAATGCAAATTAATTTAAGAATGTCAGAAGACTTTTTAGAAAAAGCTAAAATTTACGCTAAGAATCATGGTTTCTTAAATGTACAAGAATTTATCCGTGATGCTGCAAGAGAAAAAATCTACAATAACTTAGAAATAAAACAAAGTTATTTAGAAAGATTAAATACTAAAGAAGCAACTTCATTTTTATCAGATAGTGAATCTAAAGATTTCGAAAAACAGCTTGAAAAAAGAGCTATGGTGGAATGAAAAGAAGTAAATATAGTCATCTTTTTAAAAAACAACTTAAAAAAATTAGAGGAAAAGAGCTACAAAACATATTAAAGAAAAGAGATGAAATTTTAAATTCTAATAATTTAAATCATTATAAAAATCTTACACAAAATCTAAAAAAATACAAACGAGTACACGTGAATAATTCTTATGTAATTTTGTTTTTTGGTGATAATAACATTATTTATTTTGTTGATTATGCTCAT
This sequence comes from archaeon, assembly GCA_018671515.1. Taxonomy (GTDB): domain Archaea; phylum Nanobdellota; class Nanobdellia; order Woesearchaeales; family GW2011-AR15; genus JABHHN01. The sequence continues at coordinate 3,459 of JABHHN010000006.1, read as the reverse complement.
CATGACACTATTTACAAATATAGTAAAAAAGATCTTAAAAAATATAATGATTTAAAATTCTAAATTCATAATATAATTCACTATACTAATTTTTTCATCATAAAATCTAGCAAATGCCTAAAAGCATTTGCTTCTACAAAAAATAATTTAATTGCAAAAAACTAAATTATTTAAACAATCCTTAAAAATTAAAGAACTAAAAACACTAAAATAAAACAATATTGCTACAACTTCAATTAATCAATATTTAAAGATCACTATTTATTTTGTTTATTCACTAATATTTTAATTGCACCAATGAACTCTTCTGCCTTTTTAAAATATTTATCATAATCCTTTCCAGTAACAAACTTGATTTCTCTTGTCTCAATTTGTTTATTGATTACATAGAAATCCATGACTAAATCAACATATTTCTTATCTAATAAATTTGTCTTTACTAATTTTTCATGCATCAATTCAGCAACATGTTCTGGACTTGGAGGAATTGCATGAACCGTCATCAATGCTGATTCAGCCGCATCAATTACTGCCCAATAAAGATCAATTGTCGCCTTTATCAAATGCAATCTGGAATTCTGCATTGTCTGAGTTGATTTATATAAATATGCCCATAATGCCTCTTTTGAAGGTTTTATTCTACCTTGATACAGCAAAACTTGCATAGGTCTAAAAAGTTCAGTATCAATTATTGGAACACCATCTCTTAGTATATTTATTGCAATAGGATCTCCTTTTCTAAGTAATTCCCAAAATGATGTTAATTTAAATGTTGTAATATGTAATTTTGTAGAAATCTTTGCAACTAAATTCTGAACAATTATCCTATATGTTTGAACGAATTCTTTTGTTACTTCAACAGAGATATCATCCATAATTACTAATATATCAATATCATGGTGAATTTTTTTCTTTCTTGCTTTACTCCCAAATAGAATGACTCCTTTTACAAATTTTCCTGCTTCTTTATGCAAATCTGCTGCAAATTGATAAGCTAAATCTATATCATCTTTTTTATACTCTTTTTTAAGATCATCATTATTTTTTTTTATCAATTCTTTTTCCATATTATTTACCATTCAGTATTATTTCTTTTTATTTCTTTCTATTTTATTATTATTCCAAACCTAAACCTGAATAAAATGGTTCCCCTACAAAATCCTTGCTAATATTTGCATATTCCCCAAGCATATGTCTAGGAGGTCCAGCACGACCAAAATATCCATGTCTTACATCTGCAAATGAATTTGGAACAAAACCTGGTATATCTACAGAATATCCTCCTCCTGCACCAAACATACCTAATCCAAAATGCGACCAAGTATCTGGCAGACTTATATTTGGATTAAATGATCCTGATTCTACTATAAATTCATTGAAACCTGATTTTTTTGCTTGCGCAACAAATTCCCTTATAGGTGCATTACCATCTCCTGCTGTTAAATGCTCATCATGGAATCCATAGTTATCACTTATATGAACGTGTCCAATTATTCCATCATCAAACATTTTCTTTGTCTTCTTTAATACCCAATCATTAAATCTCTTATCTCTTTTTTCTAAAGATTCTCCTTCTTTGCCTTTAAAATATTTTCTCCAAACATTTACATGTCCTATATCAAATGTTGCTTTGATATGTTTTTCTGCCAATTTTTTTGCTTCAGCATCTGATTTCCCATAATTAGATTTAAGTCTTTTTTGCATATCTTCTCGTCCTTTTAATATCAAATCTTTAAGTTCATCTGGATGACTACCATAAGTTTCTGGAAATAAATTTTCAGGAGCAATATAAATTGGATTTTTCAAATCTTTTTTGTTTCCTTCATATTTTTGCCATGCATACATCCCAAGTTCACCCATTGATTCACCTGCCTTATCTGCAGCATATGTTTCTGCAAGCATACCTCTTTCAAGTCTTTCTAATGTTTCTCTTGCTTGACGCCTACCTGAAAGTGCAACTTCTCTACCATACCCGATAGTTCTTGTATTTTCTCGTAATTGATTTTCTAAATATTTTATGGGGTCAATTACATCTTTTGGAATAAATTCCAATGCTGCATGTCTATTTTCGTGACCATATTCTTGAAATTTTTGCCATTCAGAATCATCAACTTGACCTCTTAATTTTTTGTAAAATTTCAAAGATTTTATTATTTTTTCTCTTGCTTCTAAACCTTGATAGTAATGGGTCTCAAATTCTTTTGATTGGCCTAAAAAATAATTTACATCTCTCATTGTCTGGAATTCTGCGAATTTCTTAATTATTTTTTGACGTTGATTTGAATCTAAACTAATACCTTCTTCTTTTAATTTTTCTTCTTCCAGTAATCTAAATTCTTTAAATGTTGTAATTTTTGTATCAATATTTCCTGTCTTTAGATCATAATCATATATTGGAATTGGCTTATTTGTTATATCATCTATTATGTTATTACCAGCCTCATCTTGAAGATACATTTCTTCACCATTTTCATCAACTTTTACAATAGGAATTGCAATTCTTTCATTTTCTTTTATCTGAGAAAATATTTTTTTATCAACAGGATCTACTAAATAATGAAGCTCTTCTTCTCCTTCTTCAGGATGAAGCTCAAATTGTGCATCCTTATCATCCCATTTTCTGCTTACTAAAGATCTTGGTGATTCTCCTGTATGAAATACCACTGCTCCACCTGTTGTTGCATCTGCTGCAAAATGTATAGCTCTTTTTACTTCATCAACACTTTCCTTTCTACTATGTTCATCAAATACAAATTGCTGATGCTTAAACCCACTTAATCCCTGAATTCCAACTGACGCATGAGTTGTTGTTTCAACTTCATTTATTTCTGCCAAACCCTTAAGATCTGCCCTTTCTCTTTTACCATAAGTCTCAGGAGTTCCTGATTCTTTATTTCCTTTGCCACGTCCAAAAAATGAAAACTCAACTTTGCTTGCACCATGAAATATTCTTGCCTTAAGTGCTTCCACTTGATTTTGCATAGGATTTGTTGTAGTACCAAATTCATCTATACCAATACCATATTCTCCTGTTTGCACTATTTCTTTTAATTTATCATCTGTTGGAATTAAATCATTATCCATTTTACCAATATGTGCATCCTACTGCTTGTTTATATCTATAGATACCTTCAAACACTGCTGCTTTTGCAAACTTAGCTGCTGCTTTTTCTACTTTTTCTCCTTTAAACGTGTCTTTCTCTTTTGCAGGTTTGGGACCTTTATCTTTTTTGCCAGGCATCATTGCACCAAATGAATCTTTTAATCCACCAAATACACCTATGAATGGTTCCATAAAACCTTGAGAATTCACAACTGGTTTTTCTTTAGATTTATCACCTGGAAACTTTTCACCAGCTTCTTTAAGATACTTCATAAGCTCGTCCCCTAGAGTATCAAGTGCTGCTTGTATAGATTCATCAATTGCACCTAAAAGTTCAATCTCCTCAGCTTTTCTAT
>JABHHN010000073.1 GCA_018671515.1 archaeon | reverse complement strand
AATACATAAATCTGAATCATTTATTGTATCTATCACAAAATTTGTAGTATCAATTTTATAATTTCCATCTGGTTTTGTCACGCTTGGAATAGCTCTATGATACCACATCCCAGATATACTTATATCTGTTTCTTCTATTGATTCACCCCTCCAAGCTGCAACTTCTTTTTCATCTTCAAAAAAATAATTAAATTTTACAATCAAATGGATCGTCCAAGGATCTTTCTGATATATGTTTAAAACTTCTACATCTAAATCATGAATTTTAAGTCCAATTGATGAATATATTTTCTTAATTTCATCAATTAAATTTTTAATTGGAGGATCATCCATATATTTATTTGGTTCATTTTTTAAATCAATAGGATTTTGAGTATCAGCATTTAAAGTTCCATTAATAAAAACTGATACAAAATTATCTTCAAAAGGATAAATTGACCTCCCACTTTTTACAGAATATTCAGATATAGCTTCTAACGCACTCTTTCCTGCAGTATTTACAAAATTTGAAAAATATTTATCATCTAAATCATTTATTGCCTGATTAAGTGTCTCAACTCTTGTCCTAGTTGCTGACAATTCACTTTCTAAATATTTCTGTTCTTTACCTATTTCTGCGCCGATTGAAAAAAGAATAATTAAAAATAATGAAATCAATGAAAAAAATACAGCTCTTTTTTGTCTTATCTTTTCCATGCCCTTACCTCTACAATATATGGGCCCCAAAACCCATAATTTCCAACTTCAGGTATTTCCCAATATCCATAAATAATTTTTTTTATAGAAATTAAATTTTTGGATTTTTCCATTTCTTCTTCATCCGAGATATTATATACTTTTCTTCCATCAATCAAAAATTGAATTCCATAAATATTTGTATTAAAAGTTTTTTTAACATGAATTATTTCAGAAATTAAATTTGTAATATTTTCTTCTTGATTTTTATCATATAGTTCACCAATATATTCAAGTAAATTATATTCTAAATTTTTTATATTATCTGCCCTACAATTTTTTTCTATTTCTTCTAATGAACATTCACAAATATCTGAACAAATTTCATTTATTTTAGTTCCAGATAATAAATTAAAAAAATCTTTTGAAATACTTTTTGTTTGCAAATTTAATGATTTATCAAAATTATATGAAGAAAGTAAAATAAAACCCATAACTAAAATAATTATAGCAAAAATACTATCAATTAAAAAGAAAAATCCTTTTTTTTTTGAAATCATTTTAATAATCTTCCGCACAAATTAATATTTTCATATTTAAAATTATAATATTATTATTGTCTTCATAAAAAACAGGTTTTGAAATTGCAATAGCATTTGTAGATGTACTAGAAATACAATTTGCACTTGCATCATCTACTAATTGATTTGATAAATCACCACAATTTATTCCTTCTTTTATGATTATTTTATCTTCATTTGGTCCAATATGTTTTATTACATCACCTTCTTGGTTTTCAAAATAAATACATACATCCATTTCATCATAATTATTTGTATTAATATTTCCAAAAACTAGTTGATATATTGACAGAGGAATTGGTCTAATTATTTCTTTAAAATCTGACAATCCATCAGAATCAGAATCTTTTTTTAATGGATCTGTCCCATAAACAAGTTCCAAAAAATTTATTCTTTTGTCATCATCTGGATCACCATCCCATGCTTTTTTATCATTCTCATATTCATCCAATCCTGTTTTATTGACCCAGGTCTTATCTAATCTACCATCTATAATATTTCCTGAAATATATCCTAATCCCGGATCTGTTTCATCATTAGGATCAAACCCCATAGTTATCTCTAATCCATCCAATAAGCCATCTCCATCAGTATCATTTAAACTAAAATTTGTACCATAAATATTTAATTCATTGATATCATTTAAACCATCTCTATCAAAATCACCATGATCTTTATCATGATAATATAAAAATAGATTTGGTATACAAGGTTTGCAATGATGCTTATATGGGGGTTGTTGTTCATGATAAGTATTCGCAATCAGAGAATCATAAATTGTATGTCCGTATATTGTACATTTTTTAGCTATACTCCCATTTGGAAATATCCCTGTAGGTTCTTTTATTTCTAGCTCAGCATTATTATTAAAATCTTTAATGAGAGATAATGAAATTTCCCCATCACAATCAAAATCTGACGATGAATCAGAGATGACATTTAAATTATCTATTCCATCAATCATTTCATAACTTGAACTTGCATCATCAGTATTATACATTCTAATTTCCCAATCATCATTTAATTTATCCAAATCATCGTCAATTGGAAAACTGTTTTCATCAAAAGGATTTGTTCCTACAAGTAATTCACTATAATCACCAAAACCATCCAAATCAAAATCCCCATTCTTTACATTAGGAGTCGGATCACCAATATCTAAAAGTCTATCACCATCCGAATCTTCTAGAAAATATGGTATTTTAGCAAATATGTTCAATTTTTTTACATCTATTTTATTTTGTTTTAAAAAATTAATTCTATTATTAGGTATTGATTCTATATTTCTATAAATAAAACTTGTCTGCACATTTAATGTTTTTTTTTGATTGATAAAAGGTACTTTTTTTAAAAAGAAAAAAAAGAAACTAATTGCAATAATAAATATCATAAACCCAAATACAAGATCCATACTAATTATTTGAGATTTTTTCATTTTATTACGTTAATTCATCTGAAACTTCATCTATAATCATACAAGTATTATCAAAGGAATGACATTTTGAACCTTTAATTGCTTTCAATTTAAAATTCTTTATCCCTTTATTAAAATCACTCGAACTATAACATTGACAAATTGGATTAAGAAGTATTTCTTTACATTCTTTTACATTTAAACTTTCACCACATTCATTTCCTTGTTTTATAGTATTATATTTTTCATCAAGTGCAGCAATAGGATAATCTGAATTAAAAAAAAGTGTAGAATTTCCTCCTAAAACTTCTATATTAAAAACAATAATATGTTCTCTTTTTCCTTCTGATGTATCTAAAGAAATTATCCCCATGCTCAATATTTGTGGTGGCATTTCCAACTGAATTACTGATTTTGAAGGTGGTCCAAAATAATATAATTCTCTTCCTGTATCAATTATTTCTTTTGCTAACTGGCTTATCCTTTGTTGAATTATTTTTTCATTTGATTCTACAGCATAAGTTCTAAATAAATATAATGTTGGAATAAATATCATTAAAATCATAGAAAAAATTAGAATATATTCCATTGAAATCTGACCAAACCTCTTTTTTTTCATGCTATGTTAGAATGAATTAGATTATTTGTTTTATATAGTTTTTGAAAAGAATGAAAATTTTGTATTTTTTATTCTATCACTTTTCATATCAAATATCTAAATATTTTTCATTATTATTCAACATTTGCCAGAGCAAACATCCTGCTTGCAAGTTCCTTGCAGGAGACTTTGTCGCATGCTATATCCAAAAATAATAACTCAAAAAAAAATTTTAGAAATTAAAAATAAAAATAAAAATAAAATCAATAATACATAAAAAGAAATAAAATAATCAAATCAAAATGGATGTAATACTTGTTGATAAAAAAGATAATAAAATAGAAATTATGGAAAAAATAGAAGCTCATAAAAAAGGGCTTCTGCACCGTGCATTTTCAATATTCATATTTAATTCTAATAATGAATTATTACTTCAAAAAAGAGCTGATTCTAAATATCATTCTCCTGGCTTATGGACAAATACATGTTGTAGTCATCCTATACCTAATAGTACATTAGAAATAGACATCCACGAAAGATTAAAAAATGAAATGGGATTTGACTGTGAATTAAAAAAATCATTCACATTCATCTACAAAGCAGAATTTGATAATGGATTAACTGAAAATGAATTTGATCATGTTTTCATAGGAAATTATAATGATGAACCAAAACCAAATGAAAAAGAAGTAAGTGATTATAAATGGATTACATTAGATGAATTAAAAAAAGATATTGTTAATAATCCAAATATTTACACCTATTGGTTAAAAAAAGTAATTAATAGAATTAAAATTTAATATTTTCTATTTATCATAAACTCTGACAAATCACTAAAGAATTTCTTTCCTTCTGTTGACAGATCTATTTTTTCCAAAGCAGTTTTTGATTTTTCTAAATATTCCCGTGCTACTTTTTTTGCATATTCAATTGAACCAGAATTATTTAAAATTAATATTGCCTTTTCTATTTCTTCATCAGAATTATTATTTTTATCAAGAATATTAATCAATTCATTTTGTTTTTCATCTGTTGAATTTTCTAAACAATGTATTACAATTAATGTTCTTTTTCCTTTTATTATATCAGATGCAAAAGTATTTCCTTTATCCATATCTTTAGATATGTCAATTATATCATCTTGTATCTGAAAAGCCATTGATGAGAAAAGTCCAAATTCATTTATTTTTCTTAAGTCTTCGTCACTTGCATCTGCTAGTATTGCACCAATTCCTAATGCACCATAAAAAAATGGTGATGTTTTCCTTGAAATCATTTGCATGTAATCATTTATAGAAACTTCTTTTTCTATTTCCATATGAACATCTAACATTTGCCCATGAAATATTGTCAAATTATTATCAACTATAATTTTTGCACATTTGTTTTTTATTTCATCGTTTTCGTCCATTTCAAGCAATAATTTTTTACATAATAAATCAGTAATTGATCCAAGCATCATCCCATAACTTACAGCATATTTTGTGCTTGTTTTTGAAAATAATTCACCATCATAATTTATATCCTTAAAATTTTCTAAATAATAATCTTTTAATTTTTTATTTAGTCCTGGATTATTTCTTCGATACATATCTTCATCCATTATATCATCAAGAATCAAAGAATATGCATGTTGTAATTCAACTGCTAAACTTGCTGGAATTATTTTTTTAACATCTTTCCCACCAAAAGCAATATATGACATTATTGTAGAAATTGACCTTAATCTCTTTCCACCAGTTGTAATATATTCTTTTAAAAATTCATAATTTTGTTTAATAAATAATGAATCTATTTCTTCTATTTTTTTATCAAAAAAAATATTTAATTCTTCATCAATAATTTTCTTATAATGTGCAATTGTTTCTTGAAAATTCATTTAATCACCGTGTGATATACGTGCACAGCTCCATTTTCTCTTAATGCTTCAGTGATGTTTTCAATATCTTCTTCTTTTACTAATGCAATAATATTTCCACCCATTCCTGCACCTGAAATTTTAGCACCATATGCACCATAATCAATTGCTGAACTAAACATATAATCTAATTTTTCGTTTGTTACACCAATCATTTTTAGAAGTGCATGATTAAGTGTCATCATCCTTCCTAATTTTTCAATATCTCCTTCTTCAATTGCTTTTTTTGATACAATAGATATTTTTTCCATATCATCAAATATTTTAGAATAAATTATTTTATTTTCTTCATATTTTTTTTTAACTAAACTAACTGCCCTTTTAGTACTTCCTTTTATTCCTGAATCTGCAATTAAAATATTAAGTGGTTTTTTTATTTTAATAAATTCATTTTTTTTCTTTTTTTGAAAAAATAATGTCTGATTGTATGAAATTACATTTGTATCAATTCCACTTGGATTTCCATGAAATATTTTTTCTCCAATTAATGCTAATTTTGATAATTCATCAACGTCAACACTATTATTTTTATGAAGAAATAATGACTTTGCTATTGACACACATAATGATGCACTTGATCCCATCCCAGAAGAAATAGGAATAGATGAATCAATAGTAATATGAAAATTATCTTTTATATCCAATTCTTTTTTCATTAACTCTACAAGTTCTTCTAATCTATTTCGCTCTTCAGGTGTTAGACTTTTATCAGGTACTATTATTTTTGATATTTCATCATCTGTTTCTTTTAATTTCACATTTGTTGTAAGTGAATTTACAGGTGCAGCAATTGCAGGTTTTCCATAAACTACAGCATGTTCACCAAAAAGAATTATTTTTCCAGGAGATGTTATTTCCATCATAACTAATAGAAAGAAGGAATAGATTTAAAAAATTAGTTGAGAATTATAATTGAAGTTTTAATTCTTTTTTTCTTTCAATCATTAATTTATTATAGAATTTTTGTATCTCTTTATTATACCAAACTCTTCCTTCTTTCTGATTTATTTTTTCATATCTTTCAATTTCGAAGACGAATTCATTTTTTTTCATCCTTGCAATTTTTCTTACTATTTCAAAACCTTCAATTGATGCCATCCACATAAAATCAAAATTAGTAAAAAATTCTAGAAGTGGTTCATCAGAAAAATTCTTCCCAAATGCCCAATCATCATGATGCAAGACAAGATAATTTATTTTTTTTATCTTATCTTTTGGATAATTTATTTCATTTAGAATTTTATCACTAATCTGTTCACTATGTTTAGTATGTTCAATCCTTACATCTTTATTGAATGCATCATTCTTCTTTGCAGTTTTGGAATATCCTGTATCATGTAAAATAATAAGTGGCATCATTATGTCTGAATCTAAATTTGTGTCTTTTAGAAATTGTGGAATAACTTCTATAAGCCAATTAAGATGCTCCACATCACCATCACGTCCTTTTTTATAATAAGGGAAAGCTAAGTTGTAGATTTTTTTGTGAATTGATTTCATTATTATCTAAATTAAGGTAATCCAAGTGCTACATTAAGTTTTTGATTATCATTTCTTCCCAAATATTTTTCAAGAAAACTATAAATTTTTTGACCAATTTTCTTATTTAAACTCAAGCGAGCTGTTTTAGGATGAGTATTTTTCTCAGAAAAATTTAACCACCTTGGTAAATCATGTTGTGATTCTTCTAACCAATCCATATTTTCATCAAAAGAATGTTGATAAGCTATCAGACCTTTAGGTGTGTATATTTGAATTCCTTCTACATTAATATTTAATGATTGTTCTAATCCTGAACTTATTTCTTGCATTGCAGTAGGTCTCAAATCTTGAGAATAAACAATTATTTTGTTATTGGGATCATAATTTGTTCCATTTCTTAAAATATAAGATTCCAAACTCTTATTTTTTTCAGGCAAAATATATCTAAAATCAGTGTCTAAATCAAATTTATCTACTACATTTCCATCTGATAATTTAAATTGAAAAGAACCATCACCATATTCATTAATTGCAGCTAAAGTAGATTCCACATAAGGTATATTGACAACACTTTTTTGAAGAAGTGCGATAATTTCTGCTAAATCTTGACCTGTTTTTTCAGCTATAGTTTTTAATTTATCATCAAAGGTATTACCTACTTTTTCAAATAATCTATACATAATAATAAAAAATCAATATGAAATATATAAATTT
>JABHHN010000072.1 GCA_018671515.1 archaeon | reverse complement strand
TATTGAGTGCGCCAATTTTCGCCGCGCACTTAATACTATGTTTTCTAGAATTATATATTATTCTGATGAAATCCTAATTGGATTTCATGGGCGGGTTTCAAACCACACTAAAGTGTGGATTAAACTACCCACCTAAACGTACGTAAAGAATTTACTAAAAGTAAATTCTTTTCTACAAAAACAAGTTTTTTAGAACTTGTTAAAGTAAAATAAAAAAAGAAGTATTTGGATTCATTTTTATAATCATATCAAATCATCTTGTACTATAATTTTATAAATATATTTTCATTCGAATTATAGATGGAAGATTTGACTAAAATTCTGATAAAAGAAAAGTTCGAAGACATATATGGACAAGATGATGTAAAGCTGCAAGTTAGATCTGCAATAATGATGAGAAGAAACATCATACTTGTTGGTCCACCTGGTGTCGGGAAAACAACACTTGCAAAAAACATTGCAAAAATACTGCCTGACATATCAATAACAAATTTTGAAGGAAAAAATGAGAAAGTAAAAGGTGAAGATAGATTCGTAAGAGTACAAGGCTCCCCTGATCTAACTGCTGAAGATCTAATTGGTGATATTGATCCAATAAAGGCAATAAAATTTGGTCCTCTTGATATAAAATCATTTACACCTGGAAAAATATTCAAAGCAAATGGAAAAATATTATTCTTTGATGAAATAAATAGATGTTCTGAAAAATTACAGAATGCTCTGCTTCAAGTCTTAGAAGAAAAAACAGCTTCAATTTCATCATATGATGTTGATGTTGAATCTGATTTCATATTTATTGGAACAATGAACCCAAATGACATTTCTACTGAAAATCTATCCGATGTTTTTTTGGATAGATTTGATTTGATATATATGGGATATCCTGAAAATTTTAAAATTGAAGAAAAAATTGTAACAACAAAAGGAAAAGAAATTGTTGAATTCCCAAAAAAATTATTAGATTTCACAATCAAGTTTGTCAGAGAATTAAGACTACATGATGATTTAGAAAAAGTCCCTAGTGTCAGAGCAACAATTGGACTCTATGAAAGAGCACAAGCAAATGCAATGCTTCTTGGGAGAAAAAAAGTAAATTATCAAGATATTGAATCTGCTGCAATTTCTGTATTAACACATAGAATTAGATTAAAACCAAGTGTAAAATATCTAAAGACACCAGAAAAAGTCATTATGGAAACACTAGAAAAATTCAAAGAAGAAGGCGATATACCCTAGTGATTCTAATATCTCTGTTACCGAAGTAAAAAAGACTGAAGAAATTTCTAAAGAAGAAAGAAATGTAAAATATGGTTCTGCATTCATGCATTCAGTGCTTGAAAATGATTCTGAAGTAATTGATGATGGAAAAATAATCAATGACATGATTAATCAAGGAATTGGTTTTACACCTAGTGAAATATTTAAAAATCTTGTAAAAAATTATAGGTTTGCTGAAAAATTATATGGAAAGACTTTTCTAAGAAAAATTACTGGTATGGGAATTGAACAATTAAAAAGAAATATAAGATTTCCAGAATTCAAAAAAGAATTAAAAAAGAAAATTGAAGAAAAACATAAAGAACTTAAGAAAAAAAAATTACTCAATCAAAATGATAATCCAACTGAAGAAGGATATAATCTTGCAACATTGATTCTATACACACAGGAACTTGATAATCTTTCAGCAAAAGGAATTGGTGAAAAAATACTAAAAAAGAAATCTTCTCATGGTGATGAAATAGGAACAAAACACTATAAACGAGATGACATCTACAAAAATATTTCAGTACATAAATCAATTAATTTAGCTATAAGAAGAGGGCATAAAGAACTTATGGCACAAGATTTAATTGTAAATGATAAAGTTTCAAAAGGAAAAATAAATATCATATATGCAATTGATGCATCTGGTTCTATGAAAGGAAAGAAAATTGAAATGGCTAAAAAATCAGGAATTGCTCTTGCATTTAAAGCAATATCTAATAAAGACAAAGTAGGTATAGTTGTTTTTTCTTCAGAGATAATAAAAAAAGTTCCTCCAACTAATGACTTTGGATATCTTCTTAATGAAATTGGAAGAATAAAATCAAAAAGTGAGACCAATTTATTAATTGCAATAAAAGAATCCACATCACTCTTTCCAGATAATAAATCAACAAAACATCTTATGTTATTGACAGATGCAATGCCAACAACTGGAGATGATCCTCAAAAAGAAGCATTAGAAGCAGTCTCAGCCGCATATAACCATGGAATTACTATTTCTCTGATTGGAATAAAGCTTGATAAGAAAGGTATTGAATTCGCTAAGAAAGTAGTTGAGATTGGCAAAGGTAAATTGTACAAAGTTGAAGATGTAAAAGAATTAGATTCAATAGTTCTGCAAGATTATTATGATTTGGATTAAAAATTAGTTGTCCACATTTTACTAATTATATTTTGTGTTGTCCACAAGTTCATTATATGATTCTTCTACTTTTTTTATAATATAATTTAGAAATTTAGTTATATCTCCATCTCTAGATAATTCCAAATAATCTGTGTATTTTATTCTTTCCTCTTTTTTAATACAGATTGGTGGAAAACCAGATTTCAACAGCATATAATTAAGCAACAATCTTCCAGTCCTTCCATTTCCATCAATAAAAGGATGAATTGCAATAAAATAATGATGAACATAAGTTAATAATATTATTGGATGAATCTTTTCTTGATTTTTAATCCATTTAGTAAATGAGTTCATTTCTTTTTGAATTTCAGATGCTTTTGTAGGTGTATGTTTTGATCCACCCATAAATACCTGTATTCTTCTAAAATTTCCTGCATTTTCTTCTAAAATATTATTTGTAAGAATATAATGAATTTTTTTTATAAATTTAATATTAATTTTGCCTTTATACTTTTTAATAAATTCATATGCTTTTTTTGTATTTTCAATTTCATGTATTTCTCTTAATGACTTGCTATCTGGTGAAATACCATCTTCTAATATATGAGATGTTTCTTTAAGAGTTATTGTAGAACCTTCAATTGCATTTGTGTTAAATGTAAATCTGATTAAATGTTCCTTTTCAATAACTTGATATTCAATATTTGAAAGAGATGAAATTATTTTTTTATAATTTATCTTTATTTTTTTTAATTTCTGTATAGTTAAGTCATCTAATTCTACTATTTTTTTTATTTTTTTTATGTTATTTACTTTATCTAATAAATTTTTTTCAACATTTTTTGAGAGTTCCACTAATTTATTTTTGGAAATATTTCCTTTTGCCAAAAACCATCTTATTTTTTTAAATTTATCATTATATCTTATAGTCTGAGTTAAATAGTAATAATTCTTTTTTCCTTTATTTATTGTCTCAATATATGCCATATAATAATATAAGTTGTCCACATTTATATAATTTATTATTTAGTTGTCCACATTTGAGAATTTATAGAATATTAATTATGACATTATAGTATTAAAAATCAATTTAAGAACAAGTTACTAAATCAATTTCTTCATTTATTAATTCTTTTGGTTGATATTTATCTTGTTTAATATTTCCTTTTTTATCAACAAAAAAACATGTTGCATCAGCAATAGGAACTCCGCTTCCATAAATTATAAAACCTAAATAATATCCTTCTGCAGTTGTCTGTGTTTCTATTGATCTTCCTGCAAATTCATCTGAGGGATAATCTCTAAACTCAGGAAATTTTTGTTTTATTAATTCTATTGCCTTTTCTTCAGAATCAATGAATTGATTAGTACAAGAGGTAAATAGAATTGTAAGAATGATTATAGATATGACTGTTAATTTCATTTAAGTTTAAGAAAATTAGAATGTATTAAAAAATTAATTATAAAAAAATAAATAAATTATGCCATTCCACCACCTAAAATTCCAACCTGTTCACAAGCTATTGGTGTTCCTGGTGTACAAGTAAATGGGCCTTCATTAATAGGAATACAATTAAAATATGAACCTTCTCCTTCAGGTTTATTACCAAGCAAAATTTCAAGTTTATCCGGATTTGAAGAACTATAAATTATATCTGCAACTCTATTATCATTAGTGTACAAAGAAATTACATAATTTCTCAATACTGGTGAAATTTCTTCAGTTACATCATAAGTTAAAACATAATCTGAATATTCTTCTTTCAATATTGTTGTTGGATCAAATTCACAAATAGTAGTTGCTCCATTTTCAGAATTAAAATGTTCAAATTTTATTTCTTTTTCAAAATTTGATTGAAAAAAAGGATCTTTAATTCTTGTTGTTGTACATAAATTATTGATATATTCATTTACCAAACCAGTTTCACACGGAACTGCTCGTAATGAATTGGAAATTAATTCAAATTTCATACCATCGCATTTAACATCATTAAAATTACTAAAAGTAAATGAATATGAATTTTGTGTCATTTCATGATCTCTATAAGTAATTTCTCCCAATATATCATTTGATGCATATAGAACTTTTTTAGCTAATGTAGGTACTCCAATTGGGTCTCCAGTTATTTGAGAAAGTTGTGATGTTGATTCTTTTTCAAAAATATAACTAGTAATACCCTCTCTAAGTAATGGTTTTATATCAATATTACATTTACTAATTCTATCACCACCATTTGAGTAAATCAATTCTGCATGATAAGGATCTTGAAAAATTTGATATACATATGAAGGTGGAAATTCTGTAGGTGAAGGTGGAGCATTTGCATCAGGTGTTACTAATTCATATCCTAGATCTTCAGGACTTGCGACTAATTCTGTTTCTGTTGGTGCACCAGAAGGTAAATTACAACTCGTTGTTACTAAAACTAAAAAAATGGCAAAAACCATTAATATTAAAATATTGTATTTGTTTTTCATAAGTTAATTCTTTTTTTAAAAGTATATAAACATATCTAGAAATTTAAATTATTTAAAAAAATAAAAAATTATTCAGAAGATCCTAAATCTATACCAAAATTACAATCTAATAAATAAGAGATCCAAAAATCTTTTTCAATAGTTCCTCCAATTAGATTTGATTTGGGAAAATCAACAGGGTTTTTAATTTCTTCAAGAATTGTACAAGTTGAAAGGTAAAATTTATTCTTAAAAATTTGAAATTCAAAGAATGTATTTTCCAAATCTTGAAAAAGTATTAAATCTGGAGAGAAAAAAGTTCCATCTTCATAGCTTATCTTAAAATTATTAACAAATGTTAGTTCAATATTTCTATATAAAAATAAGTCATAATCATATAAATCCTCTGACGCAATTCCTTGAAAATGTACTCTTTTATTTTCCGTAGGTCCATTTTCCCAAATATAAACTCTAATTTGAAAATCACCTTCTGGTGCATTTGATAAATCACGTGGTAATGAAGTTGGTAAACCTGTTTCTAAAGATGGTGCTTCAGGTGTTGGCAATGGTGCATCAGAAGATGGTCCACATGAACTAATAAATAACAATACAAAAACACTTATTATAAATTTCAAACTTTTATTTTTCACTACATCTACCCTTTATTCAAACATATATAAACATTTCTCTAATACAAATGCTTCATGCAATTCATTAATTGAACTTTATGATTCTCATCTTCCTTCATTTCAAATATTGTTACTGAAGTATTTCCCATCTTTATTTTTTTATACATCATTTTAGGATCCACTCCATTTATTCTTGCAATTATTGATCTTATAGGTCCACCATGTGCAACAAATAAAACTGCTTTTTCTTTGTGTTCATCATATACTTCATCTAAAAAATCATTTACTCTATTTGTTAAATCATATTCTGATTCAATGTCACCTGGAAGATTTTTCCAATCAACTTCATCAAATTTTTTACCAGTAAGACTTCCAAAATCTCTTTCTCTTAATTCTTTTACAAAATAAATTGGTGTTTCTTGATGATATATTGCAATTTCTTTAGAAGTATTTGCTGCTCTTTTTAAATCACTTGAATATATTACATCAATAATTTCATCTTTTAATCTTAATGCAACTTTTTGTGCCTGCTCGATTCCTTTTTGATTTAATTCTGTGTCCATAATTCCTTGTAGAATTCTTTTAGTATTCTCAAAAGTCTCACCATGACGAACTAATATTAATTTCATGTGTAATTTAAATAATAAAAATAATAAAAATTTAATTGATTATTTGTTAAAATTTTTCTTTAGAGATTCCTAGTCATTTATATATTCTATCGTGATGATCAAAATCTTCAATAAAAATTGTTTTATTAGTTTCATCGACAGAAAATGTTAGAACAAAACTTTTATCTATATGAACTCTTTTAAGATGTTGTAATGGCGCTTTTAAATTTTTATAATGGTCAGGTCTCAATCTAATTTCATTAACTTTTTTTTCAATAATTTCAAATTGTCTTGAATTTTTTTTGGATAATTTGTGAAATAATTTTTCAACAGTTTTCCTAATCCTCAAATTATACATTTTAATTTAATCCAAAATGTTTTTTAAAATCTTTTATCTCAATAGTAGATTCTTTTTCTCTTCTTTTCATCTTTTCTATGAATTCAGGTCTTAATTGAGGTTCCATAATATCTTTCCCATATTCCTTAATTACTAATTCAATTGCTTCAGATTTATCATTTAAATTATTTTTTGCTTTTACTATATTTAGTATTTGATTTGCTTGATTTGATATTTTTATCATTGCTTGTACCATATATATCACCAATACTTAGTATATATATAGAATATATAAATTTATAGATTAATCTCTTATGATTTGAGTGAAAAATAATTATTATTCATTTATTTTATCATAAATATAAATCACCTAGCAAGCCTCTGGCTTGCAACTGTGCATACTGCAAAACGAAATGCCAAATTAAAAAATAATGTCAAAATACTAAGCTTATAAATCAATTTAAAAATATGAAAAAATTTAGAATAAAAAATTATAAAAAAATAAAAAAAATTATCTCTTTCTTTTCTTAGTTACTTTTTTCTTAACTACTTTCTTTTTAGGAGCAGCTTTTTTCTTAACTACTTTTTTTACTACTTTCTTTTTTGGAGCAGCCTTTCTCTTGACTACTTTTTTTACCACTTTCTTTGTTTTTGCTACCATCTTTTTTTCTGCTTTTAATACCTCTGCAATTAATTCTTCTGTTAATTTTTTACCTTCATTAACCGTAATAGCTCCCTTCTTGACTGTTTCATCAACAAGAGTTTTTATTTTTCTCTTATTAGCATACGCAACACCTGCTGCTGCAGCACCTAAACCTAATAGAAAATATCTTTTTAGTTTTGCTTTCAATTTAACACCTCATTTTATAAAATATAAAATAAAGTAATTTATCGTAGTTTGTGTTTTTATATTTTTCTATTTTAATTTTGATGAATCATTGAAATTAAAAGAAAAAATAAAAATAAAGATGCTAAAGAAAAACCAATAAAAGAAATTAAAGAAATCCCCATTATTTTTGTTTGATCAAGTGTAACTAAAAAAGCAGAAGCAATGATAAGTGCAGTTGCAATCATCGCCAAAGAAACTCTCTTGCTTGATCTATCTATTTCATTGTTGAGAATATTCATATCTTTATGTATTTTTTTTACATAATATTCTCCTTTTTCAAGACCAGTTACTAAATCATTGCTTATTTTTGGAATTTTTGTGATGAAATTTTTTACATTCCTTACATTTGTCCCTAAATTTTTAAATATTTTTTTTGGATTATATCTTGATTTTATTAAATCCATAACAAAAGGTTTTGCATTTTTTATAGGATTAAAATTAGGATCAAAATCATATATTACACTCTCTGTTGTGATTATACATTTAGCAAGAAGAACAAAATTTTTTGGTAAAATTATTTTATAATCATTACATATTGTAATGACGCTATGGATTATTTCATCCATTTTAATTTCTTTTATTTCTGTTTCATAATATATACTCATACATTGTGATAAATCTCTTCTAAAATCATCAATATTAATATCTTCTTTTGTTGCCCCAATACTTGTAATTACTGCTGCTATTCCTTCAACATCTTTAGCAATAGCTGCTATCAATAAACTAATTAGATTTTCTCTTAATTCATCACCAATAAATCCAACAATTCCAAAATCAATAAATGCAATATTATTTCCTTTAGTTACAAATATATTCCCTGGATGAGGATCTGCATGAAATACACCATCAACAAAAATTTGTTTTTGTAATGTATCTGCAATTTTTTTACTTACTTCTTTTTTTCCTTTTTTTGTAAGAATAGAATCTAATAAATTATGTCCATCAATATATTCCATAACTAATATTTTATCAGTACAAAGATCCCTATATACTTTTGGTATTTTTGTTTTGTGATTCTTAAAATTATTATATATTATCTCAACATTTCTTGCTTCATGATGATAATCCAATTCAAATTCAGTGTATTCTTCAAACTCAGAGATTATCTGCTCAGGATCAAATATTTTTTGATTAATTTTTTTCTTTACTAATCTAGCTATTGATTTTAAAATATCAATATCAGCCTCAATAATTTTTCTTATATTTGGTCTTTGGACTTTGATGACAACTTTAGTTCCATCCAGTAATTCTGCACAATGTACTTGACCAATTGATGCAGCAGCTAAAGGTTTTTTATCAATCTTAGAAAAATGTTTTTGTATTGGAGACTTTAATTCTGATTCAATAATTTTTTTTAGAGTTGTATATTGAAATGGTTTGACATTATCTTGTAAATTCTTAAATTCATCACAATATTTTTTTGGTAATAAATCTGGTCGCAGTGAAATAAGTTGACCTAATTTGATGAAGGTTGCACCTAATTCTTCAAAAGCAAGTCTAAGTTTTCTTGGAAATTGTTCTTCTTCCAGTTTTTTTTCTTTTATAAATTTCAGACTCTTAAATTCAAATTGTCTTAAATAATGACTAAATCCATATTTAAAAAAAACATGGATGATTTGATTTCCTCTTTTTAGATCCTCTATTTCCCTACTAAGTCTAGACATAAAATTATTTCATGATTCCATGTTTAAAAAATTATTGAAAAAAGAAAGAAAAATACTTTGAAATTAGTTTTAATAGAATTTTTTTATTTTTAATTAATATTCTAAAAATGTAGCAAAGCGCCTTGCGCTCTGCAAGGAATTGCAAGACAGTATGTCTTGCTATATGATTTTGAATTAATAACTTAAAAAAATTAAGAAACAAATAAGATTCAATATTAGTTTAAAAAAATCTATAATAAAAACGATGTCAGAATAGGAAGTGTGATTATTGATAATACTGTTGATATTATAATCATTTCAACAACAATATTCTTATTCATTTTATATTTTTGAGATAAAACAAATAATGTAACTGCACCAGGCATACCTGCTTCTATTATTGTAGAACTAAAATCTAAATCTTTAAAGAAAATATTTCTTATCAAAATAAAAACAATCGGTAAAATTATCAATTTTAAAACACTTAAAATTGTTGCATGAACCGTATTTTTATTCAATTTGATAGGCTTCACTAAAAATATTCCTAATGCTAATAAAACTACAGAAGATGCACCACTTGCAAGCATATCAATTGATTTAATAATTATCATAGGTAATGCAATATTTAATTGCAAAACTATTGTTGCAAAGAAAATTGAGATTATAAATGGGTTTTTTATTATATTTTTAATTAGTTCAACTGGTTTTATTTTCTTATATTTTGAAAATTCTAATATTGCAAGACCTAATGTAAACATGACTAATGTATATGATGCTACGATTATACTTAGATTTCCTGCTTCATTTTGTAAAATTGAATTAATGAAAGGAATTCCAACGTATGCAACATTTCCAAATAATGAACAAATGATATAACAATTTCTTGTCTCTTCATCCATTTTAAATATTTTTGTCAAAAAGAAAATTAAGGTCATCAAAACAACTAATATCAATGAATTATATATCATTATATCATAATTAATTGTTGACTTGTTCAGTTTTATTAGACTTGAAAAAATTATTGCAGGAAATCCTAAATTAAATGCATAATTATTCATGACAGTAATCCAATTATCATCAGAAATCTTAAGAATCTTTGATAATGCACCAATACCAATCAATATGAAAACTGGAAGTATTGTTGTAAATAAATCAAACATATAAAAAATCTAATAATAAAAGAATATAAAGTTTTTTGTTTTAGAGAATAAAAAACATATTTTGTTATTATAATAACACAATATTTAAATATTGTTTTAAACTTCTTTTCCATTCTCAAGTAGTAAAAATAGAAAATATATACTTTAAAATGAAAATTTCATTGTGTAAAAAAAAAACAAAATTTAACAATTTTTCTTGTGATTTCTATGAAGTTCTGAGTGTGATTTTACGATGAATCTTGATGAAATAGTACAAGATTTTGATGGAAATCCTGACGTTCAGGTTACTTTATCAAGTCCAAATGGTGGAGGTATGCAATCAACAGTTGGAATGCTTGCAAGAATTCTTTTTCAATCAGGTTATCATACAAGCACACAAGGAATATTTCCTTCAAATATAACTGATGTTAGAGAAGCATATGATAATTATTTTGATATTAGAGGAAATAGATCTAAATTTAAAGGTGCAAGAGAAAAAAGTCAATTAGTTGTAGCACTGTATCAAAAGCCAATACCTGATCTTATTGATAAACTAACAGAAGGTGGAGTTTTTGTTTATGATTCAAAAAAAATTGAATTAACTGAGAAACAGCAACAATTACTTGATTCTAAAAATGCTACAATATACAAATTAGATTTAAGTGAAATAGAAAAATTAACACCTGAAGAAAGAAAAGCTAATTTAAATACTAAACATAAAAGACACTCAATAGTACTAGGTTTTATCCTTAGTCAACTTGGAAATTAAGAAGGATATGATTCAGAAAAAATTTATAATGGTCTAAATCAATTTTGGAAAGGAAAAGAAAAAGCAATAGAAATCAATAAAGGTTGGATTGAACAAGGAATTGAATTATATCAACAACAAAAAGAAAATAATAAATCATTTCATCTACCAACATTTGATTCTCTTGAAAAAGACTATATGTTAGCATCTGGGAATCAATTAGGTGCTTTATCATCTGTTCGTGCAGGCGTAAGATTAAATGCAAGATATCCAATTACTCCTGCAACAGATTGGAACATCTGGATAGATAAAGCTCTTAAACAATTATATGGTGATGATCCAACTAAATGGTTCTCATTAGAAGTTGGCTCCGAAACACAGGCAATGATGGTTGCATCTGCAATGGGTTCAGGTGGTGCAAGAGTTTCATTTGCAACTTCTTTGCCAGGAATGAATAACATGGGTGAAAATTTTGCATATCATTCACATGCTAATATTCCAGGTACAGTTCTTTGGAACATACAAAGAAAAGGAACTGCAACTGGAGCTCCAAGTAGAACAGACGATGGAGATTTAACTATAGCTACTACATTAGGAGGTAGTGAAGCTTTCAGAGTAGTTTTAGCACCTGGTAATATAGAATCTTTTATGACAACTCCTGCTGTAGCACATAATATCGCAGACAGAGGAATAGCTGTTATTGGTATAGGTAATCAATGGTCAAATATGAATACATACACAGTTCCAAAATTTTCATCAATAGATGAACCAATTATTGATAGAGGTATTGTGAGAACTCCTGATAATGTCCTTAATAGTGAAGACCCAATTGCTTATGCAAGATTATTAGAAGATAATTTAGGAAAACATCATGTTGCAGGAATACCTGGTGCTAGTATGTTTAGAGGTGCAATTGCAAAAGCAGAGCTAAGTCCTTATGATGCAAGTGGTGGTGGTGTTTATACCGAAAAATCCATTGATGTAAAAAAACATGCAGATTTGGCTGCTGCAAAAGTTGATTTAATAAGCGATATGCTTCCAAAACCTAACATTATTAAATATAATAATGGAAGAAGCATTAGTGAAGTTTATGATGGAAGTCAAGAAAATGGAAAATATGGTTTAATTGTATGGTCAAGTGTAGTTGAACCTGCTAGAGAAGCCCAAGCAATTTTAGAAAAACAAGGTTATGATGTTGATATTTTACAATTACAAACAGTACATCCAATTACTAAAGAACATAGAGATTTAATCAAAGAATTTATTGATAAATATGATAATGGTAATGTTTATGTTGCAGAGCAAAATAGAGATGGTCAATTAAGAAAAATTATTCTTAGTGAAAGTGTATTAGCTACTGAAGGAACTACAATTCCAAAAATAAATCTTATAAATAAGTATGATGGATTCCAGATGACTACAGATTATATAATGAGAAAAATGAATCTTGGAGGAAATAAATAATGCCAACAGATGATAACACTCTCGAAACTCTTGTACATAAAGAAGGAGATTTAGTTAAATTCAATGGTGCAGAATTTTTATGGCATGATGAATGGTATGGTCCTGAGTCACCTCATGGACTTCCTTTTTTAGATATTGCTAAATCAATTGATACAAAATTTGATGTTGGTGATGTAGAATTTGATTATAAAAAACTTACAAATGGTCAAGATGAAAAATTAAATCCTATTTATCCTCATTTATATAATGGAGCAAAAAATTTAGCAAATATGTGTCTTGGATGTGGACACACAGGTGTTGCACAAGCACTTGCTGATACAATTTATGATTTTCAATTACCTGGATGGCTTGTAGAAATTAATACAGGTATTGGATGTGGAGGAAAATTATCATCTCAGTTTAAAGCAGTCTTAAGTGAAACTGATGAAGAAGCAAGAGAAAAAATTTCTGATGATTTATTAGCAAAAATAGCTGAAGAAGTTGGAACAATTAATGTTACATTAGAAAAAGATGGACGTCAAGAAGATTTAATTCCTTTGGAAAAACTAGGATTAAGCTATTTAGAGGGATTATTTAATGCAAATAGATCTCACGTTACTCATGGCTATTCACCAAGTAAAACAATTGGTAATTTAATTGCTCAGCCTGGACTTGTAAGAGTCATTGCTGGTGGTGATGGAGATATGGGTGCTATTGGATTACAAGATTTTAAAAGAGCAATACAATATAACATCAATGCATTAATAATACCAATGGTAAATGAAGTATTCGGTCTTACAAAAGGTCAAGCAAGTTTTAGTGCTCCAAATGGTTGGCAAGCAAAAAGAATGAAATCTATGCATAAAACAGAACCTATTGATTTTGTAATGGAAGCATTAGGTATGTCAGATTCCACGTATGTTGCAAGAATAATTTCTGGTAATAGAAAAGAAATGAATAATCATTTTAAGGCAGGAATATTACATGATGGTACAGCCGTCGTTGATGTCGCATCTCCTTGTGTTACATGGAATAGAGAACATGGAACAAAATTCTATAAAGATATTTCAATAGATATAAATAAATTTGACTTAGCAGAACACAAAATAAAAGTTGCCTATAATCTATTAGTTGATCATTTTGATAATGGTTCAAATAATATTTTTACAAAAAACAAAATTAAAAAATTATTAGAAAAACAAAATTTAAATTCTGTTTATAAAATATTAGAAAATGAAATTTATACTACTCCAACTACATCAGGAGTAAAAGGTATGACTGTTCTTGAAAAATTAGCAAGTAAATTAAAAATCCAAAATAATATTGGCCAAGCACCTATAGAAATTGAAAGAAAATATGAAATTCTTGCAGGTGTTTTAGATCAATTCGGTTTAGAGAAATATGACCCACACAATAAAAATTTAGCATTAGTTGCAAATAATAGTTTATCAAATGAACATTATTCTGCAATCGGTTTAATATATGTTAATAAAGACAGCCAGTCATTTGAAACAAAACATGGATTAACTGCAAAAGGCGCTATTGGAAATCAAAAATTAGAACAATTAGGGGAAAAACAAATTTATCAATTAGATGATATGTGTAAATAAATTTTAAATTATTTTTTCTAATAAATACATTCAATAATTTAAATTTTAAAAAATACTTTCAAGAATTCTTTAACTATTCCTTATCATCATCGCTGACTAAAATCTCCATCAACTTTGCGAATGCTGGTCTTGTGATGAATACACCATTTGTAACTCCAATTATTGTTGTTACTGCAAATCCTTTAAGTAATCCTGCACCTGCAAATAATAATGGAATCATTGATGCTACAGTTGCTGCATATGCTGCAAATACAATAAAAAATGCCTTCTTTAATTTCTGAGCCCATGAAAGAAATTTATATTCATCATCATCGTCTTTCCCAATAGTCTCATCAGTAATTACAATCTGATCATCTACACCTGTTCCTATTGCAACAATAATACCTGCAATTCCTGCAATATCAATATTCTGTTTCAATAATGCAGCAACTCCCAAAATAAGTAAAATCTCTGATGTAATAACTGTAATTATTGGGAAAGCAATCTTCCATTTCTTATATCTTAATATTACTATTGCTGTTACAGCAATAATTGATAATAATCCAATCAACATTGCGTTCTGTAAAAATTCTTTTCCTAAAGATGGTGATATACTATCTGTTTTAATTATATTTAATTTAACAGGAAGGCTTCCTGTAATAAGTAAAGTCTGAATTTGTTTCATCCTATCATTTGCATCATTTCTAGCGTCAACACCTGATAGACCACTTCCAACAACTGATATTGCAATACTTGTCTCAGGTCTTCCTTTAAGACCTCCACCAATATTCAATGATTGTACTTTTACATCATCTAAATAAAAATCAATAGGTTCTGATAAGCTTCCAGAAGGATCTCCACCATCATATAAAACAGTTAATTTATTTGTTGTTTCTGCAAATTTATTTGCTGCATTTTGACTAATTGAAATTTGGAAATAATATCTACAAACAACACCTTGAGCAGATTCCTGACACCCAAACTGAGGATCAATTCCTTGGCAATCTGCACTTGTTCTACATACAAAAGTTATATCTTCTTTTCCGCCCCTAAACACAGTATCATTTGCTATTTTTGCTTCAAACTTACCTTGTTTTGCTAAAATATTCTCAACATCTTTTTCATTTGCTCCAGCAATTTCAATTATGATAAATTGATTTCCTGTAAGATCAAGTGAATTTCTTATAATGACATCACTTAAACCTAAAACATTAATTCTCTGATTTAAATTATCTATCAATAAATCCATATCATCTTTGGATAATTTTTCATCAGGAGAAAGGACAACCCTTGTTCCACCTTGAAGATCAAGACCAAGCCTAATATTGCTTTTTGGTGCCTCATATACAGTCATTCCAAGATTTTGATCACCTACTGCTCTAAATGCATAATTATTATAGTCTTTTCTCATGAACTGAGATTTTTCTGCTACAATATTAACTGATGAATCAACCTTTATGGTTGATAAAATTCTATTGTAATCTTCGACATTTTTTATTTCATTCCCATTAATACTTATGATTCTTTCTCTAACCATAGGAACTTCATTTGGATTAGCACTTTTTATTCCGCTTAATTCAGCAGTACTATTCAGATCTACATTTCTTATTGCAACACCACTATTCCATGGATTTGGACTTATTGCTGCAAGTGTTATTATAAAGAATATGATATATACCCATATCTTGAAACTTGAAAATACTTTAGTTAGTTTTCCCATTTTTCTTCTCCAGATATATTCTAAGTAATGCTACATTTTCAATCCATGTCGTAATAAGATCAATTACTAATCCTATGACTAAAATCAACATGATCTGTCTTAATGCTTCATTGTTTGTCAATAAAAATGATATTCCTGTTGCTGCAATTCCTGCTGCACTCATTGTAAGACCAGTTTTCATTGCTCCAAATATTGCTTCTTCTGTTGTCCCATGAGTTTTCTTAAGCAACTTAGTTGATAACAATATACTTGTATCAATTGAATAACTGATAAGCATCAAAAACGATGCTATTCCACCTGATGTTAATTTTACACCTAATAATGTAATAATTCCAAGTGTAATAAAAATGTCAAAAAATGCTGAAATAAGTGCAGCCATTGTTGCCGTCAGACTTCTAAAATAATAAAAGAAAACAATTCCCATTGCAATAAATGCAAAAAGAAGTGTCACAAACATCTCTTTAAAAAAACTTGATCCAAGTGAAGAACCCATTGTCTCAACACTATAATGATCTTTATTCAATTTTCCAATTTTATCTTCTACAAGTGATATCAAAAGATCGTCTTCAATATCTGAAGCTTCGATTATAATTCCTGTCTGTTTACCATAAGATTGAGAAACTCTCACATTTACAGATGAACCAGGTGATGATTCCTCAATATATGTCTGCAAAATTTCAGTTTCAATTTGTACATCTGAATTAATAGTAATTGTAATTCCACCTTTAAGTGAAACATCTCTATTTATTATATCTCCAGTCATTGAATAATTCACACTAAGAATTATTGCAGAAATGATGAATAACACAATAGGTATCAAAAGAAGTTTTTTATACTCTTTAATATAGTAAGATTTAGCATTTTCTAAAAAAGAAAGATTTTCAGGTTTTACTTTAATTTCCTTTTTTATTTTTACTTTTGATCTTTTGAATTTCTTTTTTCTCTTAGACATTATGCACAAAGAAATTAAAAGGTGTATTTAAATTATACGATTAGAAAATTGAAAGAAATATTAATTACTAATGTATGTTTTAATTTTTCCACAATCATCAGAATTTATAGGTTCAATTATCCATTGAGCATTTTCAGCACAATAATAACAATTATCACCACTTACTACATACGTATTTATTACTGTTTTTTTTGTTTCATAATCTCCTAATTCAAGTTCTGAATCACTACAACAATTTTCTGAGCATGAAACTGCTTCACTTAATATATTTGCACATTTCCTTTTTGCATCTTCATTAATTTTTTGCCATTGATCCTTGCCATTTCTATCTTTCATAGGACATCCAACATCTGAATCATATGTGCATTCAGAATTACTTTCAACATTTTCTTCTGTAAAACAAAAATCTCCTTGTGGTTCTGGTTGCGCAAGTTCTGCGCAATTCTCAATTGATTTTTCAGACCCACCAACTATTGCATCCATATTTCCACAAAACTGATCTTCTTTAAACCAGATATCTGGATTTTCTCCATCCTCTTTTATTGCTTCTGCTAGTAACCAACACATGCCTCCTGATTCTAATGATTTAAAAATTTTTATTTGTTTATCTTCTAAATCTGAATATACATCTATTAAATCTCCTTTTACATATCCCATAGTTGGAAAATCACCTAATATATCTCTACTTGGTGTTTCATCTGGTGCTCTTGTATCAATAAATGGTAAATTAAAATTATATTTGAATAATTTACCGCTATAAAACGCAAATTTTTCTTCACATGTCCATTCAGGATCATAATCTTCTAATGGTACACTTGATTCTAATTCAGATACTCCTTCTTCTTCGACATTTAGTACTTCTTCAACAAATTCTGCTTCTAGTAATTCTTCTGTATCATCACCATCTAAAAAAGTATTTTCTTCATTTGTTGCAACATTAGTATTTTTTTGATTTGAATCATTTAATGCTAAAGCTGTCAATAAAATAAGTAATAGTATGATTGCTAAAAATTTCCAAAACAAATCATCCTTTTTTTTCTCTTTCTTATTATTCATACTACATACAAATTTAAATAAGTTCATATAAATATTTTTCCATAATGCTTAATGAATTAATTCCAATATTTGGAACCAGAATAAAATCATTGGAAATTTTATCTCTTCTGCAAAATAAAAAACCTGTTGTAAGACAAGGATTCTATGATGATGAATTAAAGATTGTAAAAAAATTCTGTAAAAAAAATAATCTATTTATTGAAATATCTGATATCAAAATAAAAATACTAGATAAAAATATAAAATTTTCAAATAAAGGTATTATTGCAAAAGAAAATGAAATTGGAATGAGGTTTGTCTATATTTCAAAAGATGAATATTTGGCTGTAAAATCACATTATTATGAAATTGTACATGACCATAAAAATCTTGGAAAATTTTTAGGATATCCAAAATGTTGTTCTGAATTTTTTTCAAATAATTTTGATTCTGAATCAGACCTAAATAATATATTTATAGAAAAGGCTGCTAAAGATTCTAATTTATATTCGTATTATAATAACATATTAAATAGACATAAAGATTATGCATTAATATTTCATTTCCCTTGCAAATTTGATTGTAAAGAATCAATTAAAATTGGAAAAAATAATCTAAATTTATTGGATAATAAAAATAAAAAAGAATTCATTAATAATCTAAAAGGAAAGTTTAATCTAAAAAAAGAAATTCTTGAATTTAAATAAGTTCTAGAAATAATCTCAATTAATCCCAATAAATTTATAAACTTCTTGTGCTTTCACACGTTTTATAATAGTTCTGGGTGAATATTTAATGAACGATACTATGAAAACAGGTACAACGACAGTTGGTATTGTTGCTAAAGATTGTGTAATCTTGGCAGCAGATAAGAGAGCAACAGCAGGACACTTTATTGCTGGTAAAAAAACAGACAAAGTAGTCAAAATAAATGATAGCCTTGCTATAACTACAGCAGGTTCAGTTTCTGAAATTCAATTTTTAATAAAATTAATTAGGGCTGAATTATTATTAAGAAGCATCAGAAGCGGAAGAAACAATAAGATTGTTGAATCCGTAAATATGATTGCAGGTCTAGTATATAGCAGCATTAGAAAAATGAGCATGCTACCAAGCATAGTACATTTTTTAGTTGCTGGTTCAGATCCTGCGTCTGGCGCAGAATTATATGATATTTATCCTGATGGTTCAGCTACAAAGATTGATGATTTCATCACTTCCGGTTCAGGAGGTATGATGGCAATTGGAGTTTTAGAAGCAGAATATAAACCAGATATGTCAAGCGATGATGCTGCTGCACTTGCACTGCGAGCAGTAAATTCAGCAATACAGAGAGATTCAGCATCAGGTGATGGTGTAGATATTTTTGTAATTGATAATGAAGGTGTAAAAAAACATACATCAAAAGTACTTAAATATTCATTATTAGATTAACATTATTCTTTATTTTTTATATTAATAATTTTTAAAATTAAAAAAGTTGAAAAAAATGAGTGGAAAATATAGTGGAATTAGAGGAGAGATATTAGAAGATATTCCTGCTAATAAAATAAGCGATGCTGTTTTTGAAGGAGCAAATATTGTTCTATATACAAAGGAAAAGGAATTTTTCTTTGACAACAAAGGACTGATAAAAGGTGCTGTAAACAAAGTTAAGAAAAGAGTAGAGCTAAGACCTGATCCATCACTATGTCTTGATATGGAAGAAACTGAAAGTATAATAAAGAAACTTGTTCCTAAAGAAGCTAAAATTGACAATATAATATTTGATCCACAAAGATCAATTGTAATAATTGAAGCTGAAAAACCTGGTGTAGGTATTGGAAAAAATGGTGAAGTCCTAAAAAACATCAAAGAAAAAACATTATGGGTTCCTCAAATTCAAAGAACACCTGCAATAAGATCACAAATTATTGAAAATATTAGAGCAGTATTATACCAGAATTCTGATTATAGAAGAAAATTTTTACATAAAGTTGGTAAAAGAATATATAATGGATGGACAAGAAGTAAAAAAGAAGTATGGATTCGAATTGCTTTTTTAGGTGCAGGCAGACAAGTTGGTAGAAGTTGCTTTTTATTACAAACAAATGAATCACGTATAATATTAGATTGTGGAATTGATGTTGCTTCAATGAATCATATGTATCCTCATTTTGAAGCACCTGAATTTAAGATTGAAGATATTGATGCAGTCATAGTAAGTCATTCTCATTTAGATCATTCTGCACTTATCCCTTTACTTTTCAAATTTGGATATAAAGGACCAGTATATTGTACAGCACCAACAAGAGACGTCATGTCACTTTTAGCACTTGATCTTATAAAAATTGCTAGAAATGATGGTAATGATCCTATATATTCAAGTGAAGAAATAAAAGAAATGGTAAAACATACTATCCCATTAAATTTTGAAGAAGTCACAGATATCACACCTGATGTAAGGATGACATTATATAATTCAGGACATATATTAGGTTCAGCAATGGTCCATCTACATGTTGGAAATGGACTTCATAATTTCTTGTATACTGCAGATATGAAATACGGAAAAAGTGTCTTATTAAACCCTGCACATACAAAATTTCCAAGATTAGAATCTATGATGATGGAAGCAACTTATGGTGGTAGAGATAATATTCTTCCTTCAAAACAAGAAGTAAGAGAATATTTCCTAACAGTTCTAAAAGATACTATAAAAAGAAAAGGAAAGGTATTAATTCCAGTTCTTGGTTCAGGAAGAGCTCAGGACATTATGGTTTTATTAGAAGAATTTGTAAGAAATAAAGAAATTGAACCATTTGATGTATATATTGACGGAATGGTTTGGGATATAACTGCAATTCACACAGCTTACCCTGAATTTTTAAATACTGCAATAAGAAAACAGATATTCCATAAAGACAATAATCCATTCTTAAATCCAATATTTAAAAGAGTTGGAAGCGGTAAAGAAAGAAAACAAGTAATTGAAGATAAAGGTTCATGTGTAATTTTAGCTACTAGTGGTATGATGGTAGGTGGACCTTCGGTTCAATATTTCAAAGAATTGGCAGGAAATGAAAATAATTCGCTTGTCTTTTCATGTTATCAAGGAGAAGGCTCATTAGGAAAAAGAATCCAGAGAGGAGAAAAAGAAATCATATTCAAGACTGGAAACAAAAATAATGTTGTTGAAGTAAAAATGGATGTCCATAAATTAGAGATTTCTGATCATTCTGATAGAAAAGAACTGGTTAGCTTCGTATCACGTTGTCAGCCAAAACCTAAAAGGATATTCATGAATCACGGAGAAGCGTCCCGTTGTCTTGATTTAGCAAGTTCTCTGCATAAAATGTTCAGACTTGAAACAGTATCTCCTAAGAATCTAGAAATAATAAGATTGAAGTAAAATCAATATATCTTATAACTTTCTAAAACTTTATTTATTCTTGGATTTATTTCATTAAAATTTTCTTTTTTAAGTCTAAATATTAATATATGTGCTTTTTGATCTTTTATTGAAATAATATTTCTCTGTAAATATGATATACTTTCAATAGAATATTCAATCAATGTATCTTTTGCAACATTGCTATCTAAATATGAATTTTTATCATCCAAAATATTGAATTGTCCTTCCAAATTCTTAACCACATCATCAAATATAGTTTGAATTGTATCAGATTCATTAATATTTCCTAATTGAAACAACATAAATGATTTTTTCTCTGAATTAAATTGCAATGCAAAATCATTTCCTATTTTTCCGCCTGTCCAAGTATTTGGATATTCAAAACGTTGAAATTCATTAAAATATACTAAATTATCATTAGTCTCTTCATCTTTTTGACAGCCTGAAAGTAAAAATATTGACAATATAAAAAACATTATTATTTTTTTCATAA
Organism: archaeon; assembly: GCA_018671515.1. Lineage (GTDB taxonomy): Archaea > Nanobdellota > Nanobdellia > Woesearchaeales > GW2011-AR15 > JABHHN01. The sequence continues at coordinate 35,592 of JABHHN010000072.1, read as the reverse complement.
TCTAATAAAATTATATATTCCTTTAAATAATTATATTTACTACTATTTAGTACTAATAAAAGCGAAAGATTTATAAAAGAAATACTACTACTAAGTAATAAAATGATTAAAAAATATGCTTTGATAGTACTTATGTCATTTTTGGCAGGAATACTAACTACATTTTTAGTAGCTTCGAATTTCCAAGAGGATATCCCAACTGGATATACAGTAGTTACAACAAGGCAAAATTCTAAAAATTCAAATTTAATAACAAGAACTTTAGGTGATGGTCCAAATTTAGGATCACTTTTTGATTTTGGAAATGAAGAAAAAGCATCACCCCAGGACTGGATACCAGAAGATAAAATCCATGTCTATAAAGATAAAGTAATTATTGATATTGATGACCCACAATGGTCGACATTCACAGACACAAATAGTATGGACCCAGTAATTGATCAAGGTGCAAATGCAATTCAAGTCGTTCCTAAATCACCTTCACAAATAGATGTTGGAGACATAATTTCATATACATCGAAATACACAACAGGAACAATAATCCACAGAGTTGTTGAAATAGGTGAAGATAAAGACGGTTGGTATGCAGTAATGAAAGGAGATAATAATTCACAAAAAGACCCTGGAAAAGTAAGATTCGATCAAATATTAAGAGTTGTTGTAGGAATTATTTATTAGTGATTTTCTAAACTTTGTAAATTTTAATTTAATAATGTTTTTTTAAATCATTATTCATTAACATAGCAACCCGACTCTGGCGTCTTGCACAGTTGCAAGCCAAAGGCTTGCTATGAAATACTAAAATATTAATTCAACAAATTTAGCTTATATCTCTAATTAAAACCTTTGCAAAGATATTTAAAACTTCTAAACTTTTCTTTCTCCCATGACAAAACTACCAGATGATATTAAAGAAAAATATATTGAAGCAGGAAAAATTGCTGCAACTTCATTACAATATGGTGCCTCATTCATAAAAGAAGGAAAAACTTTACTTGAAGCAACTGAGAAAGCAGAGAAAAAAATTCTTGATATGGGTGGTGAATTTGCATTTCCACCACAGATTTCATTAAATAGAATTGCTGCACATTATTGTGCTGATCCAGATGATGATATTGTTTTCAAAAAAGGAGATGTAGCAAAAATAGATGTCGGTGCAATGATTGATGGTTACATTGGTGATAATGCAATGACTGTTGATGTAGGTGGTGAACATAAAGATTTAGTTGATGCGTCCCGTGAAGCACTAAACGCAGCAATAGAAAAAGTGAGACCTGGTGTAACGCTAGGAGAACTTGGACGAGCTATACATGACAAAATACAGAGTAAAGGTTTTGCACCTGTAAGAAATCTTTCTGGTCATGCACTTGAACAATTTGTATATCATGCACAACCAAATATTCCAAATTTTGATACTGGAGATGATACAGAATTAGAAGAAGGTATGGTAATTGCAATTGAACCTTTCGCATCCTCAGGTGCTGGTATAATTTTTGAGAGTGACAGAGGAAATATATTCTCTCAAGTTGCTAAGAGAAATGTAAGAAATGTTATATCAAGACAAGTTTTAAAAGAAGTAGAAAAATTTGAAAATATGCCTTTTACAACAAGATGGCTTATTAAAAAATTCCCTGCTGTAAAAGTAAATTTTGCTCTAAGAGATTTAATGCAAAATGGAATAATAAGATCATATCCTCCACTTCCTGATCGAGATAGCGGACTGATAAGTCAAGCAGAACATACGATGATTGTTGAAGATAAACCAATAATTACAACAAAAATTTAACAAAAGATAAGTTTTTAAATCATTTTTTTTTAGTATATTTTATTAATTACTGCTAAAAAGAGTATCTATTTTCTTTTTTTGGTAAATACATAAAAATTTGAGGTGAACCATTATGGCATTAGATTTTACACAATTTCATGAAGCATTAAATTTTACATTTGCCAACAACACAGGAAATGATTACATGACATCTTTATTAGTATTTTTAGGTGTTCTTATAGGTATTAAAATTTTTCAATCATATGTTATACATAAGCTAAAAAGACTTGCAAAAAAAACAAAAAATGATTTTGATGATGTACTTATTGAATTTCTAGAAGAAACTCCTTGGACCATCTATTTTTTTACTCCTTTTTATGTAGCTGCAAAATTTCTCAATCTAATTGAAATCATACAGACAATAATACATTATATGTTCATAATCATCTTGACACTCTATGCCATAAAAGGTCTAAATAAAATTATAGATTATATGACACACAAAGAAATCAAAAAAAGACATGAAAAAGAAAAAGGCGAAAATGCATCACTTATTATTGTTCTCAGAAACATCATGAAAGGAATAATCTGGATAATGGGTTTATTACTAATATTTTCAAATTTTGGAATCAATGTGGCATCCCTTATTGCAGGTCTTGGTGTAGGTGGTATCGCAATAGCCTTTGCTCTACAAAGGATTCTTGAAGATGTATTTAGCTCATTTTCTATATATTTTGATAAACCATTCACCGAAGGGGATTTCATAATAATTGGAGATGATTTGGGAGTCGTAAAAAAAATAGGTCTCAAAACAACAAGAATAGAACATCTTCAAGGGCAAGAATTAGTAGTATCAAATACTGAACTTACTAGCACAAGGATACATAATTATAAGAAGATGAGTAAAAGAAGAATAGCCTTCAAATTTGGAATTGAATATGGAACACCTGCTTCTAAATTGGAGAAAATTAAAAGTATAACTAAAAATATTATAGATAAAATAAAAATTGCTGATTTTAATAGGGTTCATTTCAAAAGCTTTGGTAATTTTAGTCTAGATTTCGAAGTGGTTTATTATCTTGACTCAAGCGATTATGTAGTATACATGGATACCCAAGAATTGATAAATATATCTTTAGTAAAAGCATTCAAAAAAGAAAAAATAGAATTTGCATTCCCTACACAGACAATTCATTTGAAAAAATAAATATTTTTTATTTTATATTTCTTAATCTAATTATTGATTAATCTACGTTTCTAATTTTTTTATAAAATATGTTGAAATGAACATTGATGATGCCAATAGAATATATATTATATTTAATGGCAAAAACAAATAAAGTATTACAAGTATCAAACCTGCAAAACAAAATGACATCATCCTCTCAGTAGTCAGTGTTACAATATCCCAATTCTTAGCATCATTAAAAAAAATTGTATTTGATGGAATGATTCCTGAATAATAAAAAAAGTATACCAATAATATTGGAATATAAATACTTACATCAAATAAAAAAATCAACCATGATAATCCAGTAAGTACTGTTATCCATATGTAAACATTAACGGGATTGTATTTATCCACTAATTTACCTGCCAAGAAACTTGAAACTAATGCAGCAATACCCATTGCAAAACCAAAAATACCTACAATGAATTCATCATTTTCTACCCAATAAATCATCAATGAAAAAATAAAACCTGTCAATGGAAAATTAAATCCTCTAAATATCATCAATATTATATGTGTTCCAATTTTTCCTTTTAATGTTGGAATTAAATTATATTTCTTTTTTATTTTTGTTTTTACATCTAATTTAAATGATAATATCCCTCCACCTAAAACTAATGCAAATGCTACTACAAATAAAACGGGATAACTTGTATATTTTATAAGTGCTCCACCTAAAAATGGAGAAAATATAGTTGCACACCACATTAAGCCATACAATGCCCCCTGTTGACTTCCTCTTTTTTCTTTATCAGTAATAAGCATTGTAATTGTGTCAAGTGATATCCAATAAGAAAACCCAATAAACCCTGAGATCAATCCTTGAATATAAATAGGATATCTAAATACTGGATATAATCTAATCAAAATAACAACTAATGGTTCAATAATTCCTCTGATTAATATGAATGCCTTAATTCCAATCTTATGAATAATATGATTAGCAAAAAAACCACCAATTATACCACCAAACATATATGCAATCATGAAAAATTTTATTGCAGTAAATGATACACCATTATTCATATAATATATTGGTACAAAAAGACTATAGAGACCACTACCTAAAGTCATTAAAAATAATATCAGTCCCATTAAATTTCTTTTTTTCTGCATGAAGACTTTAAATATTTAATTTAAGTATAAATAATTAATGGAAAATGAAAATATTTAGATAAAGTGTTTGGTGATTATCTAAAGAATTTACTTTGTAAATTCTTTTCTATACAAGTAAGCGCAAAAACGCGCTTACTAAAATAAACATACATCTCTTAATTCAATTTTACAAAACAGAGATAGAAATATTTATATAATCAAAAAATCAAAATCATGATAAAATGGAAAACTGTAATATTTCAATGGAAGATTTAACACCAATTAAAGTAAGAGATTCAATAATAAAATGTTTTTATGAAGCCCACAAAGCATTGCTTGAAGAAAATCTTCAAATATCTGATGAAGAAAAAGCAAAATTTACTCAAGCTTCAATTACTCAAATTATAAAAGCACAATTTGAAAAAAATGAATATGATTTTGAAAATCCTACTAAAGAAAGTCTATTTTATGTTTTGGTAGGTCTTGCAGAAATTGCAAAAACATTTAGAAACCCTGATTTAATAGTTAATCATTTCTATGAAATGTTAGGGTATGTCAAGAATCTTAAATGATTATAAAAATACATATTTGATTAAAAAAATAAACTTTTTTTATATTTTTATAAAACATATCCAAAATAAATCTTAATTATTAATAATAATCATAATTTAAATATAAGTTAATTGTCTATATTCTCTAAATATGAAAATCAATCTTGAAACGGTAATTGCTGATATGCATATGCATTCTACTCGTTCTGATGGTAGACATAGTCCTAAAGAAATGGCAGAAGCAATAATTACTAAAATTGAAGGTACTGAATTTGAAGGATATGCTGCTGCTGCCCTAACAGATCATGATTCCGTTGAGGGTGTTCAAGAATTTATTGATACATGTGGTGATAAAATAATTGGTGTACCAGGTGTTGAAATTGCAGTATATGATCAATTAATATCTCTTTTTGATCCAGCATTATCTCAAGAAGAGAGAGATTTTAGAATTGCTGATTTTTATGAACAAATACTTCTTGATAGATGTAAAAAATTAAAAATTAATCCTCAAGATTTAGAAGAACGGATGCAAACAGATGACATTACTAGAGCAATATTAAAAATTCAAGAATCGAGTATTAATGAAATTAAAAATATAGATCCAAAATTAATTGAACTTAAGTATGATATTGATAGATTTTACAAACAAGCTCCAAATATACTAAAAAATTATCGTATTCTCATAACACCAGATTTAGAAGAATTACTTGATGGAACTCAAAAAATACTTGATGTGTATAAATCTGAATTTTTATGTTATTTTCCAATAAGTTATCTTGAAAAGATGAAAAAAGCAATGATTAATTTAAAAAAGATTAAAAACCCTTCAATTTATGATCTTTTTAAAATATTTGAAGATAAAGACATTTCTTTTGAAAATATTGCACTTGTAATGGCTCATCCAATTTCTGTTGATGCATCACCAATGGGAAGATTGGCATATATTTTAACAAGTAGAAAAATGAATCAACGTCTTACAAATGTCAGCCATTTTATTCCAGAAATTGCTAAAAGAATCAATGGTATTGAAAGTGTCAATGCAGGACATGATATTAATACAAACCTTATTACACGTGATTATATAATTGGTGAAAATGGTCAAAAAAACTTTTTCTCAGGTTTAGGAAAATCTATGACTGGAAATAGTGATTCTCATGATAAAAATTGGGTTTTTGCAGGTTATAGTATAATAGGTATTAAAGAAAAAACCGCTAATGATGTAATTAAGTCAATACAAAATGGATATGTGCCTAGTCATGGCTGGGGATTATCATATGTTCAAGATTTTGCTGAAAATAGATTTGGAAGCCAAAATAAAAAATTGAAATGGAAAGATTATTTATATAACAATAAGCCCCTACTTCAATGGTCAATGTTATCTCCTTTTTCACCAGATTTTGTTGCTAATTATATAGGCTCTAAAATCAAAGAAGAGATTATAATCCCAACTAAAATGGCTGTAATTGAAAATATAGAAAAAGGAAACACACCTGCTCCATTTTGTGATTATACAAAATAATAAGAATATAAAAAACTATTTCAACTTCTTAATTATATCATCCAATTCAAGCATTTCTTCCTCACCTGATTTCATGTCTCTCAACTTGAACTTACCTTCATCAAGTTCTCTTTGACCAACAAAAATAACATAAGGAATTCCATAGGTATTTGCATATTGTAAATTCTTACTAATTCCCCTAGTCATTAAATCCATGTCTGTCTTTATTCCAGACTTCCTTAATTTCTGAACAATTTTAATTGTCTCTTTTCTTGTCTTTATTGGAATGACATAAACTGATGTCACTGTTTTTTGATCAAGTTTTTCTTTTTCTTTTAATGCTTCAACAATTACTTCAATACCAAATGAAATTCCTGTTGCAGGTATAACTCTTTTTCCACCTAAGAATTTCCCAATCATTTCATCATATCTACCGCCACCTGCTGCAGATGATGTAATTGTAGAATCTTTTAGGAATGCTTCATATACTGGACCTGTATAATATGCAAGACCACGTGCAAGACTAGGCAAAAATGTTACATGTTTCAAGTCATATTCTTTGATATATGCCAGAAGGTCTTCTATTTCTTTTAATCCTTCCAAACAAATATCAGATTTAATTAATTTTTTAATATTTTGATAAGTCTCTTCATTTGTTTTTCCGGGTTTAAGATAAACAAACAATTTAGATATCTTATCTTCATCAATTCCTTTTTCTAATAATTCTTTTCTTACTCCTTTCTCACCAATTTTTTTGAATTTATCAATAGAAATTATTGCACTCATTTTTTGTTCATCTGAAACTTTTAGATCTTCCAAAATTCCATTTAGTAATTTTCTTGTGTTAAATTCAATTTCTACATCAAAACCAAATCTCTTAAAAACTTCTTCTGTAATTGACATAATTTCTGCATCAGCAATTACATCTGCACATCCTACAATATCTGGATCAAACTGAGTAAATTCTCGATATCTTCCTTTTTTCATAGGACCATCTCTAAATACCTGTCCTGTGATATATTTTTTAAAAGGCATTTTTACATCAGGGTTAAGTCCTATGTATCTTGAAAATGGAACAGTCAAATCAAATCTAAGTCCTAATTTTCTTTTCCCATTATCTTGTGTAACAAATATTTCTTTTAATGCATCTGATTCTTCACCAGCAGTAAACTTTGCAGCCAGTGTATCATATCGCTCAAGAATTGGAAGTTCAATTGGATTAAACCCATATAATTCAAAGACTTCTTTTATTGTATTTAAAATTCTGTCTCTAAGTATTTTTTCTTGAGGTGGAAAGTCCCTTACTCCTTTTGCTGATTGTAATTTAAATTTTTTATCCATGAATATCACCTATTTCTTTAGTGGCCAAAATGGCTTTATGAGATCCTTTTCTAAAAGATCTTTTTTTCTCCAATTAATTTCAATCTTATTATCTTGTGTAACTATAATCATTCCTTTAAATCTAAGTGCAAAACCTGCCTTTTGAATAAGTTCAACTGGTGCTTTTGTTTTCTTTGAGATTTCTTCAACTGTTTTTGGTTTTACTGATTCCTTTAATATCAAATATTCAATTGGTGGTAATTTTTCAGGTTCATATACATCTGTGAAATTCACAAGAAAATTTTCTATATCTTTCTTAGGAACATACTTAATTCCTTTATCATAATTAAGATATGAATTTACTTTCTTCCTATCATTTGACATATATTTCATAAGCATCTTACCTAATAATTCTGGACCACCAGATAAATATAATTTTGACATTATTTTCATATATTCAAAATATCTTCTTGTGAAATTATGCTCAGATTTTACCTTGCTAAATATATAACATCTTTCCTTGTATAATTTTATTACTTCCATATTTTTTGTGATATTATAATATATCAATAATGAAAACCATTGTGCAAGTCCTTCTTCAAACCATTCTATATACATCTGATCTTTAGTCTTGTTTTGTGAAAGACATGAATGTATCTGCTCATGAATCATAAGTATAGGTGTAAAAAAAGATGATACTCTTTTATTTAGGAAATATACACCTGCATCATCCTGTCCTTCAAAAATTGTAACTGATGAAGCTCCTTTTTTTTCAAAACTCATAAGACCATGAGGAAAACTATCTTCAAAAAATAATAAACGTGGTTTAAATGCAAGTCCTAATGTTTTTTTTATTTCAGTTCTTATTTTTGGAAGCATACCTTTCCATAAATTTTCATCAAACTGTTTTGGAGTTGTTTTTATCTCCTTAAGCATCAATTTAAGATCTTTTTTTAAGACCTTATTGAATGCCATATTCTTATCTCCTTTAAGGAAATGCTTTAATTTGATATCAGTATTTTCAGTGTATTCTTGCTCTTCATGGAAGTAGTTTGCAAAATGAAAATAAAGACTTGGTTTATAGTATGACATATTTGCTTTGAAGAATGTATCTTCAATTACTCTCTGCTCAGATAGGTTTATCATTTTTTGTGCCTCAAAGTTTTGTATTATTGATTGTTTTTTTCATCAGATTCCTGATTTTTAATTCATTATTTATATCTTTGTAATCAATACCATTCTTTTTCATAAGTATTGATATAAAATATAATAAATCTGCTATTTCCCAGGTTAAGTTATCTTTATTCTTAAAATTAACTACTTCATCTGCCTCTTCAATTATCTTTTCTTTTAACATCGTCTCATCATTATATACTTTATCTGTAAATGAATTACTTTCACTTATTTTTGATTCAATAATTTCATATAATGATTCCATGTTGAAATCTTCATCTTCGAAGCAAGTATATGCTCCTGTGTGGCATGCAACATTTTTTTGCAATACTTTGTAAATCAATGTATCTCTATCACAATCTACTTTTATATTTTTTAGTTCCTGTGTATTTCCAGAAGTGAGTCCTTTTTCCCAGAGTTCTTGTCTACTTCTTGAAAAATAGATTCCTTTTCTTTCCTTTATTGATTTTATTACAGATTCTCTATTGCTATATGCAAGCATCAGTATTTGTCCATTTGTGTTTTTTACAATTGTAGGGATTAGTCCCATGCTTTTTTTGAAGTTTAGTAGATCAACAAATGTTTCATATATATCTATTTTATTTTCATAATAAGCCATACCTACAACTGCGTCAACTCCAAGTGATTCTAATTTTATAATTTGGTCTTTGCTAGAAATTCCTCCAGCATATTGAATTTTGTTTTTTGTGATTTTTTTTAATTCATTTACTGTATTTTCATCAATATCTTCTAGTGTTCCTTCTTTGTCGACATATGTGTAAAGGAAGGAATTGCAATAATTTTTTAATCTATTTGCTCTATCAATGGTTGTTTCATCTATTTCATTTGTCCAGCCTTTGTCAACAATTTTTCCTTTCCGTGAATCAATTGCAATTATGATTTTTTCTTTAGGTAATTGTTTTAGGAATTCAACATCAGCCTTTGTTCCAATAATAATTTTATTTGCACCTGCCTTTAGTAAATCATATGCTATTTTTGTTGTTCTTATTCCTCCGCCAACATTGCATGTGCATATTTTTGATATTTTTCTTATTAGTTCAATATTATTTCCTGTGCCTAATGCCGCATCTAAATCTATGAGATTTATTTCTGGAAATATTGAAAAACTTTGAGCTAGCTCTAATGCATTTGTCTCAAATTTCTTATTATTTGGATCTCCTTTTACAAGCTTTACAGCTCGTCCGTTTAGTATATCTATGCTTGGGATTATCATCGTTCCGCCTCTGCTCCACTCTGAAAACTAAAAAATTTTCCAATTTTTTCCGTTATAATCTTACATCAACTCCTTTATTTTTTAAATAATCTTTTACTTGTTTTATTGAATAAGTGTTATAGTGAAATATTGACGCCGCTAAAGCAGCGTCAGCTTTTCCTTTTGTGAATGCTTCATATATCTGTTCTAGTGTTCCTGCACCGCTACTAGCTATTACTGGAATGTTCAATGATTCTGAAATTTGTTTTGTTATTTCTAAATCATATCCTTGTTTCATCCCATCTGTGTCTAAAGAGTTCAATAATATTTCACCTGCACCCAATTTTTCACATTTTTTTGCAAATTCTAATGCATCCAATCCAGTCTCTTTTTTTCCACCATAAATATATGGTTCCCATCCTTTTCCATTTCTTTTTACATCAACTGAAATTACAATACATTGTGAACCAAATTTATCCGATGCCTCTTTTATTATATCTGGATTTGTTATTGCCTCTGTACAAAAAGTAACTTTATCTGCTCCGTTTTTTAAGAGCAGTCTTATATCTTCAATGGTTTTTATTCCACCACCTACTGTGAAAGGTATAAAAATATTATCTGCAACTTTTTTTACCATTTCAATCATTGTTTTTCTTTTTTCAATGGATGCAGTAATATCTAAAAAACATAATTCATCTGCACCTTCATTATAATATTTTATAGCTAATTCTACAGGATCACCTATGTCTACTAAATTCTTGAATTTCGTTCCTTTTACTACACGTCCATTTTTTACATCAAGACACGGTATAATTCTTTTTGTAAGCATTTTAGATTACCTCACAAAAGTTTTTTAATAATTTTAATCCTGATTTTCCTGATTTTTCTGGGTGGAACTGTGTTGCATAAATATTATCTTTTTCTATTGCACTAACAAAATTAATTCCATAATCTGTTTTGGTTAATATTGATTCTTTATCATCTGTTATGCAATAATATGAGTGTACGAAATAGAAAAAATCTAAATTATTAATTCCATTTAGTAATTTTGAATACTTCATTTTAGTAATTGAATTCCATCCTATTTGTGGTACTTTTTGTTCAATCTTGAATTTAGGAACAGTTCCTTTTATCAGATTCAATCCTTTTATTTCTGGATCTTCTTCACCTGATTCAAAAAGTATCTGCAATCCTATGCATATTCCTAAATATGGTTTTTTATTATTTATTTCTTCAAGTATTGTTTTGATCAGGTTTTTTTCATTTAATTTATTCATCACATCTCCAAATCTACCTTGACCTGGAAGTATCATCTTATCTGCATTTATTATTTCATCAGGATTGTCTGTAATTATTGAATCTACTCCTAAATAATCTAGTGCATTCTTCACACTTCCAATATTCCCCCCACCATAATCGATGATTGCAATTCTCATTTTTTATATCTCCATTTAATTTTTTTTTTGTTAATTTTGAATTTTCTTTTTTTCAACATGTCAGGAAAGAATACTTCATCTTCTTTCTTCATCATAGTGTATAGATAACTCATTTCATTCGTATTGTCAAAGTTATTCTAACTTTAACACTTCACTATCCACAATTGCAAGCCAAAGGCTTGCTATAATGAAGGCGAAGCCTGAATATTTATTTCAAAAAAAAAGAAATAAATATTTCATCATTGAAACTTATATAACGCCCTTCGTACTCAAAACGCCTTTTATTCTATCATCTTTTTCACATGCCATCTTCATTGCTTTTGCAAATGCTTTAAAGATTGCTTCAATCTTGTGGTGGTCACTTCTTCCATAAGGCATTCTTACAACAACATTTGCCTTTAGATTTACTGCAAAAGCTTCAAAAAAATCATGAAGTAAATCAGTATCAAGCTCACCACAATATCTTCTCTTGAATTCTGCATCATATTGTAGATAAGGTCTTCCTGATAAATCAATTGCAACAACTGCTAGTGCTTCATCCATTGGATATACAAAATAACCTGATCTGTTTATCCCTTTTTTGTCATCTAATGCATCTAAAAATGCATTACCTAGTGCAATTCCTATATCTTCAACTGTGTGGTGCTGATCAACTTCTATGTCTCCTTTGACATCTATCTCGAGATCAAAAAGTCCATGTTTTGAAAATGCCTCTAACATGTGATTGAAAAATCCAATTGGTGTATTTATCTTTGATTTCCCTGTTCCATCAACATCTAATTTTATTTTTATATCAGTCTCATTTGTCTTTCTTGTAATTCTTGATTTTCTCATTATAAAACCTCCACAATTTCATTTATATTATCAAGTACATTTGATGCTCCATTTTCAATAAGCAAATTTTTTAATTTTCCTGAAAAAACAAGTGGCATAACTCCAATACCAATTATTCCTGCAGATTTTGCAGCTCTCATATCATCAATAGTGTCCCCAAAATATATTGCCTTTTTGGAGCCAAGTCTTTTCATACATTTTATAATTCCATCTGGTGATGGTTTTTGATTTTCTACATCTTCCATTGTAATATATGTATTAAAATATCTAGCAAGATTAAAATTGAATATTGCCAAATTAGCATCACGTTTTGGTCTTCCTGTAACAATTCCTAACTTATATATTTTAGAAAGCTCTTCAAGAATTTCTCGTCTGATAATCAATGTTTCAGATTTAATTGTTTCATTGATATATATATCATCAAATTTTTCGATGATTTTTTCTTTATCAATATCTGCACCATTATCTTTTAGGATAGCTTCTGTGCAATCCCAATCATTATTGAGACCACCTCTTTCCTTGTATGATTCAATCATATCCATTGAAATTTCTTTTTTATTATCAAGAAAAAACTCAGCAGTTTTTTTTATTGCAAGTCTATATGATTTTGATTCATCAACTAAAACCCCGTCCATGTCAAATATAATCGTATCTATCTCTTCATCCATATTTCATTCAACTCCTTTATCAATAATTCGCATTGCTTCTTTGTACCTACAGTAATCCTGAGAGTATTTTTGACATAACTATTCCTATCTCTAAGAAGTATTCCTCTTTCTTTAAGTTTATCATATATTATCTTATAGCTTTCACCAAAATCTGCTAAGAAAAAATTAGCATCCCCTTTGTAATATTTGATATTCATCTTTTCAAATTCATTATATAAGAATTCTTTATTTTTCATAATTTGTGAAACATAATTATCCACATAATCAAAATCTTCTATTGCAGCCTTTAGTACTTTATTTGCAATAAATGAAATACTATAAGGTGAATTTACTTTCTGAAATATCTTGATGTTTTCTTTATTTGATATCAAATATCCAAGTCTTAATCCACCAAGACCAAATGCTTTTGAAAATGATCTTAATATCACTAAATTCTGGTATTTATCAATTAGATCAATGCATGTATTTTTTGTGAAATCATAATATGCTTCATCCAAAAATACAATTGAATCTTTTGCCTTTTCCAAAACTCTGATTATATCATCTCTTTTAATTGATGTTCCAGTTGGATTATTTGGATTCACTAAAATTATCATCTTTGTTTTTTCATTAATTTTATTTAGTAGATTATCTATCGGAAACAATAGGTTTTCATTGTATTGTACTTCTTTGATATCTGCATCATTTAATTGTGCATAGAATTTGAACATTGCAAATGTTGGAGTAGGCAATAATATTTCATCTCCTTTTTCAATGAAAGTATTCATCACAAGCATTATTCCTTCATCTCCTGCGTTTGTAGGGATGATTTTATTTTTATCAATATCATTTAATTTTGCAATGTCATTTTTTAATTCATTATATTCTGGATACATGCAAAATTCCTTTTCTGTGATAGTTCTTAATGCCTGTAATACTTTAGGTGAACATCCTGATGTGTTTTCATTGAAGTCCAATCTAATAAAATCACTCCTTGATGAAGTAGGAGGATTATATGGTGCCATATTTCTTACTGATTCTTTTGGTTGCATATTATTCACCTTCAAATCTAATCTTTGCTGAATTTGCGTGTGCTGGTAAACTTTCCATTTCAGCTAGCGTTGTAATCGTGTCTTTTAATGATTCTAATCCCTGTCTTGATAATTTTTGTATTGTTGGCATTTTCAAAAAGTCATATACTGATAATCCTCCTCTTACTTTTGAAAATCCACCTGTTGGGATTACGTGGTTTGTTCCTGAGCAATAATCTCCTGCAGCTTCAACAGAATATTCTCCAAAAAATATTGAACCTGCATTTGTTATCTTATCTAATATTGATTCATCATAACCAATTATTTCTAAGTGTTCTGGTGCAAAATCATTACAAAAATCAATTACGTCAGTGACTGTTTTTACTAAAACAATACAGCTATAATTCTCAAATGATTTTTTTATGATTTCTTTTGATGCTAATTTTTCTGTCTGGATAATTATTTCCTGTTTTACTTTATTAGCTAATTCCATTGAATCAGTAAATAATAATCCGCATGCAACAACATCGTGTTCTGCTTGTGCTAACATATCGGAAGCGATATATTTTGGATTTGAATCAGATGATGCTAAAATTACTACTTCACTTGGTCCTGCAGGCATATCTATTCCTACTTCACCATATAATAATTTTTTTGCTGCAGTTACATAAATATTTCCTGGGCCTACAATCTTATTTACTTTAGGTATTGTTCTAGTTCCATACGCCATTGCAGCAATTGCCTGTGCTCCCCCTGAAATAACTATCTTTGTTGCACCTGCAATATCTGCTGCAACAATTGTTGCTGGATTAGCTCCTCCGTTTTTTTGAGGAGGAGTTGAAACAATTATTTCTTTTACACCTGCAACTTTTGCTGGTCCAACAGTCATTAAAGTTGTTGAAGGTAAAGGATAATTTCCACCAGGGATGTAGCATCCTACTTTTTCAATTGGTTTAATTAGTGTACCGCATTTTACACCAGGTGCAATTTCTTCTAGGAATGGTTTTGGTTTTTGAAGTTGTGCAAATCTTGTGATATTTGATAATGCTTTTTTGATTGCAATAATTTTATTAGGTTCTAATTTAGTATATGCTTCTTTTATTTGTTCTTTTGTTACAATCAAATCTTCTTCATCTAATTCTACTTTGTCAAATAATTTTGCATAATCAATTAGTGCTTTATTTCCATTTTCTTTTACATTATTTAGGATTACCTTTACTTTATCTTCTACCTGTGTCTGATCAATAGATGATCTTTGTTTTACCTTTTCAATTTCCTCTTTATCTTTATCATAATTTAGTATTCTGACATTCATTGCTTACCACCTATTATTACAAAATTTGAATAGAATATTTTTTCATATATGCTCAAGCCTAATTCATTAATTGATTTACCTGAATATACAATATCAATAACTAAATCTGCAATACCTACTTGATAACTGCTTTCTGTAGAACCACTTACATATATCTTTTGAAAAGTATATCCTTTAGTCTCAAGCAAATTAAGATATTTTTTTGCTAATGTTTTATACTTTTTAGAAATACATACTGTCTGGCTTCTTGGAATTGTATTTAGATCTTTTTTATTTGGACCTAATAAACATAATGTAGGTTTTCTAAACAATGCTTTATCATCATCCCAACCTACAATCTTAAGAGTCTTTAATTGGGTATTGTAGTTTTCTAATGTATATTCACGAAATAGATCCTGACCTGTTAAGCCAATAGCTTTCTTTCCTTTTTTGATTAGGGATTCAACCCAGAAAGGGACATCTTCTCCCCTTACTTCTAATTTTTCATTGTTCTGCAGACCAAAGTTCTGTACTGCAATGTCTCTATATCTACGTAATCCACTATTCTTTGGTACCACAGTGAATACAATCACTGCTTATTGCCAGTCTTTCCATGTTAAAAGAACCTCCAGTTGTTTGTTTGTTGGTGTTATTGCTATTGTTTGAAAAAAGAGTTGCAGGTAGAGCTTTTTCATTATTTTTTGAAAAAACTTTTCGCTGCGCTTGTATATTATTCTCGCTTTCACTCGAATAAATGTTGTTTGAGCCTTCTGTTTTAAGAAGGGCCGCAGGCGGGAATCGAACTCGCGTCCCAGGATTTCTGAAACCGTTTTTGGTTTCCACAGTCCTGGATTCTACCATTGAACTACCGCAGCCATATATTTGATCTTGAGAAATACAATTACTTTGTGAAATTTTTATAAATTTATCTTGAGAGTTAGAACTACTAAAATCTGGACTAGTTTGTCCGACAATGAATACAATCACGACTATCGTCTTTGTTTGCTCTCATGGTATGTTTGTGAAATCTATGTTATATTTAAATGTTTATTTTTTTCATTCTATATTCAATTCCACAACTCATTTAATCTTTCAACTTGAACATCTTTTAATTTGAAATTAATTCCTTGGTAACCTGAGATAATGGCATGATTCATTAAATCTAAATCTCCTTCAAATTCTTCTCTTGATACCCTATTTGCAGGATTTAATCTTTTATCAATTAATTTAATTCTAACCCTTAATTCCTCTTTTAATTTTCTTGGATATGTCCATTGATATGGTCCATCTAAATCTGTTTCAATTAATTTAGGATTGCATAATATTATTCCTTTTGCAATAATTCCTGCAGATCCTTTTTCTTTACCTGCGCCCTTCCAGATATATACTTCATCTCCTTCCTTAATTTTATCTTCATACTTGTTAACTAACCAAGTAATTTCATCACAACCCTTTATATATTCATAAATAGGAAAATCATCTGGATTTCCTTGAAATATCCATGTTCTCATATTAAACACCTCTCGATTATTTTAGTAGCCAATAGTAAAGTGATTGTTGGTGATTGTTTTTTTAATTTGTATTTCATTTAAATCAGACCCCAATAATTAGTAAATACGTCTACATTTAAAATATTAATTGAACTAATAATTCAATTAAAGTTCTTAAAAAGAAATTTAAATAAAATAAAAATAAATATTCATTCTAGTAATTTAACAAATTTTGATTTTTCTATCCATTTTTTATTTTCAAAACTCAAAAAACTATTTATTTCATCACATACTATTTCACATTTGTCTTCATTCATTTTTTCACACCTCTTTTTTGCATTATATTTATAGAGCATACCTCTCGGTACTCTCTATAAATTTCCTTTTTCATCAATAAAAGCCCCTCTCGTCTACTAAAATATAATTAAGATAATTGTATTAAAAAGGATTTAGAAAATTGCATATAAGGATTGGTAAATATGGTTTTTGAAATAATGAATTTAATCTATACTAAATTAAAATATAGTTTTCAGTTTTTTTGTTAAGATGAATTTATTTATGAATTAGAATAATGTATGTGTATTCTTAATATTTATACATAATCTAACACTGGACAACTTCTCACAGATTAATGATATGCAATTAATAGCAAGAGATAATGATTTTGATTCACTAAAAGACATAACAAAAGCTAAACTTCCAGAATATTTCATCAAAGATTAAATTCTTTTTCTAAATCTTCAAATGCTAATTTTTTTGCTTTTTTAAGATTATCATCAGTAGTTTTTCTCTTTGAAGCACCATAAATTTTTCCTAATTTAAGTAAAGCCTCTTCTTTTTCTAACTGTTTTATTTTGTCACGGATTGCTTCTCTTATAAATTCTGTTTTTGTTGTATATCTATGCTGCTTCATGGTTTTTTCTATATCTACTAAAAACCCATCATCTAATTTAAGACTAATTGCTTCCACCGTATTATTTAGTAATACTTAGTAATATATAAATAGTTCTAATATAATAATATTTAATTAAACTAATCACTGGACAACTTCTCACAGATTATATTTAAATACAATAATATCTCAATTTTAATTGATAATAATAAACATGGTAAATTTAGAAAAAAATAATTTTAATACACTAATTCATACAATTAGAGGAAAACAAGTGATTCTTGATAGAGATTTATCTAAATTATATGAAGTTAAAACAAAAAGATTAAATGAGCAAGTAAAAAGAAATAGTCGACGATTTCCAAAAGATTTTATGTTTCAATTAACAACTTTTGAATATAATTCTTTAAGGTCGCAATTTGCGACCTTTGAAAAAGGTAGAGGAATACACAGAAAATATTTACCTTATGTTTTTACAGAACAAGGAGTAGCAATGCTTTCAGGAATTTTGAAAAGTAAAAAAGCAATTGAAATAAATATCCAAATAATGAGAGCATTTATCATAATGAGAAAAATTTTAAAAAGAAATGCACAAATTTTTCAAAGAATAGATAATGTTGAACAAAAATTATTGAAACATGACAGTAAATTTGAACAAATTTTTAAGCTAATAGAAAACAAAGAAATAAAACCAAAAAAAGGAATATTTTTTGATGGACAAATATTTGATGCATACAAATTTATTTCTGATTAAATAAGATTTGCAAAAAAATCAATAGTACTTGTTGATAATTATGTTGATGATACAGTTTTAACATTATTTACCAAAAAAGAAAAAAATGTATCTGTTATAATTTATACCAAAAATATTACAAAACAATTAAAACTAGATTTAGATAAATATAATTCTCAGTATGAAAATATAATTGTTAAAAAATTTTCAAAATCTCATGATAGGTTTTTAATTATTGATGATAAAGAAGTATATCATATTGGAGCATCTCTTAAAGATTTAGGAAAAAAGTGGTTTGCATTCTCAAAATTTGATAAAGATACGTTTAAAATTATTAATGAATTAAATTGAATTAGATAAAAAAAAAACTAAAGAAACTTCTTAATAATCTCAGCCTTTTCTTCTTTTGATGTAATCCTATTCGCCGCACTCGTACTAGGAAGATAATGAAATGGAATTCCAACCTTTAACTTTTCAAATGATCTATATGCTTCCTTTCCAGCACATAATATATTCTTAACATTGTGATTTTTTAAAACCGAAAAATCATTAGGAATAAATCCTTTTATTGCAACATCCTTACTCCCTTCTCTGTCTGCTTCCTTATAAACATCCCATAATCCAATCTTATGTTTTAGAATAATTTTTATCTTATCATCATACCATTTCCATTCAATATCAAAATCAATAACAAATGAGATTATCCGCCAAAAATCATTTGATGGATTAGCATAATATTCTTTCTTACGAAGCGACATGACACTAGGATATGAACCTAAAATAAGCAGTGTTGTATTTTTATCAATTATTAATGGAAGTGACATCAATTAAAACAAAAAGAAGAATGCATTAAATTACTTTCTATATTTCAAAAAAAATTAATTTCATAAATCATATAAGAATATCAATCTAATACAAATAATACAAAAGCTCCTTCATTTATATCTAAAGTATATCCTCTTGGCTCCCTACCAAGGATTTTATTAATACTAGCTTTAGTATTTTTAATAAATGTTCTGTCTAATCTTTCCAACCAAATAATTTTTGCATTTGAATTGAATAAATAAATAGCTGCTTTAGATTTTGGCTTAAATGATGCAACTATTGCAGGTCCACCAATAGCTAATTTAAATTCTGATACTCTTGCAATTTGTATTATCTCAAAATGTTTACTCATAGATATAATAATAAAATATGTTATATAAAAAATTAACTTCAAACATATTTATTTTAAACATATATAATAATCTATTTTCATTCATCCATAAATTCTTTAAAATAAATTCCATTAATTACATCAGGTTCTACAATACCTGAAAATACTTTCTCAAATTCTTGATAGTTTATTTCACATATCATTTTATTCACCCTCTTTAAATATTGCTTTAACAATCACATCTAAAAACTCAAAAATAGATGTAAGTAGATTATTTTGTTTTTCATCCTCTGGACAAGAATAATCATTTCTTCTGTCATAGCTACCTATATTTCCCATTTTTATTTTCCCTATAGCTCTCGCTATTTCTATTTGATTTTATATTTGTTATAAACGCATAATAAAAGAAAACTATTAATCACATATTGGCATTCAATTATTCTTTTTTTACATTAATTACCAGCATGCTTCCTTTGATTGTTACAAATATTGTCTCAGGTCTGATCATTTTATCAAATTTGATAAATATAGTTTTCTTATTTGATTGAACTGTAATATAATTTTTAGTTGGCTTTATTTTCAATTTATCTAGTGAAAGTTGGGACATGTGTATCTTGAATGTATATCCCTCATCATTTTCATTGGTTTCTGTTGAATCAGAATAATCATATTTTTTTGAATTACCTGACCAACTCTAACCTTCATCCCTATAATTTCCACTTTTATGAAAATCTCTTTTTAAGACATCTCTTCTTCCCATTTCAAATTGTGATTCTGTAATTGTCATTATTTTTTTCCTTATCTGATTATTTATTTAAAATATGAATATTAATTAAAAATAGTAATCCCAAACTAAAGCATCCAAACCAAATCTGCAACGCAGCTGGAAATGAATATACTTCTTCACTTATATTGGGATTTTTGGTGGCGATTTGAAAATCAGCCCAATACTTGGCTGATACTGTGCAGGACACAGCTGATACCTACTATTCATTCCAAATCTTATATGCCACAATTTTGTACCTAAGTGAATTTAATTTTTCCTCATATATTTGTGTCATAAAAATAATTAAGGTAAATACATATATAAGGATATTCTAGTAAACTAAACCATTTTCTCTATCTCTACTTGTAGTTTACTCAAAAGCAAAAATAAGAATATTTTTCCAAAAAAGAAATTAAACTAAGTTGCCAAATCAATTTCTTTTGATTTTTTAATATATTTTAAATTGCATAATTCGCAAAAATACTTGGCAGAAAATAATTTTGAGGTTCTATCAACAACGAAGGATTTTTTGCAATTTCTACATTTTGAAACCATCTTATAATAAGGTTTTTCCAATTTGCCAAATCTTGATTTAAATGAATTCATTCGTTTTCTTTTCGTCATATTTTATCCCTGTAAATCTTACTCTTGTGGTTTATTACAATATGGACATGTAATAATCAACCCATTGACAACAAACTTATTTTTTATATTTTCTTTACAAAATCTACATTCTGTTATAATTTTCTTATAATTTTCCATAATTATACCTTTACTTCATTCTATATAAGTCTGTTATAGTAAATTAGAATGTATTATGTAAAAATAGTTGTAATATACACTCTCTAAAACATTAGAGCAATTTATCAAATACGTATTCATTTTCAGCAATTGAATCATATAACAGACTTAATGGATCAAGAGTTACTATATTTTCAACCGAAAAATTATATGACCATTTTATTTCCATCTGATCTACAAAAATAGTTTCCAATTTTTTCATGAACCTGTCTTTTTGATGTATATCTTTAAATCCAAGCGTCAACATATATGTTATATCATAACCAGTTATCCTATACGCATGAAAAATATAAGGTATTTTTCTAAATCTCTCTGAAATCTCAGATTCTTTCATAGATTTCCAGACAATAGGATTAAGCTTTATTCCCATAACTTGAATAAGATTTATACCTATTTTTTTAAAATTAATAAGTGGATAATATCCCTCAATTACTCCCAAATCTTCAAGCTTTCTTCTTATCCTAAATATACCTTGTTGAGAAATATTCATGGATTTTGCCATTTCAGTATCAGCAATCCTTCCTTCTTCAATTATCTTCATAAGTACTTTTTTCTCATTTCCTGTAAGGTTCACTTTCCTATTTCGTGCAGCTTTTTTCATATTTGAAAAGGGATCTAAATTCAATTCATCCTTATTTATTTTCTTAATTGTATCTCACGTCCCAATAATATTAAATAAGCGTCCTAAGGTTATAAAGGTTCTCAAATAAAAGAAATGTACAAAAAAAATAAATTATTAAAGTGATAATTTCAAATGACTAGATATTTTCTCGTCAATAAATTTATTAATATTGGTGAATCCTTTATTAAAAATGACTACTAAATATTTTCTTGATACATGTATATGGAGAGATTTTTATGAAGATAGATTTGGAAAAACTGGAAGACCATTAGGTAAATATGCATCAAATTTATTTATGAAGATTCTAAAAAATAAAGACAAAATTGTATTTTCTGAAACACTATTTTGGGAAATGAAAAAAGATTATTCAGAAAGAGAAATTAATGAAATGTTAAATTTTCTAGATCTATGCAAAGTTTTAACGAAAATTAATATTAAAAAAGAAGAATTTCAAGAAGCAAAAAAATTATCTAATAACATAAACATTCCTTTAGTTGATTGTATCAATGCAATTCAAGCAAGGAACCATAAAGCAATAATGATTTCACAAGATATGCATTTTTTAAAAGATCTAAATGATATTACTAATACAAAAAAACCTGAAGAAATTAACTAAATCTTTTTTCTAATTCTGCCATTAACTCTTTACTTACTTCTTTTTTAGTTTCTCTATTTTCTTCATACGTAGTTTTCTTTTTTGCTTTTCCTTTAAACTTTAAAAATTCTTCAACAAGTTCATCCCTATTTAAGTTAGATAATTTATCTCTAACTGCTTCTCTAATAAATTCAGTCCTAGAATTATAATTATGTGTGAAAAGATTCTTATCTATTTTTTTTAGTATATCTTCTTGAAATCTAACTGTAACTATTTCCATTGTATGCTATTGTAATACAACGTAATATATAAATATTTCTAAAACCTCACCCATATCCAATAGTTCCAAGGGACTTTTGCGTTACACGAAAAAATCCAAAATGGATTTTTGGTGTCCCATAAAAACCTCACTCATACTCAATTGTACCAGGTGGTTTCTGAGTAATGTCATAGACAACTCTATTCACACCCTTAACTTCATTAATTATTCTATTAGAAATCCTCTGTAATAAATCATTTGGAAGTTTTGCCCAATCAGCAGTCATCGCATCCATACTTGTTACAGCACGCAGTGCAATCATATATTCATAAGTCCTATGGTCACCCATAACACCAACTGTCTTTACAGGAATAAGTGCTGCCAAAGCCTGCCATGTGTTTTTATATTCACCAGATGATTTTAATTCAGAAATAAAAATATCATCTGCTTCACGCAAAATAACTAATTTCTCTTCATCAATATCACCTAAAATCCTGATTGCAAGACCTGGACCTGGAAATGGATGTCTATCCAAAAATTCCTTTTTAATCCCTAACTCTTTACCCAACAACCTAACTTCATCCTTATACAAATCAGAAAGTGGTTCAACTAATTTAAGACTCATCTTTTCAGGCAAAGTCAAATTATGATGACTCTTTATCTTGTCTGCAGTTTTTGATGGTGCAGCACTTTCAATCCTATCAGGGTATATTGTACCCTGACCTAAGAATTTAATATGAAAATTCTGTTCTTTTAACTTTTCAACTTCCTTTTCAAAAACTTCAATGAAAGTATGTCCAATTATTTTTCTCTTCTCTTCAGGATCAGTTACACCTTTTAATTTTCCTAAAAATAATGATGATGCATCAACAACTTCAAAATTATCAAAACCTAATTCATCGTACATTTCCTTGACAAATTGTGTTTCATCTTTTCGCATAAGTCCTGTATCAACATAA
The DNA here is from genome assembly GCA_018671515.1 of archaeon. Taxonomy (GTDB): domain Archaea; phylum Nanobdellota; class Nanobdellia; order Woesearchaeales; family GW2011-AR15; genus JABHHN01. The sequence continues at coordinate 12,231 of JABHHN010000072.1, read as the reverse complement.
ACACAGAAAACTCTTTTACCAATTGCCCTTTCAATTAAAAATGAACCAACTAAAGAATCAACACCACCAGAAACACCCATAACAACAGACTCTTCACCAACTAATGTTTTAATTTCATCAATTAATCTATCTTTTTGTTCTTCAACTTTCCAGTCTTTTTTAATATCACAAAGATTTATGAAATTTTCAAATATTTCCATACCATGTTTTGTATGATGAACTTCTGGATGAAATAAAACAGAATAAATATTTTTTTCTTCATTTACAAAGGCAGCATGTTTACAGTCAGGTGATGTACCTATTGTCTTAAACCCAACTGGTGGTTGTCCTATTGTATCACCATGATTCATCCATACGATCTCATCATTATTAAGACCTTCAAAAAGTCCTGTTTTTTCTAATACTACTAATTTAGTTTCTCCATACTCACTGCTATCACTTGAAACAACTGACCCTCCAAATTGATGTGCAATTATCTGATGACCATAACAGATCCCAAGAATAGGTTTGCCACATGAAAATACATATTTATTGAAAGTTATTGATTCTGCATTGACATCATTTGGACCACCAGATAAAACAATTGCATCACATTTATCTAATTCTGAATCTGTAACGTCATATGGTAATTTAATTTCTGAATATACACCTAATTCTCTAAATCTTCTTGCGATAAGATGTGTCAGTTGTGAACCAAAATTTAATATCAATATCATGTTAATTCCCCTAATAATTTATTTTTTATAATTTATTTTACTTTCAAAGGAAATATTTTCTCCTTTATCCAATCAAAATAAATTTTAATTTAAATAACCTGCAGTTTTTAGGTTATTTTTTATCCTTTCAGTTGTATCTAAATTAGATGATAATGAAAATTCTTGACCAGTTATTTTTTCATAAAGCATGATATACCTTCTACTTAATTCAACAACTAAATTTTGTGGTGCATCAGGTAATACTTCATCTTTGTATGGATCACAGTTTTTTCTAAACCATAATCTCAGAAATTCTTTATCAATATTATCTGGTTCTTCACCATCTGTAAATTTTTTATCATATGATTCTTTTATCCAATATCTTGATGAATCAGGTGTATGTATTTCATCAATTAAATAAATATTACCTTTATCATCATGACCAAATTCATATTTGGTATCAACTAGGATAAGACCATTCTGTGCTGCAATTTCTTCTCCTCTCTTAAATAATTTAAGTGCTTTTTCTGCAACATAATCCCATTGAGACTTAGTCATAAGTCCCTTGCTTATTACCTCTTCTGCTGATATTTTTTCATCATGTTCATCTGATTTTGTTGTTGGAGTTATAATTGCTTCATCAAACTTCTGATTTTTTATCATCCCTTCAGGAAGGACATTTCCACAGAATAATCTCTCACCATTTTCATATGCAGTCCAGACTGCTGTGCTTGTTACACCAGTCATATATCCACGCACGACAAATTCTACAGGAAATACATTTAATTTTTTGCAAACCATAATATTTGGATCTGGATTATCTATCATATGATTCTGCACAATATCTTTTGTTTTATTAAACCAAAATATTGATGTCTGTGTAAGCACTTGACCTTTGAATGGCACAGATGCAAGAATCCTGTCAAATGCTGATTGCCTGTCAGTTGCAATCATGAATACTTTTTCATCCATAATATAATTGTCTCTGACTTTTCCTCTGTATTTTTTTCCAAGTGCTAGAAAATCAGTCTCTGTTAATGTCTTATCTAACTGTTCAATTATAACTTCTTCTTTTATCATAATTTCATCTCCGTCTCATTATGAAATCTCGAAAAAATAAATTTTTCTCAGATATCATTTTTTCACCCCTTCAAGATATTCTACAATATTTTTAAAAATTTTCAAACCATCTCCATGTTCTGGAATTTTCATTCCTTTATCTTCATAATCTCTTTTTAATCTCGTCCAATGCGGATGGTTTTCAAACAATAAATTTGCTTCTGGATGTGGCATTAAACCAAATATTCTTCCTGTCTCATCACTTAGTCCAGCAATTGCATTTGTAGATCCATTTGGATTTATCGGATATTTAACTGCAATTTTTTTAGTCTCAGGATTTATATATTGTGCAATATATTGATTATTATCCATTATTTTTTCCATAACATCATCATTTGCAATTATCTTTCCTTCACCATGTCTCACAGGAATATACATTTCATCAATTCCTTTGGTTGCAATACAATTACTCTCACTATTGAATTTCAAATTAACCCATCTATCTTCATATCTTCCTGAATCATTTAATGCCAAAGAAGAATTCTGATCTTCATAATTTTCATCAAATCCAGGCAATATTCCTAATTTAATTAGTACTTGAAAACCATTACATATTCCTAAAACTACTTTTTTTTCATCTACTACAAACTTCTTAATCAGATCAATAAATCGCTCACCATTTATTTTTTTGAATCTAAGTAAATTTGCAATTGCTTTACCACTTCCTAAATCATCACCATAAGAAAAACCACCAATTAACATAATTACATCATAATCAAATATATTTACATCCCCATCAATAATATCTCTAATATCAACTATAGTAGATTCTGCGCCGGCCATCTCAAAAGCTTTTGCAGATTCATATTCACAATTAAATCCAAGTCCAGTTGGAATAAGTGCTTTTACCTTCATTTAATTTCGTCTCCTGGAACACCTGCTTTTCCCCAATGTTTCGATTCATATTCAGTCACCACTACACTGACATGTTCAATTGGACAATCTATTGATTCAACTACTGCAGCAGTCACTTTTCGAATCATATCTTTCTTCTTTTCATCAGTTCTTCCTTTCCATAATTTTATTTCAACAAATGGCATTTTTCATCACCTTATATTTTCTAATGGCAGATCAAACCTCAAAAGCTTCTGCCATGATTCTTTTAAAATTTGCAATCCTATTTTTTCAATTTCCTGATTTAATTTTTTTACTATAAACATAGGTTCATCAATTACTTTTCCTACTTCTGAAAACACATTTCCTTCCATCATCTCTTCAAACTTGACTTTATTTTCTGGTTTTATACTAACTACAAATCTACTCTGTGATTCTGAAAATAATAGATGATCATTTCTATCAATTCCTTTTTTAGAAATTTTAGATAAATCAATATCTGCACCTAGTCCGCCTGAAAACGCGGATTCAGCCAATGCAATACCAAGACCACCATCTGAACAATCATGACATGATTCAATAAATGAATCATCCATTGCCCGCCCAACAGATTTATACATTTTTATTGCAGAATCTGCATCTACTTTAGGCACATCATTTCCAATAAAACCATGTAAATTAAAATATTCTCCAGCACCTAATTCTTTTTTAGTCTCACCTAAAATATAGACTAAATCACCTGATTTTTTGAAATCAATAGTCACACATTTCCTATAATCTTTTATCTTACATGCACCTGAATAAAGAAGTGTCAAAGGAACAGCAATCCTTACACTCTCACCATTTTCATCAATATATTTATAATCATTTTTCATACTATCTTTTCCTGATGTACAAGGAATATTATATGCAGTTGTATAATCATATAATGCTTTATTTGCTCTGACAATATTTGCAAATTTTAATTTCCCATCTGGATTTTTTATTTCATCATATATAGAATCAGGTGTACAAAAATTATCATTTATTGACCACATTACAACTTCATCATTTTCAAGATCAGTTATCTTTCCACCTGTTGCAATAATATTTCTAACCATCTCATCAAATGCACACGCACTCATATGATATGCATCAATATCACTATATCTTGGACACAATCCATGACCAATGACTAATGCTTCACGGCTATCTAATTTTGGTGCCATTACTGATGCATCACTAGGACCATCATTTTTCACACCTGATAATGGCTTGATGATTGTTCGACCTTTTACTTCATGATCATATGGCCTTACAATATATTCCTTACTACATATATTAAGTGCTGATAATAATTTTTTTAATTCTAAAAGAACTAGTTCAGGTTCATCAAAATCAGGTTCAACATGTTTTGGTTTTTTCCATTCTGCAATTATTTCTTTTTTTGGTAGACCCTCATGCAAAAATTCCATTTCAATTTGAGCAACCTTCTGACTACCATATAATAAATTAAGATATCCTGAATCAGTAAATTTACCAATTACTGATACTTCAACATCTCTTTTTTTTGCTAATTCCATTACTTTATCTAAATCAACTGGATCAATTACAAAAGTCATCCTTTCCTGACTCTCTGAAATAAATATTTCCCATGGCTGAAGCCCATGATATTTCAATGGGACTTTTTTAAGATCAACATCAACACCACCTGATATTCTTGCAATCTCACCCATTGATGATGATAATCCACCACCGCCATTATCAGTAATTGCTTTTATCCAATTTTTTTGTCCCATCTCAAAAATATAATCAAGCATGACTTTTTGTGTAATCGCATCTCCAATTTGTACGGCTGTTACTGGTGTTCCTGAATGCCTTTCTTCAGATGACATTGTAACTCCATGAATTCCATCTTTTCCTACACGTCCTCCAGACATAAGTGCAAGATAGCCAGGTTTTATTATTTTCTTTGATACTTCCTCACCATTTATCTGTGATGGCATCAATGCACCTGTCCCACAATATACTAATGGTTTTCCCATATACCTATTATCAAAATATAATGATCCATTAAGTGTAGGGATTCCTGATTGGTTCCCTCCATCTCTAACACCAGTATGAACTCCTTTGAAAATCACCATTGGATGAAGTGTATTTGGTGGCAATTTTGCTTTATAGAATGGATCACCAAAACAAAAAACATTTGTATTAAATAATGGAACTGCACCGCTTCGTCCAGTTCCTGCTGGATCTCGATTGACACCAACAATTCCTGTAATTGCACCACCATAAGGATCAAGTGCACTTGGTGAATTATGTGTCTCAACTTTAAATACAAAATTTGTATCTTCATCATATTTTACAATCCCTGCATTATCATTAAACATCTTTATTAGAAAATCATCATTACCAAGTTTTTTCTTGATTTCCATAGTTGAATTTTTTATATAAGTCTTAAAAATGCTATTAATTGTCTCTTCCTCTCCTGTTTCCAGATCTGAATAATGGACAATCCCATCAAACTCTTTATGTTTACAATGCTCTGACCAAGTTTGTGCAAAAACTTCAAGTTCAACATCAGTCATTTTAGATAAACCTATTTTTTCTCTTACTTCTAATCTTTCAACATCCAAAAAATGATCCCTTATCAGAGCTAATTCTTTCAAATCAAGTGCAAGACATCTATCTCTTGATAATTTAAGAAGCTCTTCATCTGTATATTTTGATAAGTCAAATGTATCAACTTTTATTTGAGAATCTCCTTTTACAATAGGCATAGGATATCCAATTCCTTTTTCCATAAATTCATCCTTATCAAAAAATATAAAATTTTCAATAAGTTCATTTCCAATTACTGATTTTGAAATAATTTTCAATTGTTCTTTTGAAATATTCCCTTTTATCAAATACTGCACTGAATAAAATACTTTTTTTTCGTCATCTAGCTTTTCATCCAAATAGAATTCAATATTTTTTTTAGCAGTCTTTCCAATATTATCTGTCACACCAGGCTTGAAACCTTTCTCTATCAAAAAATCAAATTCTCTAGATTTTGCAAGTGATTTATCAAATGAATAGCACTCAATTACTTTATCCCTAAATAATTCTTTTGCAATAAAATGAACTTGTTCTTTTGGAAGTTCAAAATTAAGTGTAAAAATATTTATTGTCCGAACTGAGTCAACAAGTATTCCCAATTCATCTTTTATTCTAGACTTAATCCCATCTCCACGTGGGTCTTTGATATTCTCTTTCAATCCAATTTCAATTCTATGCATTTCTAAAACTCTCTTCCAAATTTTTCTTAAATTTAATTAATTTTTTAGAATATTCATCATCAAAATTTAATAGCTGTATTGCAGAAATTGCAGCATTATCAAATCTATTTAATCCAACCCACAATCCAATTTTTGTCATATCTGATAATTTTTTTAGATCATCCATATTTGACTCAGATGAAACTGGAATATTTACAGATATACAATTCTCAAGAATGTCTACATCATGTCCAAGTTCCACAGGATTGATATTTATACAATCAACTTTTACGATTGTATTATATTCAAATTTTATATTAAAATCTGAAAAAATGCCTAATACTTTCTTTAATTTTCCTTCTGGAAATAAATTTTTATGCAAAATATTTACTTTATCATATTTCTTTAAAATCAATGTTGAATTTTTAACTGATTCATTATATTCATCAATACCAACACTAAGAACAGGAACAGATGGTGGCATCTGAATTATTGATAATAATGAATCCATTCCTGAAAAATTAACATCAATTGGAATACCTATTACTGGTCTGATTGTTTTTGATGCTATTACACCTGGAAGATGAGCTGCAAGACCTGCTCCTGCAATTATCAACTTATATTTTTTATCAACATCATCTAAAATATCTTCAACATAACCTGGAGATTTATGTGCACTTGCAATAAATAAATCATATTCAATTTCTTTTTCTCTTATTCCATCTAAAAGAGGTGTATAAATTCTTTCATCTGATTTACTACCAAATATAATAAGTATCATTTTTTTACCCCCACTAATTTAATGTTTAAATAATCTTGTTCCTGTAAATAACATAGTTATACCATGCTCATTTGCTGCTTGTATTACTTCTTTATCCCTAATTGAGCCACCTGGCTGAATTATTGCTGATATACCTGACTTTGCTGCTTCATCTACTCCATCTCTAAAAGGGAAAAATGCATCTGAAACCATAACTGCATTTTCTGATTTTCCTGTAGATTTTCTTGTTGCAATAATTGTTGCATCCACTCTTGACATCTGTCCTGCACCAATCCCAACAGTAACTAAATTTTTTGCATACAATACTGAATTTGATTTTACATGCTTACAGACTTTCATTGCGAAAATCATATCTTTTATCTCTGCCTCTGTTGGTTCTTTTTTTGTAACACAAATAAATTCATCTAAAATACCATCCTTTGCTTTTTGTGTCAATCTTGAAATATCTTCTTTTGTAGGTTCTTTATTATTGATTATTTCTAATTTATTGATATCTATTGTTGGAAAGTTTCTTGTTTGAACTAAAATTCCACCTACAACTTTTTTTGTTGTAACTTTTTCTTTATTATCATGTAAAAGATTATCATTTAATGAAGGTAATTTTAGAAGTCTTCTATTTTTTTTCTTTGATAATATTTCAAATGCTTCGTCATCATATCCTGGTGCAATTACAACTTCAATGAATTTATCTGATAAAAATTCTGCACATTCTTTATTACAAATCCTGTTCATTGCTATAACACAACCAAAAGCAGATAGTGAATCAGCATTAAATGCTTTAATAAGTGCATCTTCAATTTTATCTGAGACTGCCGCACCGGATGGATTTGCATGTTTTATAACAACAGCACAAGTCTCATCAAATTCTTTTATTATTTCAAGTGCTCCATCAGTGTCCATTATATTATTGTAAGATAATCCTTTTCCATGGAGCTGCTCTGCATTTCCAACACATGGCTCAATTACATTTTCATCTATGTAAAATGCAGCATCTTGATAGGGGTTTTCACCATATCTCAAATTCTGTTTTTTAGGATATGAAATAGAATAAGATCCAGGTAAAGTCTCTTCAGTCATATATGATGAAATTTCTGCATCATAGATTGATGTTTTTTCAAATACTTTTTTTGCCAATGATTTTCTTTTTTCAATTGAAATATCATGACCTAATTTTATTTCTTCAAGAATCCATAAATAATCTTCTGGGTCAATTACAACAATTACATCCTTAAAATTCTTTGATGCACTTCTAATCATTGATGGTCCACCAATATCAATCATCTCGATTGTCTCTTCAAAACTTAAATTTTTCTTAACAGTTTCTTTAAATGGATATAAATTAACAACAACAATATCAATCATCTTGATATTATTTTTTTCTGCTTCATGCATATGTTTTTCATTATCTCTTAATGCAAGCAATCCTCCATGAATTTTTGGATGAAGTGTCTTTACCCGTCCATCCATCATTTCTGGAAAACCAGTATAATCTGAAACGTCCACTACATCTATTCCTGAATCTTTTAATTTTCTTGCAGTTCCACCAGTGCTTAATATTTCAATTCCTGATTCATTTAATCCTTTAGCAAATTCTACAATCCCTGTCTTGTCAAATACTGATATTAATGCACGCCTAATCATTTTTTTTATCCCCTCAAAATTTTATTATGTCAAATGTTCATGACCATCACCTGTCAATAGACTGGTGGTATATAAGATATCAATTATTCAATAAATACTCTTTTCCCTTCAACTATTAATCTACCTTCAAAATAAAGTGGTATTGCTTCCAAAAACAATTCCTGTTCTACTATCTGAACTTTATCTTTTAATGAATCCACATTATCATCATTTTCAACTTTTATTAATTTCTGTAATATGATTGGTCCTGTATCTGCACCCTCATCAATAAATATCAATGATGCACCTGTATATTTACAACCACGTTCAAGTACTGCCTCATGTACATTTACATCCATATCACCAGCAAAAGCAGGTAGTAATGATGGATGGATATTCATGACTCTATTTCTATATTTTTGTACAAACCAATCACTCATAAGTTTCATATATCCTATTAATAATATCAAATCTACTTCATTTTCTTCTAATAATTTTGATATTTCTTCATCATACTCTTCTCTTGTTTTTAATTTAGGATTGACAAATACTCCTTTTAGATTATGAGTTCTTGCCCGCTCTAATGCATAACAATCTTCTTTATTGCTTATCATAACTGTTATTTTTGCATCTAATTCTTTTGATTCTATTGCATCAATTATTGCCTGCATATCTGTTCCTCTGGTTGAGGCAAGAATTGCAATATTATTTGACATTTTCATCACCTAGTTGTTTTTTATAACAAATAAGAGTATTTTCCATGAGCATTGCGACAGTCATCGGTCCAACACCACGTGGTACAGGAGTTATAAAAGAACATTTATCTTTTACATTTTCAAAATCTACATCACCAAATATTTTATCCTCAACTCTGTTTATTCCAACATCAATTATGATTACATCTTTTTTAATCATATCTTTTGTAACAAATTTTGGTTTTCCAATAGCAACTATCAAAATATCTGCATTTTTTGTTATCTCTTTCATATCCAATGTTTTTGAATGACATGTAGTAACTGTAGCATTATTATTTAGAAGCATAAGTGATATTGGTTTTCCAACAATATTACTTCGTCCTATAACTACAGCATTTTTTCCAGAAATACTTGTTCCTGTTGATTCAATCAATTTTATAATTCCTTTTGGTGTACATGGTTCAACAAATGATTTTCCTGAAAATAATTTTCCTGAATTTATTTGTGTAAGACAGTCTACATCTTTATCTGGTAAAATTGTATTGATTATTTCATTTTCATCCAAATGATTTGGAATTGGTAATTGGACAAGTATTCCATTTACTGTTTTATCATTATTTAAATCTTCAATTATAGAAATGACATCTTCTTGAGAAATCTCTTTATCTAATTTGTAAATTCTTGAATTTATTCCAACCTGTTCACATCTTTTCTTTTTAATATTTACGTATATCTTTGAAGCTGGATTTTCACCAATCAAAACTACTGCTAAAGTTGGTTTCCTATCTAAAATCCTAATTTCTTTTTCTAATTTTTTTAGATTCCAGTTTGATAATTTACTTCCATTAATTATTCTATCAAAATTATATAATTTAGATTCTGTAATCAAGATATCAATTGGAATATCATGTTCTTCAATCTCAATATTTTCTACTACCTGAAAATCATATGCTAATCCTATTTTTTTAACTTCTATATTTTTTAAAAATCTATCATAATTACTTTTTCCAAAACCTATTCTATTTCCTTTTTTATCAAATGCAACTCCTGGAATAATTATTATATTAATTTCATCAATACTTTTTATTGCTTCTGAACCATTTGGTTCTAGTATACCTAATTTATTTTCTTTCAAAGTTGAAAAATCTTTCAATAAATGAACTTCAATATCCTCACCATTCATTTTTGGTACATAAACTTTTTTTCCATCTAATATTGCTTTTTTTATTAATTCATGTGTATCTACTTCATTTCCAAATGAGACATAAAAAAGTATAGAATTTGCATTAACATATTCTTTTAATATTTTTAAATTAGAATTTATTTTTTTACTCAAATGTACAACATTGTCTATACTAAATTTTTTTCTTTTTTTCAAAAATTCCTTACGTAATTCCTGTTTCTCCATTTTTACCTACCTAATGCTTTTTGTCCAATATCTTTTCTAAAATAATTATTTTCAAAATCTATTTTGGAAACTCCCAAATATGCATTATCAATAGATTCTTTTATTGAATTTCCAATTCCTGTAACACCTAAAACCCTTCCACCATTTGTCAAAACATCTCCTTCTGATATTTTTGTTCCTCCGTGAAATACTTTCACTCTATCTACTTCATCAGCAAGAGCAATTCCTGATATTTTTTTTCCTTTTTCATATGCTCCTGGATATCCACCAGATGCAAGTACTACACAGCAAGCTGCACCTTCATCAAAAACAACATCCTGCATATCAAGTGTCCCATCAATACAACTCTTAATTATATCTATCAAATTTGATTTAAGCAATGTAAGAATCGGTTGAGCTTCAGGATCTCCAAATCTACAATTAAATTCAATTACTTTTGGGCCATCTTTTGTAATCATCAATCCACCATATAATATCCCAACATAAGGTGTACCTTCACTTGCCATTGCATTTATTGTAGGTAACATGATTTTTTCCATTGCATAATTATGTAATTCTTTTGTAATTACTGGAGCAGGTCCATAAGCACCCATCCCACCAGTATTTGGGCCTTTATCACCAACATAAACTGCCTTATGATCTTGAGTTGATACCATTGGTTTTACTATTTTTCCATCACTAAAAACCAAAAATGATGCTTCTTCACCTACAAGCTTTTCCTCAAGTAAAATTTTATTTCCTGCATCTCCAAATTTTTTATTTTGCATGATTTCAGTTATTGCATTTATTACTTCATTTTCATCATCACATACATATACACCTTTTCCAGCAGCAAGACCATCTGCTTTGACAACTCTTGCCCATGGATTACTTTTTACAAATTCAATAGCAAGTTCGATATCAGAAAATACTTCTCCACGTGATGTTGGAATTCCATATTTCTGCATTATTTTTTTTGAGAAAACTTTACTTCCTTCAAGCATTGCAGCATATTTTTTAGGACCAAATATTTTAAGATTATTTTTTTCGAATTCATCAATAATTCCATTAACTAATGGTGCCTCTGGACCTACAATTGTCAAACCTATTGAATTTTCTTTTACAAAATCTATCAACAAATCATTATCCATAATGTCGAGGTTAACATTTTCTGCTACATTGTATGTTCCTGCATTTCCTGGTGCACAATATATTTTTTCAATATTTGTTTCTTTAGAAATTTTCCATGCTAATGCATGTTCACGTCCACCACTGCCCAATATTAAAACTTTCATGATCTTAAAATCCTCCTTGATTTTGAGACACTAAAAAAACAAAGTTTTTTTGTGCACAAAAATTTATAAAATTTTTAGTGATTGAATATATTTTATATTTCATATTTCATCCCTCATAAGTTCTTACATTCAATCCCAATTTATAATTTTCAATTGATTTTTTACAAAGTTTTTTTCCTTGTTCTGTTGGATATTTTCCATCAATACATGCCATACATAAATTTTTCCTAGGAATACCTATTGCATTTGGAATATTTTCAATATTTTGATACAATATTGAATCTGCACCTAATTCTTTTGCAAGTTTTTTAGAAGATTCTTTATCAATATCTTCACCTACATTTTTAATATATTTAGAAGCTATTAATTCAGAAATTGTAGACATGTCAATTCCATAAAAACATGGACTGACAACTGCTGGACATGATATCCTTAAATGGATTTCTTTTGCACCACCTTCTTTTCTTAAATAATTAATCAGATTCTTAGATGTATTTCCTCTTATGATACTATCATCCATCAATAATACTTTTTTTCCTTTTATTACTTCTTTGATAAGACTAAAT
>JABHHN010000071.1 GCA_018671515.1 archaeon | reverse complement strand
TATAAAATATTACATAAAGCAACTTCATCAAAACGATTTTCCCGATTAGACTCTTCAGAATTAAAATAAACTTGGATTTCACCCTTATTTTTATTTCCAATAATTTTTTTAGCGATTTCGCGAGTTTCATTTATAGTTAAGTTTCCTGAACGAATTAATACAGATAAGGTATATGAAGTTGTATCTGCATCGGTAGGAAGAAGCTTTGGATCTTCAAAAAAAGAAATTGATTTATCCCCTCGCAGATGTTTCTTCAAATAATTAATAATTTCTTGATTTGGATGCAAATTATGGGGAAAGGTAGTCCCCAGCACTAAAGCAGAAGATGCAATTTCGCGAGGAGAATATTTGGGATTAGTCATGCTTCTATCTATTGAAAGTTGGCATCTGTAAAAACCATTCTTACTTTGACTTTCAAGAAACTGAAATGCTTTTTCAATAGCTTTTTTGACATTCATATTTTATAGGAGTCCTAAGATAATTTTCAATTTCTGCTTTATCCATATATTTTTAACAAGAATTAACTAATTAAAGTTTACTAGTGGCGCTCTATCGAATGAACGAAGCGATACATTAAAGACCAGAATTATCTGGCAATTTTCCGTCTATAAATAGATTTATATATTATTTTGAATATTTTATTATTATGATTAAGATTACCTCAAAACTAACAAAAAGTATTGAATCTCAATTAGACTGCAAGGTATTATCTCATAAACCTTTAGGGAAGGGCGAGCATAATGTTAATTTTTTATTGAATACAATAAAAGGAGATTTTGTATTGAGAATTTATGCAAATACCCAATTTGATAATTCTGAGAAAGAATATAAAATTTTGAAAAAATTAAATGGAAAATGCGCTCCAAAGGTTTATTTCTTTGATAATTCAAAATCTAATTTCAAGTATGATTATATGATTCAAGAATTTATTGATGGAATCACATTAAAGAAATTTTCTGATAATGATTTAAAGAATGTTGCAAAAATTATGAAAGAAATTCATCAAATAAAGGATTTGACTAAAAATAGAGAATGGAAAGAACCAATTGGTTCATGGAGCAAAAAAAACATTCTCCAAAATAGTAAATATTTAGGTGATGAATTTCATAATGAGATGAAACAATTATATTCAAAAGTATTGTGTGAATTAGAACAAATTAAATCATTGATTGAGAAATATGATAGGGTTCATTTAATTCATGATGATATCATTCCTGAAAATACTATTAAAACAAAAGAAGGAAATTTGGTTCTAATTGATTGGGAACTTGCTACTTTTGAATATTTCTTTTTTGATTTTGGATGTATGATTGCAGAAAACCATTTAACTAAAAAGCAGGAAGAAGTATTTTTGAAAGAATATAATTTTGGATTGAAACCAAATGAAAAAAAGATTGTTCACGCAATCAAGATCAACAGAATTTTATCATTAATTAGTTGGTTAATTGAAAGAATTGCTTCGATTAAGCAAGGGAAGAAAATTTTTGTTGGAGAAAATATTTCAAAATATCAAAATCGACTTAAGAAAGAGATTGAACATATTTATGAATTATTGTCAGAAAAGATTTAGGAAAACTGCCCACTTTTACTTTTTAGCCCTTGAAAATAATTGCACATAACATCGGAATTTAACGAAGTTGGCTTTTTCCCAAGAGGCTCGAGCTGGAGCGAAGCGACCCCGAGACTCATGATGGAAAAAGCCAATTTGAGTAAAATTGGGGAAATCGCTTGGCGATTTAGCGTAAGCGACCCAATTTTCCGTTAAATTCCTGTTAGTTACTTTCCCAGTTACGAGCAAACATTTAAAGAATTGCAGCGACTATAAGAAGCAAGTTCTTTCAAGTTACACAATCAATTTTTACAGTGATATGTTTGCGGAGTTCTGGGAAATTTCGTTCCGAAAAGTTAAATTTAAGTTTCCAATCAATCCGACCGCAGGGAGACTATATTTTAGGGAATTCTCTCCAATCCAGCGAACACAGTGAGCCTTCAAGGAAATACATCAAGGGCAAGAAGTGTGTTTATCAAATGAGGCGAAGCCGATACATCAAAACAAAGTATCAAGGGGCAAGAAAACTCCATAAGTTGTTTTTGTTAGCTTAGACTAACATTTAGAAAGGTTTATATATAAGTTAGTTAAACCTAACATTCTATGAACATAACAATTGAAAATTACCTACAAACTATGTATTATCTATTTGAGAAAGATACAAATAAAGGGATAAAATCAATAGATATTGCAAAAGAGCTAAAGATTTCTAGACCGAGTGTCTCTGCTATGGTTAAAAAGCTAGCAAAAGAAGGTTATCTAATTGCTGATAAGTATTCAAAGATTTTTTTAACTGAACTAGGTAAAAAAGAGGCAAGAAAACTCATGCATAAGCATAGAGTTATTGAAGTATTCTTAGTCGATGTTCTAGGACATGATATCAGTAGAGTACATGAAGAAGCGCATAAGTTAGAGCATGCTTTTTCAGATGAATCAATAGAAAAACTTGACTTGCTCTTAAATAATCCTAAATT
>JABHHN010000070.1 GCA_018671515.1 archaeon | reverse complement strand
TTTTTATCCTTATAAAATTCTTTATCTATAAATAAATTTTTACAATAACCATAAAAATAATAGTATCCATTTAAAAACAATGGTTTTTCAAGTAGCATTTTTTTAAGAAATTTTACAAAAACAAATAGTATAGAGAATTTAAGATGTGCATCATAATACCCTTTCAAATAATTCTCTTTTTGATAACCGACCGATTGATCCATAGGCTTTAAATGAATAGCTCTTAAATTATTAATTATCTTTGTTTTATAACCATTTTTCATTGCTTTAATATTATCTAAAAAATCCCAGCCTTTAAATTCTTCATTAGGCATAATTTCAATAAAACATTTTTGTTTATAAACTTTTGTGGGTCCTTGCGTGATTTCATGATAATGTTTTTTTGATGGTTTTAAAGTATTTTTTTCAATAATCAGGCCAGACGCAATACCTAATTTTGAGTCTTTTGAAAATTCAAGAAATATTGTTTCAAAATATTTGTTTTTAAACTCCATGTCTGCATCAAGTTTAACAATAAAATCATACTGATTTAATTCAATCGTTTTTATACCATAATTGAATATCGACATTGGCCCTTTCCCTGGAATCCTTTTACGCTGATCATCAATTGATAGTGATTTTATAAAAGAGTAATTTAATGAATACTTTTCTATAATTTTTGGCGTATTATCTGTGGAATTATCATCAATAATTAACCACTTGGCTGGTAAAATAGACTGGTTTAGCACTGATTTTATTGTTATTTCAATCGTGTTTTCTTCGTCTCTTACAGGTGTAATTATTAAATATTTCATCTATGCAAGTTGAGTTATATTGAATAATTTTGAGAATATTGCTATAGTTAACATAACTGATGTATCATTTAGGATATTAGATGTTAATGAAAGGAGCACTAAAGAAATAAATAGATACCTCAAACACTTATTACTATTTAGAAAATTCATTTTTTTGTGGCGAAAAATTATTTTATATAAAACCATATATGATGCAAATAGACCTAACAAGCCAATTTCAGAGTATAATAGCAAAAAATGACCACTTATACCTAATCGTTTTTCTCTGGAAAAAGGTGATACATATTTTGTTGGTCCATCACCAAAAAAGTGTATGGGTTCTTTAACAAAGAAAAAATAATATCCTGCTGCTCTTGCATAATTACCAGAGAGAAATTCTTCTACAGATCCACCCCCAGTAGGTGTTTCATATATTTTTCCTAGGTGTTGAATTTTTCTAATAGCTACAGGTACTTTTATGTTATCAAAAAACAAGGGTGTTGAAAAAACAATAATTATAGAAGAAAACAAAATAAAAATATTTTTTCTAAAATTTTTCCAATAAAATAATCCCCATAATATCATATTAAATAATCGTATAATATCAGAACCAGATAAAAATATTGTAATACTGAAAATTAATGAAAGAACTATTTTATTTTTTATTTGATTGGGTACTTTTTGGGCAAACAGTAGTAATATGATAAGACAATTTAAAAAAAATGTCATAGACGGATCGCCACTCCATGGAAAAGTACCAAAGTAAAAGTCTGGTTCACTGATAGATCCTTTGGCTAAAGGAATAAGCTTTTGATGAAATATTTTTTGTATTAATACTACAGGAAATTGAAATAACCCCACAAATATTAAAATTCTAATTATCTTATTTGTTTTTTGAGGTGAGAAATAAATATCAACTAAATAAACGAGAAGAAAAGGAACTATCGCATATCTAAAATATAGAGTAATACCATTTATCCCCATTCCATTAAAAATACCAGATATAATTACTACCAGTAAAAATAATGCAATATATATTTGATATTGCGACAACCTAATTCTGTAATAAAACAGCAATGGCATTATAATAAAAATTACGTAAATAGGACGATAAGGAATATTCGTAAAATAGATGATTGAACCACTAGACATAAAAAGCAAAAAGAAAACGATGAAAAATATTATTGAACTAACTGAAAGCGATAATGGGCTATTATTAAAAGTTTTTATCATTTTGGGTGTGTAAAGTTTTTATAAACTCATCGATATTACCGAACATCGAATGATTCTTTTTGATTTTTTCAAACGGCAAATTCCACCACTTAATATTCAATAACTTATCAATTTGTTCTTCAGTAAATCGTTTTTTTATTATCTTTGCTGGAACACCTCCTACTATTGAATATGGCTCCACATCTTTGGTAACAACAGCCCCTGCCGCAATGACTGC
>JABHHN010000069.1 GCA_018671515.1 archaeon | reverse complement strand
TAATAAAATAATAAAATAATAAAATAATAAAATAATAAAATAATAAAATAAAAAAATAAAAAGAGAAAGGAATTCTTGAAGAGGAAAAATGATACTAAAAAATTGTAAATATATAATAACTCAAGATAAAGATAGAAAAATTCTACAAGATACTGACATATTAGTTAAAGATGGAAAAATTGTAAAAATTGCTAAGAATATTGAACAAAATAATGAAGAAATTCATGATTTTTCATCTAAACTTATAATGCCTGGAATGATTAATACTCATGCACATTTACCAATGACCTTATTTAGAGGTTATTCTGATGATCTTGGCTTACATGATTGGCTTCAAAAAATGTTAGCTATGGAAGCAAAGTTAACTAAAGAGCATGTTTATTGGGGAACTAAACTTGGATTACTTGAAGGAATACAATTTGGAACAACGACTTTTGCAGATTTTTACTATTTTCCATATGAAAGGGCTCAAGCTATGAAAGAATCTGGTGTTAATGGGTTTTTAGATTCAACAGTTCATGATATGCCTGGGTTTTTTAAAACACCAACTGATGCAGTTAATTTTTCTGAAAAGTTTATCAAAGATATGTTGGAAGAGAAATATGTAACACCAATAGCATCAGCACATTCTATTTATTTATGTGGAAAAGAAACAATAAAACGTATGAAAGAAATAAGTGATAAATATAATGTTTTGCGAAGAATTCATGTTTCAGAAACTGAGCGAGAAGTAAAAAAATCATTAGATCAATATAAAGCAACACCAATAGAATTTTTAGATGAACTTGGTTGGATTGATGAAAAAACAATGTTAGTTCATGCAAATTGGATAACTAATCAAGAACTTAGGATTGTTAAAAAAAATAATGCAAAAATAAATCATAATCCAATTTCAAATATGAAACTGGCATATGGACGAGCTATGCCACTTCGTAAAATGTTAGATATGGATATAATCGTAAGTTTAGCAACAGATGGACCAACATCAAATAATAATTTAGATTTATTCGATGATATGAAAACATCAGCATTAATGCATAAATTTGAGATGAATAATCCAATTGGAGTTAAAGATCAAGAAATCTACGATATGGCAAATATTCAAGGAGCAAAGGCATTAATGGTAGAAGATGAAATTGGTAGTGTTGAAGTTGGAAAAAATGCAGATTTTACTGCGATGGGACTTAATGAAGCTGTATTTACTCCACTTAATAAACATAATAATATTATTTCACATATTATTTATGCAGCAAGTGGAAGCAATGTAACAGATACTATAGTTAAAGGAAAATTTTTATATAAAAATAAGGAATTTATGACATTAAATAAAGATGAAATAATAAAAAATGTACAAAGATTAATGAAAGTATAAAACTAATATAATAAGTTTAATTTTTCAAAAACTCTTTGTAAAAATATATAGAGGTAAACAAAATGAAAATTCAAAAATCAATTAAAACAGAAACTAACAAAACAAATGGAACTAAATTTAATAATTTAAGAAATTCATTAACTTTTGATGATGTGTTGCTTTTACCTCAATATTCAGAAGTTTTGCCTAGTGAAGTTATTTTAAAAACTAAATTAACAAAAAAAATTGACTTAAATATACCAATAATTTCATCTGCAATGGATACAGTTACTGAAGCAGAAACAGCTATAGCTCTAGCGATATTAGGAGGAATTGGTATAGTTCATAAAAACATGCCTATAACTCAACAAGCTAAACAAGTCAGAAAAGTTAAAAGATATTCATCTTGGATTGTTAAAGATCCATTTACATTAAATCCGAATGATAAAATTAGTTATGTAAAAGAATTAATTAAAGAAAGAGGATACTCTAGTTTTCCTGTTGTAGATTCAGAAGGATTATTACTTGGAATTTTAACAAATAGAGATATAAGAAAAGTAATAGATCAAGATCTATTAGTAAAACAAGTTATGGTATATGATCCTATTACAACTCATGAAAAAATAACAAAAGAAGAAGCAACTGAACTTATGCATGATAAGAAGATTGAAAAGCTTCTCGTTGTAAATAAAGATCTGAAATTAAAAGGGATGATTACTTTAAGAGATATAGCAAGAATGAAGATTTCGCCTGATGCTTGTAAAGATAAGCGAGGAAGATTAAGAGTAGGAGCAGCTATTGGACCTACAGATTTGGAAAGAGCTCAAGCATTAATTAATGAGGATGTTGATGTAATAGTTGTTGATACTGCTCATGGTCATTCTAAAAACGTAGTTGAAGCTGTTAAAAAATTAAAAAAATTAAATGTCCAAGTTATCGCAGGAAATATTGCAACTGGTAAAGCAGCAGAAGTATTAATAAAAGCAGGTGCTGATGCACTAAAAGTTGGAATTGGACCAGGAAGTATCTGTACAACTAGGATAGTAGCAGGAACGGGCGTGCCTCAAATTGCAGCTATTGAAGATGTATACGACGTAGCAAAAAAATATGATATACCAGTTATTGCAGATGGTGGAATTAGATATTCAGGTGATGTTGCAAAAGCAATTGGAGCAGGAGCATCATCAGTTATGATGGGAAGCATTTTTGCAGGAACTGAAGAGAGTCCAGGTAAAGTAGTTTTTGTAGGTGGACGTAAATACAAACAGTATAGAGGAATGGGTTCTATAAGTGCAATGATGAAAGGAAGCAAAGATAGGTATGGGCAAAAAGGAATAACAGAGTCTAGAAAATTAGTTGCTGAAGGAGTTGAAGGTATTGTTCCATATAAAGGAAGAGTTGAGGAAGTTGTATATCAAATATTAGGTGGGCTTAGGAGTGCAATGGGTTATTCTGGAACTAAAACTATAAAAGAATTAAAAGAAAATGCTAAATTTATAAAAATTACAAATGCAGGTTTAAAAGAAAGTCATCCACATGAAATAAATATAACTCAGGAATCTCCTAATTACAGTATGCGTAATTAGTTTTTCTCTTTTTTTATTATGAGTAAATTTAAATTACCTGTTCTTGAGATTATTTTTTCAATTCTTTTTTTATTAAATAAAGAAAAATAATAATAAAATTTATTTTTTTCCAAATATGTTTGTTAACCAATTAATAAATGATTTTATTATTCCTTTATTTTCGACGAAATTAACACATTTTTCATTTACACATGAATTTGTTTTGCATTCATAATTATTTTCACATTTTTCTTTTATTTCTTTTTGAAAATTAAAGGAACCCTCAAAGCTACAATATAAACCAATATCTGAAAGTTTTTGTCTTGTTCCATAAGAAAAGCAATTACCATTTTCTAAACATCCATCACAATCATTGTTTTTATTTGGAAATGTAGGTAGATTATTATTCTCATTGTTATTATTTATAACATTTTTTTTAATAACAATTGGTTCATTATTATTATTATTATTATTATTTGAGTTGTCATGATTACATTTACCATTTTTACAATCACATTTTATTAGTTCACCAGATCCTAATCCTTCAATACATATTCTTTCTAAAAGATATTCTCCTGATTTGCTTTCTTGTGAACAATCTTCATCCACACAACAAGTATCTTTATTTTGATTTCCATCAACAATCATTGTACCTTTTGAATAATAATCAAGTCCACCTTGTTTTTCACAAGTATTGATTTCATCATAATGACATTTAGAAATATCTTCATCTGTTTCAATTAAAAAATCACACCATTTAGTACATAATTCATCATTTCTATGATTATTTATGTGTCCAGGTAATTCAGTATCGATGATTTCAATAACTTTGGCATTTTCAGGGTTACCAGGTGGAAAATGACAAATTTTGACTATATTTTCAGGAATGATTTCACAATTTTCATCAATTGAACCATCGCAATCATTATCAAGACTATCACATATTTCTTCAATTGAATTTATAGAACCTTGACATTCTGACCATTCACCATTGGTACATGTTTGTTGACCAATTGTGCATAT